>JAQSWW010000119.1 GCA_029266415.1 Actinomycetospora sp. | reverse complement strand
CGCTGCGCGTCCCCCGGCACCCCGCTCGCCCGCAGGGGCTCGGCGATGCCGTTGGCCAGCGCGAGCACCTCGGGCGGGTTGCGGAAGCTCGTGAGCAGGCCGTGGCGGGCGGCGGCCACGAACTCGCCGTCGGCGTCGAGGCGCGGGAAGTCGGTGACGAAGCGCGGCAGGTTCGCCGCGCTGGCCCCGCGCCAGCCGTAGATCGACTGGAAGGGGTCGCCGACCGCCGTGACCGACGGGCCCTCGTCGGTCGCGAACAGCGAGCGCAGCATGATCCGCTGCGCGTGCCCGGTGTCCTGGTACTCGTCGAGCAGCACCGCGCGGAACGTCTCGCGCTCGGCCGCCCCGACCTCCTCGTGCTGCTCGGCGAGGCGGGCGGCCGCGGCCATCTGGTCGGCGAAGTCGAGGCAGCGCTCGGCGCGCTTGCGCTCGGCGAGCTCGTCCACCAGCGGCAGCAGCGCGGCCCGGAACCGCTGGGCGGCGACCTGGTTGGCCAGCGCCTGCGGCAGCGCCGCGCGCTGGCCCTTCGCGCGCGGGGCGTCCTCGACGGCGCGGGCGAAGCGCTCGGCGTGGGTGCGCAGCGCCCCGGCGTCGGCGAGGTGCTCGCCCAGCTCGCCGGCCAGCGCCTGCACGAGCGCGGTGACGGTGGCCGGCACGCGGTCGGTGTCGAGGTCGGCGGCCCAGGTGGACACGATGCGGTGCGCGAGCTGCCAGGACGCGGTGGGCGAGAGCAGCCGGGCGCCCGGGTCGACGGGCAGGCGCAGGCCGTGCTCGGCGAGCAGCCGGCCCGCGTAGGCGTGGTAGGTCGAGATGGTCGGTTCGCCCGCGCGGGCGGCGACGCGCCGGTCGCCGGTGGGGTCGAGCTCGTCGAGCAGCGGCGACGCCGCGAGGACCCGCAACCGGCGCCGCACCCGGTCGGCGAGCTGGCCGGCGGCCTTGCGCGTGAACGTCAGGCCCAGCACCTGCTCGGGGCGCACGAGGCCGTTGGCGACGAGCCACACCACGCGCGCGGCCATCGTCTCGGTCTTGCCCGACCCCGCGCCGGCGGTGACCAGCGCGGGCTCCTGCGGCGCGCCGATCACCGCGGCCTGCTCGTCGGTGGGGCGGCGCAGGCCGAGGCGCTCGGCGAGCTCGACCGGGTCGACCAGCTCGAGGCCGAGGCGGGCGATGGTGGTCACGGGACCTGCCTCCCCGACACGTGCACCGGGCAGGCGGTGCGCACCGGGCACCGCGGGCACGCGTCGTTCTCGCGCCCCACGAAGCCGGGCCCCTCGGTGGCGCGGGCGGCCGAGGCGACGGCGTCACGCCACTGCGCCAGCCCCTCGTCGTCGAGCGGGGCCTGCGCGCGCTCCTTGGCCACCCCGCCCGCCCGCGAGAGGTAGACGAGGCGGGCGCCGCCGGGCGTGCTGCGGGCCGCCGTGGCGTCGGGGCCCGCGAGCGTCTCGGCGAACGCGCCGAGCGCGGTGGCGAGCTGGTAGACCGCGAGCTGCGGGTGTTCCTGCGCGTCGGCCTTCGAGATCGGCGTCTTGCCCGTCTTCACGTCGATGATCACCGGCCGCCCGTGCGGGTCGATCTCCAGGCGGTCGACCCGCCCGCGCACCCGCACCCCCTCGGCCACGGCGACCTCCAGCTCGCGCTCGACCGCCGCCTCGGTGAGGTGCGCGCGGGTCTGCTCGCGCCACGCGAGGAACGACGCCAACATCCGCCGGGTGTTGGCCAGCTCGCGGCGCGAGAACCAGGGCGCGCCCGCGTCCACCGAGGCCCACGCGACGTCGAGGGCGTCGGCGAGCTCGCGCTCGTCGGCACCCTCCGCGGCGCGCTGCACCAGGGCGTGCACGAGCGAGCCGGTGACCGAGGCCAGCGAGTCGCCGTCGTCGCCGCCGTGGGTCTGCAACGCCCAGCGCAGCGGACAGGTCAGGATCGTCTCCACCGCGCTGGGGCTCACCGACACCGGTGTGCCGGGCGGGCGCAGCGGCACCTCGGTGGACGGCGCGAGCAGGCCGTACCAGGCGTCGGGGTCGGCGCCGGGCACGCCCGCGTCGGCGAGCCGGGCGAGGGCGTCGGCCGCCCGCTCGCGGCGCTCCGGCGCGGAGTCGGGGTCGGTGACGACGCGGCGAAGCTCCCCGACGAGCTCGGCCATGACCAGCGCCCGGCCGGGGCGGCTGCGGGGGCGCTGGGCGTCGGCGGGGTCGGCCGTAGTGACGCCCCCGTCGACGTCGTCGAGGAAGCGCGAGGGCGTGACGTCCTCGGCCTCGACGGCGCTGACGTGCACCGCGCGCCGCGCCCGCGACAGCGCCACCGCGAACAGGCGCCGCTCCTCGGCGAGCAGGGGCGCCTGACCCGCCAGCGCCGGGTCGTCGGGGAGGCCGGCCAGGACGTCGACGAGCCGTTCGACGCCGAGCAGGGTGCCGCGGCGGCGCAGGTCGGGCCAGACGCCCTCCTGGACGTCGGGGACCACGACGACGTCCCACTCGCGGCCCCGGGAGGCGTGGGCGGTGAGCACGGCGACCGCCTCGCCGTCGGGGGCGCGCGGGGCGAGGGTGTCGGCGCGGATGCGCTGGTCGTCGGCCTGCGCGACGAACCCCGCAACGGTGCCGCCGGGCAGGTCCTCGACGTAGCGGGCGGCCCGCTCGACGAGCGCGACGACGGCGTCGAGGTCGCGGTCGGCCTGCGCGCCGGTGACCCCGCCGCGCTCGCTGGCCGCGACCCAGCGCCGCTGCAGCCCGCTGCGCTCCCACACCGCCCACAGGACGTCGGGCACCGACGACCCTGCGCGGATCGCGTGCGCGGCGGCGGCCAGGAGCTCGCCGACGCGGGCCAGCGGCGCGCCCTCGGACGGCGTGAGGTGGGCCAGCGGGTGCGGCTCCTCGCGCACGTGGTCGAGCAGCGCGTCGACGATGAGCGCGTCGCTGGGGGTGTCGGCCGCGCCGCCGCCGAGCTCGTGACGGCGCAGCAGCCCCCGGCGCAGCCGGCGCACGGCCAGCGGGTCGGCCCCGCCGAGCGGGGAGGCGAGCAGGCCGAGCGCGGTGTCCGCGTCGAGGCGGGTGGTGTCGGCGGCGCAGCGCAGCACGGTGAGCAGCGGCGCGACGGCGGGCAGCGCGGCCAGCGGGGTGTCGTCGGCCGGGACCGCGAGCGGCACCCCCGCGGCGAGCAGGGCCCGGCGCAGCGGCGGCAACGAGCCCGACACCGACCGCACGAGCACCGCCATCCGCGACCACGGCACCCCGTCCTGCAGGTGCGCGCGGCGCAGCCGGTCGGCGACGGCGGCGGCCTGCCGGCCCGCGGTGGCGAAGACGTCGACGGTGGCGGCGCCGCGCTCGGCGTCGTCCTGGCCCGGTGGCGCCGTGCGCGTGCGCCCGGGGCCGGCGCCGGGCAGGGCGGCCACGACGCGCGCGACGGCGTCGCGCACGGCGGGGCGGCTGCGGTGGTCGGCGCGCAGCACGACGGTGGCGAGGCCCCCGGGGTCGGCGTCGCGCAGCAGCGCCGGGTCGGCGCCGCGGAAGCCGAGCACCGAGGAGTCCGGGTCGCCGGCGAGCACCCAGTCGTCGGCGGCCGCGCCCAGCGCCCGGGCGAGCTCGACCTGCTGGGGGTCCATGTCGTGGGCGTCGTCGACGACGAGGTGGCGCACGGCGGCGCGCTCGGCCTCGAGCAGCTCGGGGTCGGTGACGAAGGCGTCGAGGACGGCGGCGACCAGCTCGGCGGCGTCGAGCGGCGGGGCCGAGGCCAGCGGGTTGGCCGAGCCGGCCGCGGCGCGCAGGAGCGTGACCTCCTCGTACGTGCGGTAGAAGCGGCCCGCCGCGACCCAGGCCGGGACGCCGTGGCGCTTGCCGAGGTCGGTGAGCTCGCGCGGCCCGAGCCCGCGCTCGGCGGCCCGGAGCAGGAGATCGCGCACCTCGCCCGCGAACGCGGGCGCCTCGAGCGCGGGGCGCATGCGCAGCGGCCACCCGGACGGCACGCCGGCGCCCGCGACCTCGCCGGCCAGCAGCTCGCGCACCATGGCGTCCTGCTGGGCGCCGGGCAGCAGGCGCGGCGGCGCCTCGCCCCGGCGGTCGGCGTGGCGGCGCAGGACGGCGAAGGCGTAGGAGTGCACGCTGCGCACGAAGGGCTCGCCGACGGCGGAGGCGCCCGGGTCCTGGCCGGCGAGGGCCCGGCGGCGGGCGGCGATGCGCTCGCGCAGGGCGGCGGCGGCGCGGCGGTCGCCCACGAGGACCAGGGGGCGGGCGCCCGGCTGCTCGTGGAGCAGGCGCGCCACCCGCTCGGCGAGCAGCGTCGTCTTGCCCGTGCCCGGCCCGCCGAGCACGCGCAGGAAGCCGGCGTCGTGCTCGACGACCCGGCGCGCAGGCTCGTCGAGCACCAGCGCGCCGGGCACCCACGCGGCGGCGCGGCGCAGCTCGGGAGCGCGGTCGGCGCTCGGCGGGTGGCTCACGTCCACCACTCCACCACGACCCCCCGACAACCCCTCGCCGGGTGGCGGGCGTGTCGGGGACGGCGCGGGGTGTGCCAGCGTGGGGGCCGCGGGCGGCACGCAGCGGAGCGGAGCTGCCGCGCCGGAGGCGAGCGCTGGCGTTCAACGCGCGGAAAGCCGCCACGATCACCGAGGCCGCAGCGCCCGATCCGGGCCGCCGTGCTGGACTGGACGCCGTGGACGAGGCGCGTCACGACCGCATCCGCACCGCGGTGGCGGCGATCCCCGAGGGCCGCGTGGCGACGTACGGCGACGTCGCGGCGGCCGCCGGCGAGCGCTCGGCGCGCGTGGTCGGCTGGGTGCTGCGCGACGACGGCGCGGACCTGCCCTGGCACCGCGTGCTGCGCGCGGACGGGTCGAGCCCGCCGCACATCGTCGACGAGCAGCACGCGCGCCTGCGCGCCGAAGGCGTCGAGATCCGCGACGGACGCGTGGTGCTCGCGAACCACCGGGTGTCGAGCGGGTGGATCTCCCGGCGTTGAGCGCCAGCGCTCGCCTCCGGCGCGGCAGCTCCGCTCCGCTCCGTGCCGCCCGTGGCCCCCACGCTGGCACACCCCGTGTGCCCCGAGCCGCCGGCTCAGCCGACCGAGGGGCCGCGGCGGTAGAGGGTGAGGTGGGCCGTGGCCGCGGCCTCCCAGGTGTGCGCCGCGGCCAGCGCGAGCGTGTGCACGACCCCGCCGCGCTGCGTGGTCGAGGAGGTCAACAGGGCGATCCGCATCAGGAACGGTAGGCGTCGGGCCGGCGTTCGGCGAGGTGGTGGAGCACGGCGCGGGCCGCGTCCAGCACGCCGGGCAGGTCGACCTCCGCGACGGCCAGCCCGCCCTTCGACCACGTCCGCGCCAGGATCTCCCCGCCCGGCCCGACGACCTTCGCCCGGCCGAGGAAGTGCAGCGCCCCGTACCGCCCGCTCTGGTTCGCCGAGAGCCAGACGATCTGGTTCTCCGCGGCGCGCGCCTGGTCGTAGAGGTCGAACAGCCGCGCCTGGCGGTCCTGCGCCATGCGCGGCGCGCGGTGGGTCAGCGACGTCGGCCACGCCGACAGGCAGGCGATCACCGTCGCGCCGTCCGTCGCGAGGGACCGGGCCGCCTCGGGGAACGTCTTGTCGTGGTCGATCAGCAGGCCCATCCGCCCCAGCGGGGTGTCGAACGCGGCGAACCCGTCGCCGGCCTCGAACAGCGTCGCGATCCCGGCGGGCAGGTGGACCTGGCGGTGCCGGCCGAGGATCCCGTCGCCGGACAGGCACACCGCCGCGTCGTAGCGCACCGGCCCGTCCCCGCGGTCGGGGCCGCGCTCGCTGTAGCCGAGGCAGACGACCATGTCACCGGCGATGTCGATCACCGACCGGACCTCGTCGCCGTTGGGCTCGAGCAGCGGCGGCAGGCACGTCTCGTCGGGGTGGCGCAGGTCGGTGAGGTAGCCCCCGAGCGCGCCGTCGGGCAGCGCGAGCAGCGAGACCCCCGCGTCCCGCGCGTGCGAGACGATCACCTTGATGCGGTCGAGGTCGAACCCGACGTCACGGGTGAAGTGGGCCGCGGCGGCGGCGAGACGGACCACTCGGGCACCCCCTAGCCGGCGCGGGCCGGGACGGGGAGCTCGGCGTACGACGCGGGCGTCTCGACGTCGGAGAGCTCGGTGCTGGTCATGCTGGTGTTCTCCCTCGGGGACGCAGCGGCCCTCGGCACCCGGCCGCCGACCGGGCGCGAGGTGATCTCGGGGATGCGGCCGGCCGCCGACGGGCCGGTTGTTCGCTGCGCTCAGCACACCAACCGGCGATTTCCGGAGTGTTTCCTCGAGACGACGAGGGCGGGTCGGCGTCCGGCCGGTGTTTCACGGCCGTGACCCCGTGACCCCGTGACGCACGTGCCGTGTGCCAGCGACCGTCAGGTCACGGGGCGGTGGGGGTGGAGCCGTCGCCCGTCTCCACGCCGCCGTTCGGGTAGACCGGGTCCCCGATCCCGGAGCTCGAGCTCGAGGTCGAGCCGGTGGCCACGGCGACGTCGTTCACGATGCTCGAGAAGAACACCGTGATCGACTCGCCCGCCTCCGCGGCGGTCGATGCCCCCTGTTGGGCGGAGCTCGCCGCCTCCTGGGGAGCCGTGATGATCGCGTACAGGACGAGGATCACCAGCACCGTCCCGATCACCCGCCCGAGGCTCATGGGCACAGCATCACCCGCTCGTGACCACCCGTAAACACCGGGGTGGCGCTCAGTCGCCGGAAAGTCGGTGAGCGTCGACGTCGACGTAGCCGATCGGGGGAGGCAGTGCGAGCGCCCGGTCGACGTCCGGTGATCCGACCGGACGCTGCGGCTCGGGGACCCGTGTCACCACCGGGCGCGGGCGCCGGGCGGTCCGCACGAGGAGCCGGTCGCCGACGACCGTGCCGAGGTAGACGTCGTGCGGGTCGAGGACGTCGTCGCGCTCGGTCCGGTCGGCGGAGTCCGCCCACGGGAACCAGCCGATCCAGCGTCCGCCGGTGTCCCACACGTACGGCAGGCCCGGCAGGTACCACGCGATCCAGCGCCCGTCGGACGCGTAGAGGTGCACCGCGAGCCCGACCGCGGGAACGCCCGCGCGGCTCACGACGCCACCTCCGCCGGCGCCGCCGCCCGGTACCGCGCGACGGCCACCCCGACGACGTCAGGGTGCTCACCCAGCGGCGCGGCGACCACGGCGGCCCCGGTGTCGGCGAGCCAGCGGTGGAACGCCCCGGGCGCGAGCAGCCACGTCGCCACCACGACCCGCTCGCCGCGCGGCGCCGACGACGCCACCACCGCGGCCACGCGGGGGTCGCCGCCCGCGATGTAGCCGACCGGCACCTCGTGCCCCACCCGCGCGGTGAGGAGCGCCGCCGCGGTCGTCAGGTCGTCCTGGGCGACGGGGTCGCGCGAGCCGGCGGCCGCCAGCACCACGGTGTCGCCCGGCCGGGCCCCGGCCTCCTCGAGGCGGTCGAGCAGCACACCGATCAGCGCCGGATCGGGTCCGAACGGCGCGGCCACGACGACGTCGTCGCGGCCCGTCGCCGCGAGCTGCTCGGGCACGTCGACGCGCACGTGGTAGCCGGACGCGAGGAACGCGGGGACCACGACGACCGGACCCGGGAGCTCCGCCATCGCCTCGGCCGTCGTCGGGCTCACCACGTCGGCGTACGCCAGGCGCACCTCGACCGTCGGCAGCGCCTGCGCCACGGCGTCGCGGAGGCGCTCCCAGGTCGCCCGCCCCGCCTCGTCCTGTGTCCCGTGCGCGAGCAGCAGCAGCGCCGGGGCCGTCACGGCGAGACCGGCGCGGACCGGGCGTGCTCCTCGAGCCGCTTGACCATCGCCCCGAGCCGGAAGCGCTCCGGCGCGATGCCCTCCACGCCCAGGCGGGCGAGCGGCGCCGCGGTCACCGGCCCGACGCAGCACGCCAGCACCTCGCGCGACCGGAGCGCCGCGAGCACCGCGTCCCGCTGCCCCCGCGCCGTGGCCCGGTGCACCAGCCCCTCGACCGCCGGCGCGCTGGTGAACGTCACCGTGTCGACCTCGTGCGCGACGATCGCGTCGAGCAGCGCGTCGACCGCGGGCAGGTCCGGCGGCGGCTCCCACCGGTACACGCCGACGGTGACGACGTCGGCGCCGGCGTCACGCAGCGCGGCGAGGAAGTCGGTCATGGGGTCGCCGTGCAGCTGCACCGCGACGCGCACGCCGTCGACGCCGGTGGCCAGCAGGTGCTCGAGCACCTCGGGCGACGACTCCGTCGCGTCCGCCGACCAGGCCTCGCGCAACCCCGCCCCGCGGATCGCGCCACGCGCCTTGGGCCCCCGCGCGAGCACCGTCGCCGACGCCAGCACCTCGTGCAGCGCCTCGCCCAGCCCCCACTCGTCGGCGACCGAGAGCCACCCCCGGAACCCCTGCCCGGTGGTGGCGACGACCACCGCCGGCGGGTCCGCGAGCAGCGCCCGGGTGGTGTCGGCGAGCTGCGCGTCGTCCTCGAGCGGGACGATGCGCATGGTGGGACCGTGCACGACCTCCGCGCCCTTGCGGCGCAGCAGGTCGAGCTGGTCGTCGGCGCGGCGGTCGGCCGTCACCCCGACCCGCCAGCCCTCCAGCGGAGGCTCACCCACGTCGACCCGCCACGCCCACAGGATAGGGCCACCCTTCCCTCGCGGCGCGACTCAGACCTGGGCGTAGGACAGGCGGGTGCCGGTCCTCGGGTCGGTCGCGGCCGTGCCGGAGCGCAGGTACACCGCGTAGGTGACGGCGAAGCACACCGCGTAGAAGGCGACGAACGACCAGAACGCCGGGGTGCCGCTGCCGGTGGCCTGGAACGACGAGCGGAACGCGAGGTTGAGCAGCAGGCCGCCGAAGGCCCCGATCGCGCCGGCGATCCCGATGACGGCCCCGGAGATCCGGCGCGCCCACAGCAGCGCCGCCTCCTGGTCCAGGCCGCGCTCCTCGGTCGCGGCGAGCGCCTTGGTGCGGAACACCGCCGGGATCATCTTGTAGACCGAGCCGTTGCCGATCCCCGAGGTCACGAACAGCAGCACGAAGCCGATCGTGAAGATCGTGAGCGACTCGATCGCCGACGCCCCGATGCAGACCAGCGACGCGGCGGCCATGGCGACGAAGTTCCAGAACGTCACCTTCGTGCCGCCGATGCGGTCGGAGAGCCAGCCGCCGACGGGCCGGATCAGCGAGCCGAGCAGGGGCCCGATGAACGTGACCGCCGCGGCCTGCAGCGGGGTGCGCCCGAACTGCGTCTGCAGCACGAGCCCGAACGCGAAGCTGTAGCCGATGAACGACCCGAACGTCCCGATGTAGAGGAACGAGAGGATCCAGGTCTGCGCGTCGCGCGTGGCCTCCTTCAGCGCGCCGGTGTCGTTGCGCACCGAGGACAGGTTGTCCATGAACAGCGCTGCGCAGACCGTCGCGACGACGATCAGCGGGATGTAGATCCCGAGCAGGATCCGCGGCGCGCCCGTCCCGGCCGTCGCGATGATGAGCAGGCCGATCAGCTGGACGACCGCGACGCCCAGGTTGCCGCCGCCGGCGTTGATGCCGAGGGCGGCGCCCTTCTGCTTCTCGGGGTAGAAGGCGTTGATGTTGGTCATCGACGAGGCGAAGTTGCCGCCGCCGACGCCCGCGAAGATCGCCACGATGATGAACGTCGTGTACGAGGTGCCGGGCTGCAGGACGAACGCCGCGAGGACCGTGGGCACGAGCAGCAGCGCGGCGCTGATGATCGTCCAGTTCCGTCCGCCGAAGACGGCGACCGCCATCGTGTAGGGCAGGCGCAGGACCGCGCCGACCAGCGTCGGCACCGAGACGAGGAAGAACTTCCCGGCGGTGTCGATGTGGTAGGTCGCCTCGGGCATGAAGAGCACGAGGACCGACCACATCGACCAGATCGAGAACCCGATGTGCTCGGAGAGCACCGAGAACCAGAGGTTCCGGTTCGCGACCCTCTTGCCCGTCGACCGCCAGAACGACTCGTCCTCGGGACGCCAGTCGTCGATCCAGCGGCCGCGCAGCAGGCTGCGGGGCTGCGCCGGCGCTGCGGACATGCGCGTCGCCTCCTCGATCCGAGGACCGGGGCCGGTCCGTCGCCCGGGGACGCTAGGAACCGTGTGTTACCGACGCGTGACCACGCGTTGCGAGGAGACGAAGCGCGGTGCGTCGCCCGTCACGCGACGGGAGCCGTCAGAGCGGCAGGAGGCTGCTGACCAGGCGCGCGGCGTGCTCGAGGCCGTGCAGCGACTCGCGCGTGCACGAGGGGTGCTGGGCGTGCACGGCCAGGCGGAAGAGCAGCGCGTGCAGCAGCACCTGTGGCCACTCCACGAGGTGCGACCAGCGCGTGGTGATGCCGGGGTCGGCGCCGCCCCAGGCCAGCGCGTCGACGACCACCACCGCGGCCGCCCACTCGACGGGCCGCCAGAACGGCACCAGGTCGAGCACCGCGGGCGGGGCGCCGGGGTCGGACGGGTCGAACAGCACGGTGCCGAACAGGTCGCCGTGCACCAGCTGTGAGGGCCGGCTCAACGGGCGGCGGCGCCGCGCGAGCTCGGCGAACAGCGTCCCGCCGGTCTCCGGGTCGAGCGTGACCTCCTTCTCGCCGAACGCGGCGCGGTCCGCGCGAGCGAGCAGGTCGTCGCGGTCGTCGACCAGTCGCGGACGCTCCAGCCGGCCCGTCGCCCGGTGCAGGCGCAGGGACGCGGCGACGACGTCGTCGTGGCGCGGTTCGACCCGACCGGCGACGTCGTGGCTGGCGGCCCAGCCGGCGACGACGCGGCGCCCGTCGGTGGCCCGCACCGGCTTGGCCAGGCGCAGCCCGTCGACGCCGTGGGTGGCGAGCTCCTCGATGGCGCCCGCGGACCAGGCCGCGAGCACCGTGTCGGCCACGGGGCGCAGCACCAGCCCGTCGCAGCGCCAGGCGGGGCCGGGCAGGTCGGGCCGCGGCTCGGGCACGGCCTCCCGGACGCCGAACGCGGTGCGGACGTGCTCGGGGGGCCCGTGCTCGAGACGCGGGTCGGACGCGGCCGCCACCGCCGTGGCGTCCCCGGCCGACGAGTCGGGCGGGGTCGCCGTGTTCTGCGGAGGCGCGGCGGTCACGCTCCGCACGCTACTCGCGCGCGGGGAGCGACCCCCTCACCGCGACTCGGCGTGTCGCTACCACACCGTGTAGGGCAGGAACTTGCCGTTGAGCGTCAGCTTCACCCGGTCGCCCTTGGGGTCCTCGACGCGCTCGAAGTCAAGGGTGAAGTCGATGGCGCTCATGATGCCGTCCCCGAACTCCTCGCGGATGAGCTCGTGGATGCTCGTTCCGTAGACCTGCAGCGCCTCCTGCAGGCGGTAGGTGACCGGCTCGGTGGGGTCGAGGGCGAGGTCGCCACGCACCGGCGGCAGGGTCAGGGCCTCGACGGTGTCCTCGTCGAGGTCGAGCGCGTCGCCGATCTTCTTCGCCTGGTCGGCGTCGAGCGGCTGCTGGCCGAGCAGCGCCGAGGTGGTCCAGACCAGCGAGCGGTCCAGCGTCGCGGCCAGCTCCGCCCAGGTCAGGCCCTTGTCCTGCTTGGCCCGCACGATCGCGCGACCGGCCTCGAGACGGTCGTCCTTGTCGCTCATGACGGTGTGCTCCTCACGTCGAACGGGTCGAGCTCCGCAGGCTCCGACTCCCGGTGGGCGAGGACCTCACTGTCCCGGCGTGCGGCCCTGTACCCGGCGCAGGCGCTCGACCCACCAGTCGCGGCGCTCGGGGTCGGCGGCGTGCCGCGCGAGCAGCTCCGCCGTGGGCTCCGGCGGCCGGCAGGGCACGGCGAGGACCCCGGCGACGGGGTGCAGCGGCGCGGCGACGACGTCGGCGGCGAGCAGGTCCGCCGTGCCCAGCCCGCACGCGTAGGGCAGCTCGGGCAGCGCGCCGGCGAGCGCCAGCCCCGCGGCCAGGCCCACCGAGCTCTCGACCGCCGAGGAAACCACGCACGGCAGCCCGATCTGCTCGGCCACCCGCAGCGACGCGCGCACCCCGCCCAGCGGGGCCACCTTGAGCACCGCGACGTCCGCCGCCTCCGCCCGGGCCACGCGCAGCGGGTCCTCGGCGCGGCGGATCGACTCGTCCGCGGCCACCGGCACGTCGACCCGGCGACGCACCGCGGCCAGCTCCTCGACCGACGCGCACGGCTGCTCGACGTACTCCAGACCGCCGGCGGCGCGCGCCAGCGCCCGGATCGCGGCGACGGCCCCGTCGACGTCCCACCCGCCGTTGGCGTCGACCCGCACCCGCCCGGCCGGGCCCAGGGCGTCGCGCACGGCCTCGACGCGGGCGAGGTCGTCGCTCGCGTCCTGGCCCTTCTCCGCCACCTTCACCTTCGCCGTGCGGGCGCCCGACGCCGTGACGATCCGGTGCGCGTGCTCCGGGTCGACCGCGGGCACCGTGGCGTTGACCTCCACCCGCTCGCGCACCGGCGCCGGCCAGCCGTCCTCGGCTGCCTCGCGCGCGCAGGCCCACCACGCCCGGGCTTCGGCGTCGTCGTACTCCACGAACGGGCAGAACTCGCCCCACCCGGCCGGGCCCTCCACCAGCGCGAGCTCGCGGGTCGTGATCCCGCGGAAGCGCGTACGCAGGGGCAGCGCGACGACCGACGGTGCCCCGACCACGCACCTACCCTAGGTCGGTGCGCGCGGTGGAGATCGTCCCGACCGACGGCTCCCCCGAGGCCGCGGCCCGGCTCGGCGCGCGGGCCGCCGCGGCGGTCGCGGGCGACGGACCCGCCGTGCTGCCGACCGGCCCGGGTGGCCCGGTGCCCTCCGCGGAGCTGGCCGCGCCCGTGGACGACGCGGTCGCCGCCGTCGTCACCACCACCGGCTCCAGCGGCGCGCCCAAGGCGGTGCTGCTGCCCGCGGCGTCGCTGCACGCCTCGGCCGGCGCGACGGACGCCCGCCTCGGCCCGCCCGGGCGCTGGCTGCTCGCGCTGCCCGCCCACCACGTCGCCGGGCTGCAGGTGCTGCTGCGCTCGTCCCGCGCCGGCATCCCGGCCGCGGTGATGGACCTGCGGGACGGGTTCCGGCCCGAGGCCTTCGCGACGACCGCCGCGGACGCCGGCGCGGACTACACCTCGCTCGTCCCGACTCAGCTCGTGCGCCTGCTCGACGCCGGCGGGGCGGCGCTGGACGCGTTGCGCTCGTTCACCGCGGTGCTGCTCGGCGGCGCGGCGGCCGATCCGGTGCTGCTCGTGCGGGCACGCACCGCGGGCGTCCCCGTCGTCACCACCTACGGCATGAGCGAGACCTGCGGCGGCTGCGTCTACGAGGGGCGCCCGCT
>JAQSWW010000118.1 GCA_029266415.1 Actinomycetospora sp. | reverse complement strand
CGGCGCGAAGATGTCGAAGTCGCTGGGCAACACGCTGACCATCCCCGCGGTGCTCGAGCGCGTGCGCCCGGTCGAGCTGCGCTACTACCTCGTCGGGCCGCACTACCGCTCGACGCTGGAGTTCTCCGAGGAGGCGCTCGCCGAGGCCGCCGCGGCGTACCACCGGATCGAGTCCTTCGTGCACCGCGTGCACGACCGCGTCGGCGCCGTCGAGGTCGGGCGGATCAGCGACGCCTTCGCCGCCGCGATGGACGACGACGTGGCCACCCCCGCGGCGCTCGCCGAGGTGCACGAGACCGTGCGGCGCGGCAACGCCGCCCTCGACGCGGGCGAGCGCGCCGACGCCCTCGCCGCCGCCTCGTCGGTACGGGCGATGACGGGCATCCTCGGGCTCGACCCCGTCGTCTGGGCCGAGGGCGCGGCGGGTGGCGGGGCCTCCGACGCCGCGCGCCAGGCGCTGGCGTCGCTCGTCGAGTCCCTGCTCGAGCAGCGCACGCGTGCGCGCAGCGAGCGCGACTTCGCCCGCGCCGACGCCCTGCGCGACGAGCTGACCGCCGCCGGCGTCACCGTCGAGGACACCGCCGACGGGCCCACCTGGTCACTCAAGGACGGTGCGTAGATCCATGGCCGGCAACTCCCGCCGCCCCGGCGCCCGGCGCAAGCCCGGGACGAAGAAAGGCCCGACCAAGGGCTCGGGCGGCAAGGGCAAGCGCAGCCTCGAGGGCAAGGGGCCCACCCCGCCCGCCGACAAGCGCCCCAACCACAAGGCCTACCGCAGCGACGGCGCGGCGTCGTTCTCGCCGGCCCGCGCGTCGGCGTCGCCGCCGCGGCGTCCCGCGGGCGAGGACCGGGGGCGCCGCCCCTCGTCCCGCCGTGAGGACCCCGACGGCCCGCAGACCGTGCTCGGGCGCAACCCGGTGGTCGAGAGCCTGCGCGCGCACATCCCCGCCACCGCGCTGCACGTCGCGCAGGGCATCGAGGTCGACGACCGGGTGCGCGAGGCGATCCGCAGCGCCTCCGAGCGCGGCATCTCCGTGCTCGAGGTGCCGCGCGTCGACATCGACCGCATGGCCGACGGCGCCGTGCACCAGGGCCTCGCGCTCTCGGTGCCGGCGTTCGAGTACCTGCACCCCGACGACCTGCTCGAGGAGGCCCGCCAGCGCGCCCACCTCGCGCGCGTCGAGCCGCTCCTCGTGGCCCTCGACGGCGTGCAGGACCCCCGCAACCTCGGCGCCGTCCTGCGCTCGGCGGCGGCGTTCGGCGCGCACGGCGTGCTGCTGCCGCTGCGCCGCTCGGTGGGTGTGACGCCGGTGGCGTGGCGGACCTCGGCGGGCGCCGCGGCGCGCGTCCCGGTCGGGCGCGCGACCAACCTCAGCCGCACCCTCGGCGCCTGGCTCGACGAGGGCCTCGTCGCGGTGGGCCTCGACGGCGAGGCGCCGGCCGACATCGACCACCTCGACGACGTCGCCGGCCCGGACGCCGCCCGCGGGCCGCTGGTGCTGGTCGTGGGCTCCGAGGGCAAGGGGCTCTCCCGGCTCGTGCGCGAGACCTGCACGGGGTCGGTGTCGATCCCCATGGCCGGCGACGTGGAGTCGCTCAACGCGTCCGTCGCCGCCGGCGTCGCCCTGGCGGAAGTGGCCCGGCGCCGCCGCGCCTGAGGTCCTCGACCGCAGCGCCGGCCCCGCGTCGTCGACCGCAGCGAACGCGCTGTTCGCTGCTTCTACGCGCGCGAAGTCCCCGTTCGCTCGCGCAGGAGGCGTCACCTGGTCGTGTGACAGTGGCTAACGGGGCCCGCCCGCTCGCGACAGCAGAGCGTGGATTCCGTCCGCGCGTGCCTGTCGGCCGCCATCGCCGCGCTGCTCGTCGGTGCCGCCTCGTCCTCGGCGGGCCGTCGACCCCGCCGCAGCCGGTCGCCGCGCCCGCTCCGCAACCGGTGGCCGCGGCCGTCCCGGCGCCGACGGTGACCTCCCTGCCGGCGACATCCCCGACGACGACCGCTCGGTCGACCACCAGGCCCACCACGACGAGGCCCCAGCGGCGCGCCACCACCACGACGAGCACCGTCGACGACGTCATCGCGGACCGCTGCACCAGCCGGATCGACTACGCCCTGGATCCGCGCAGCAACGCCGAGCTCAACGCGATCGGCGTGCTCACCGGTCGGTGCCCGACGCCGATCACGGCGAGGACGGCGACCGAGAACCCCGGGGAGGCGGCACTCGACGCCTGTACCGAGCAGACCGGGATGACGCGCGACGAGTGCCGGGCCGACGCGGCGGCGGGCAACGCGAACTGACGGGCGCCCCTGGCCCGCCTATCCGAGCGACGGTGCCCTTCGGTCGGGATCCGCGGGCTCGTCCGCGCGCGCCGCTGAGTCCTCGCCGCCGTCCGACCCCGGCCCCACCGTGCACGCGTCGGCGTGCTCGCGCGGCACCGCGATCTCGGTGTCCTCGTCCCGGCCCCGCAGGGCGCGGGTGCCCACGACCCGCCACTGGTCGGCCTCGTCGCCCGCGCGCTCGAGTGCCGCGCCGGAGGCGACGACGCACCCCTCGATCTCCTTGGCGACCTCGGTCAACCTCGCGGCCTCGTTCACCGGGTCGCCGATCACCGTGTACTCGTAGCGCCGGGTGTCGCCGATGTTCCCGGCCACGGCCTCGCCCGCCGACACCCCGATGCCCGCGCTCACCCCGCCGAGCTCCGAGGCGATGCGCCCGCCCAGCTCGCGGCCCGCGCGCAGGGCGCAGCCGGCGGCATCGTCGAGCCCGGTCGGCGCGCCGAACACCGCCAGCGCCGCGTCGCCCTCGAACTTGTTGATCCAGCCGTCGTGCTGCTCGACGACGTCGATGACCACCGCGAAGAACGCGTTGAGCATCTCGACGACCTCGGTGGGCGGGCGGGTCGCGGCGAGCCGCGTCGAGCCGACGAGGTCGACGAACAGCACCGCGACCTCGCGGACCTCGCCGCCGAGCTCGACGTCGTTCTCCAGCGCCGTGCGCGCGACGTCCTCGCCGACGTGGCGGCCGAACAGGTCGCGGACGCGCTCGCGCTCGCGCAGCCCGCCCACCATCGTGTTGAAACCGGCCTGCAGCAGACCCAGCTCGGTGGTGTCGAACACCGGGACCTCGGCGTCGTAGTCGCCGTCCTCGACGCGTCGCTGCGCCCGGCGCACCGCGAGGACCGGCGCCGCGGTGGACATCGCGGTGAGCACGGTGACGAGGAACCCGACGACGAGCGCGACCCCGCCCAGCACGACCACGACGAGCGCGAGCCGGTCGACGGTGTAGCCGCCGAAGACCCGCGCCGCGGCCGCCGCGAGCACCACGCCGGCCAGCGGCACCGCGGTGCCCAGCACCCACGAGCCCACGGCGCGCAGCGCCACCCCGGGCAGGACGCGGTCCTCCGGCGGCTGGTCGTCGAGCACCCGGGCGACCTCGCGGCGCAGCACCCGCTCGACGAGCCGGTAGGTCACGGCGACGGTCGCGAGCCCGCCCAGCGCCACCGTCACCCCGACCGACAGCCCCAGCCGCGGGCTGGAGAACACGTTGATCAGCACGAAGAGCACGAGCGCGGCGACCCAGAGCACCGTCTGGACGGTCGCGAGGCGCAGCGGGCCGCGCAGCACCACGCGCCGCACCCGCTTGCGGTGCCGGCGCACGGTCGTCGCGTCCGCGCCGGGCCCGGGGGCGCGGGGCACGCGCATCCGGACGTGCCCCCACACCACGCCGACCAGCACGGCGCCGAGCAGGTAGGCGCCGAACGCGATGAGGTTGCGCACCAGCGCGCCGGGGTCGTCCTCGGTGAGCTCCCCGAGCGGCAGCACCCACGCGGCGACGACGAGCACGACGCCCGCCCCGACGATGTTGGGCGTGACGACGACGAGGCCGAGCGCGAGCCGCGTGACGGGGCGCAGGCCGCGGTCCTCGGGCGCCGCACCGGTCATGCACGGACTGTAGCGGGAGGGCGAGCGTTCGGCGCAATCACCAGGGCCGATCGGCGACGACGCTCACGCGGTGCAGCAGGTCACGGGTGGCCCGTGGGCAGGAGGCGGTCCTCCGCCCCGACGACGACGATGCGGTCGCGCACCCGGACGACCTCGACGTCGGTGCGGTAGAGCTCCGAGAGCGTCTCCGACGTCATCACCTCGTCGGGCGTCCCGACGCGGAACTGCCCGTCGACGAGGTAGAGCACGCGGTCGGTGACGGGCAGCACCGGGTTCAGCTCGTGGGTCACGAACACCACCGCGGTGTCGTGCTCGCGGCGGCGGCGCTCGATCAGCTCGACGACGGTGCGTTGGCGGGCGAGGTCGAGGGAGAGCAGCGGCTCGTCGGCCAGCAGCAGGCCCGGGTCGCCGACGAGGGCCTGGGCGACGCGCAGCCGCTGCTGCTCGCCGCCCGACAGCGCGCCGATCGGGGCGTCGGCCCAGTCGAGGGCGTCGACCTGCAGCAACGCCTCCCGCACCCGCCGGGCGCGCTCGGCGCGACCTCGGAAGGGCGGCCCGAAGCGGTGCCCGTCGAGGCCCAGCCCGACGAGGTCGCGGCCCCGGAGCGGTGTGTGCGGGTCGATGTTCTTCTGCTGCGGGACGTAGCCGACCGTCGGGTCGCCCCGCCGCGGCGGCCGCCCGCCGACCTCGCACGTCCCCGCCGACAGCCCGAGCAGGCCGAGCAGCACCGTCAGCAGCGTCGTCTTGCCCGACCCGTTGGGCCCGAGCACGGTGACGAACTCGCCGGGCGCGACGTCGAGGTCGAGGTCCGACCACAGGGTCCGGTCCCCGCGCCGGACCTCGGCGCCGGACAGGCGGATGATCGGGGCCACGACCGCCAGGGTCCGCCCCGCTGCCGCCGCGGCCGACGGCGGGGCCACGAGCACGGCGGGCGCGGCGGTGCAGGGAGCAGCGGGGTCACCCGACCGGGTCATACGCGTCGCACCACCAGCCCCACCGGTCGCGTGGAGTGGCCCTAGATCGAGACAGTCGATACGTTCGGGCAGTGGGTGAGGCACTCGAGGGGCGCCGGTCGCGGCGTACCGCCACGCTGGCCTCGCTGGCGGCGGAGCTGGGCGTGTCGCGGACCACGGTGTCCAACGCCTACAACCGCCCCGACCAGCTGTCGCCGGCTCTGCGCCGCCGCGTCCTGGACACGGCGCGCCGACTCGGCTACCCCGGACCCGACCCGGTGGCGCGCTCGTTGCGCACGCGCAAGGCCGGCGCGGTGGGCCTGCTGCTCACCGAGGCGCTGTCCTACGCCTTCCGCGACCCCGTGGCCGTCCAGTTCCTCGAAGGCCTCGCGCTTGCGTGCGAGGACAACGGATCCGGCCTGCTGCTCGTCCCCGTGAACCCCGAGGCCGACGACCCGGGCGCGGTCGCCCGCGCCGGCGTCGACGGCTTCGTCGTCTACTCGATGCCCGACGACGACGACAACTTCCACGCGGTGCTCGAGCGCCCGGTCCCCGTCGTGGTGTGCGACCAGCCCACCGCGGTGCCCGACGTCGACCGCGTGGGCATCGACGACCACGCCGCGATGGTCGACATGGCACGCCACCTCGCGGGCCTCGGCCACCGCCGCGTCGGCGTGCTCTGCATGCGCCTGTCGACCGAGCGCAACGACGGCTTCGCGAGCCTCGAGCGCCAGGAGCGCGCCCGCTACGAGGTGCAGCGACGCCGCCTGACGGGGCTGCGCGAGGGTTTCGCCGAGGCCGGCGTGGACTGGTCGACGGTGCCGGTGGTCGAGCGCTACGACCACAGCGAGTCGGCGGGCGCCACCGCGGCCGAGCAGCTGCTCGCGCGCCACGGCGACGTCACCGCGCTGGTGTGCACCTCGGACATCCTCGCCCTCGGCGCGCTGCGCCACGCCCGCCGGTCCGGGCGCGCGGTGCCCGACGAGCTGACCGTCACCGGGTTCGACGGCGTGCCGGCCGCCGAGCGCGCCGAGCTGACGACGATCCGCCAGCCCACCCTGGACAAGGGCCGCGCCGCCGGCGAGCTGCTGCTCGACCGCGGCGACCGCCAGCGCTCGCGGACCCTCCTGCTGCCCACCGAGCTGCTCGCCCGCGCGACCTCGGGGCCCGCACACCGCGCCTAGTCCGACACCCCCAGCAGCGCGAGGAAGCCGGCGGCCCAGCGCTCGACGTCGTGCTCCAGCACCTGCTCGCGCAGCGCGCCCATGCGCCGCCGCGCCTCGTCGGGGTCCTGCGACGCGGCCGCGACGATGGCGTCGCCGACCGCGTCGAGGTCGTGCGGGTTGACGAGGTAGGCGCCGTCGGCGAGCTCGTCGGCCGCACCGGCGAACTCGCTGAGCACCAGCGCACCGTCGCCGTCGGTGCGCGACGCGACGTACTCCTTGGCCACGAGGTTCATGCCGTCGCGGTAGGGCGTCACGAGCATGACGTCGGCGGCCCGGTAGAACGACACCAGCTCGTCGCGGGGGACGGGCTGGTGCACGTAGTGGATCACCGGCTGCCCGACCGAGGCGTACTCGCCGTTGATCCGCCCGACGGTGAGCTCGATCCGGTCGCGCATCTCGGCGTAGTGCTCGACCCGCTCGCGGCTGGGTGTGGCCACCTGGATCAGCACGGCGTCGCGCGGGTCGAGCCGGCCGTCGCCGAGCACCTCCGCGAACGCCTCCAGGCGCACGTCGATGCCCTTGGTGTAGTCGAGGCGGTCGACCCCGAGCAGGACGGTGCGGGGGTCCCCGAGCTGGTGGCGCAGGGCCTTGGCGCGCTGGGTGCTCGCGTCCTCGCGGGCCATCGCGTCGAGGTCGCCCGAGTCCACCGAGATCGGGTGCGCCCCGACGGTGACCGTCCGCCCGTCGGGCGCCGTGACGTGCCCCGCGTCGCCGTCGGTGCCGATGGCGGCGTCGTCCGCGGTCGCCTCGGTGAGGCGGGCGGCGACGCGGCGGAAGTTCTCGGCGCTGCCGACCGTCTGGAACCCGACGACGTCGGCGCCGAGCAGGCCCTCGACGACGGTGCGCCGCCACGGCAGCTGGGCGAAGAGCTCGACGGGCGGGAACGGGATGTGCAGGAAGAACCCGATGCGCAGGTCCGGGCGGCGGTCGCGCAGCAGCCGGGGCACGAGCTGGAGCTGGTAGTCCTGCACCCAGACCGTCGCCCCGTCCCCGGCCACCTCCGCCGCGGCGTCGGCGAACCGCTCGTTCACCCGCGCGTAGGCCTCCCACCACGAGCGCTCGAAGTGGGGCGTCGCCACCACGTCGTGGTAGAGCGGCCAGAGCGTGGCGTTGCTGAAGCCCTCGTAGTAGGCGGCGAGCTCGTCGGCGGTGATCGGCACGGGGCGGATGCCCATGCCGTCGTCGTCGAACGGCTCGGGCTCCGCGTCGGCGAGCCCAGGCCACCCGACCCACGTGCCCCCGCGGGCGCGCAGCGTCGGCTCCAGCGCCGTGACCAGCCCGCCCGGGCTGCGGTGCCAGCTGCCGTCGTCGTGGAGATCGAGCGGCAGCCGGTTGGCCACCACGACCAGCTCAGAAGACCCGGGGGCGTCCTCGGTTCGACTCACGTGCTCTGTCCTCCGCGGTGACTCCGGGGGTGCAACGGTGGATCAGCCGCTGCAGGGGCCAGCCGATCTGCTCGCCGAAGGACACCCCGGCCGCGAGAGCGAGACCGAAGGCCAGGGCGAGGAGGATCGTCACCGCGCTCGACCCGACGCTGTTGTACGCGAGCTGCGAGAACCCGCGATACATCGTCAGGCCGGGAAGCAGGGGTGTGATCCCGGCGATCACCAGCACCAGCGGGGGTGTACCCAGTGTGCGGGGCAGCACCATCGCGACGAGCCCGAGCGACCCGGCCGCGAGCGCGGCGGCCACGACGTCCCCGACGCCGGCCAGGGTGAACAGGGCGTACACGCCCCACGCGGTGGACCCGGCGACGGCCGCCAGCGGCAGCGACTTCAGCGGCGCGTAGGCCGACAGGGCGAACAGCAGTCCCGCCGCGGCCGCCGCGGTCATCGACAGCGGGTGCAGCGTCGGCGTCGGGCTGGGCGGGACGACGGCCGCGAAGGCCATCGCGTCGTTGCCCAGCACGCCGTTGACCAGCTTGATGCTGACGACGACGCCGACCAGCAGACCCACGGAGGCCAGCACGACCTCCACACCCCGCCCGGCGGCCGTCAGCGGGAAGCCCGAGATCGCGTCCTGCACCAGGCCGACGAGCGAGAGCCCGGAGAGCAGCACGACGAGGCCGGCGGCGATGACGAAGGCGGGGGAGTCCTCGAGCACCCCCGACCACGCCAGCGACGTCGCGCTGAGGGTGACGACGGCCGAGGCCACCATCTGCTGGAAGAACATCGGCACCCGCCGCTTGCGGAGCCAGCGGGCCACGCCCCACACGACGCCGGTGGCCACCGTCGCGAGCACCGCCACCAGCAGGCCGCCACCGATCAGGAACGCCACCGCGCCGGCGAACATCGACCGGGCGAGCCCGGCGACGAACCGGGGGTACGGGTGCGGGCCGTCGGCCGCCGCGCCGAGGCGGGTGAAGGCCTCCTCGAGCGCCAGCGGCTCCTCCCGCTCGACGATCGCGTGGATGATGTCGTCGACCTCGGTCAGCCGCGTGTAGTCCTGGGTGCGGTACCGGACGTTGCGCATCGTCGTGACCGGGCCGGCCTCGTTGCCGCGGTGGCAGCACATCGTGATCGTCGAGAACGCGATGTCGACGTCGCAGACGGGTAGGCCGTAGGCGCTCGCGATGGCGAGCATCGTGTCGTGCGCGACGGCCGCGCCCGCGCCGGTGGCCAGCTGGACCTCGCCGATGCGCAGCGCGAGGTCGAGCACGCGCAGCACCGTGCTGTCGTCCGCGACCTCCGGGCCGGGCACCGCCGGCAGGAGCGTGTCGCGCATGGTCGGCGCGTCGATGGCCCGCCGCAGGTCGGGTGTGACGGGGAACTGTCGACGGAGCGAGCCACGAGCTCGCTGGGCCACCCCCACGGGCGGACCTTCCTCTCCTCGCGCACCGGGCTGGTCGTGTCGCGGACGGCGCACCCCGGGAAACTTCATCCAGCACCTGCCCAGACGTGTGGGAGCCGACCGTGGTTGTCGGGGCGGGACCGTGCGCCGCGTCCCACCCCGGAGATGGGCCCGGGCTCGACCGTCACCTCGCGGTCCGACCCTAACGACGCCGTCGACCCGCCCGGCGGGGCGGCGAGGCCTGCGGCCCTCGTAGCATGGGCACCGTGCCGGCGTAGCTCAATCGGCAGAGCACTCGCCTTGTAAGCGAAAGGTCCGGGGTTCGATTCCCCGCGCCGGCTCCACTGCCACGGCGGTCACGAGGTGCTCGTCGTCGCCGAAGGCCAGCACGGAGGACAGCTCGGAGACCATCCGGTACTCCCTGCCGCCCTCCGGGTCGATCCCGACCGGGCGCACCTTCCCGTCGCGGATCGCGGGGGCGAAAGGGCGGATGGTGGCCGCGACCTGCCCGGGCCGGCGGACGAAGCGGCGCAGCCGCGAGACCACGCGGACTCAGCGCCCGTGCAGGCGCCGCGCCACGGTCGCGCGGCGGTGGCTCCCAGCCGCGGTGGATCACGGTGCGCTGGGCGCACGAGCCGGAGCCCTGGCGGCGAACCGCGCGTAGATCCCGACAGACATCCATGACAGGGCGGCGACGACGAGGAAGGCCGAGTAGACGGCTCCGTAGCCCATCACGGTGGCGAGCGAGGCGGCGGCGACGGGTGCGAGGAGGCCGGCGACGCCCCAGCTGGTGAACACGAGGCCGTAGGTGGTGCCGAAGCGTTCGGCCGGGACCACGTCCGAGGTGGCCGCTGGCGTCAGCGTCGACAGCGCCCCGTACTGCGCGCCCAGCAGGAGCAGGGCGGCCAGGGCGAGGGGTCCGCTCGCGCCGAGGGCCAGCGGGGTGCAGGCGAGCACGAGCAGCGCCGCGTTGGCGTGGAGTGCGGCGCGCCGACCGATGCGGTCGGAGAGAGGACCGGCGACGAGCCGCCCCGCGAAGTTGCCGAGGTTGAGGAGCACCACCGCGAGCGTCACGACGGCGACGTCTCCGGCGAGGGTCCCGGCCTGGGCGAAGGCCGCGAGGGCGGGCGCACTTCCGAGGCCGAAGGCGAGCCACAGTGCGATGACGGCTCCACGCGGGCGGGTCGATCGGGTGCTGCGGTCGCGCGGTCGACGCGAGGTGGGCGCGGCGCCGGGCACGAGGGTGGCCGCGACGGCGAGCAGGGCTCCGAGCGCGCCGGCCAGGACGACGAAGGTCCAGCTGCGGCCCAGCGCCGCCAACAGCGAGGAGGCGAGTGGTGCCAGGACTGCGGTGCCGGCGGCGTAGGCGCTGACGACCAGGCCGAGGGCGAGGCCGCGTCCGGAGGCGACGGTGCCGGCGACGCGGACGGCCGTGGCGTAGCCGAGCCCGGTCGAGCCGCCGACCAGGACGCCGAAGGTCAGGAACAGGACGACGACCGACGAGGCGACGGCGCTGCCCAGCAACCCGAGCACGGTGCCGGCGAGCGCGATGAGGGCGAGCCGGCGCGGCGAGAACGCGTCCGCGGCCCGTCCGCCGACCAGGACGCCGAGCATGAAGGCGGCCAGGCCGACGGAGAACACGCCGGCCAGGAGCGCGTGGCTGACGCCGAGGTCCCTGCCCAGGGAAACGGTGAAGACGTCCCAGGCGAACAGCGGGCTGACGGCGAGGTCGAGCAGCACCGCGCCGGTCAGTGCGCGTCTCTTGCTGGCCGTTGCGGCGCCGGTGTCGGCCACGGGTCACATGGTGCGCGCGGGCACCAGCTCGGTCAGCAGCTCGCGGACGCGCCGGTCGATGTCGTCGCGGATGGGGCGCACGTCGTCTACTGCCTTGCCGGCGGGGTCGGTGAGTTCCCAGTCGAGGTAGCGCTTGCCGGGGAAGATCGGGCAGGCGTCGCCGCAGCCCATGGTGATGACGACGTCGGCGGCTTCGACGACGTCGGTGGTCAGCGGCTTGGGGAACTCGTGCGAGAGGTCGAGGCCGAGTTCGCCCATGACCTCGCGGACCGCGGGGTTGATCTCGTCAGCCGGGGTGGAGCCGGCGGAGCGGACGTGGACCGCGCCCTGGGCGTGGTGGTCGAGCAGGGCGGCGGCCATCTGGGATCGGCCGGCGTTGTGCACGCAGACGAACAGGACCTCGGGGACGTCGGACACCAGTGCTCCCTGGGCTTGGGCGGCGGCGGTCAGGCGCTCGCGGGCGAACCGCTCGGCGAGGACGGTCAGGTGGGTCGTGATCTTCGCGGTGGTGGAGAGCAGCTCGCGGGATTCCACGAGGCAGGTCGCGACGGTCTCGGGGGAGAACACTCCGACGAAGCGCTCGGCGAGCACCTCGGCGGTGCGGGCGAGGTGGTGGTCGGTGGAGAGCAGGCTCAGCGCCTCGAGATCGCGCCGTGGCGGGACGACGGGGCTCGCCGGGCCGGTGGTGGGGTCGGGGTGGACGGCGTCGTTGCTCATCCGTGTGCTCCTGATCCGGTGGGCTCCAGGACCCCGGTGCGGGGTGGGAAGAGTCGGCGCCGCAGCCTCAGCGACACGTAGACCAGCCCGACCAGGACCGGCACCTCGATCAGCGGGCCGACGACGCCGGCGAGGGCCTGACCAGAGGTGGCGCCCCAGGTGGCGATGGCGACGGCGATGGCGAGCTCGAAGTTGTTGCCGGCCGCGGTGAACGCCAGCGTCGTGGTGCGCTCGTAGCCGAGCCCGACGGCGCGGCCCAGGGCGTAGGAGCCGGCCCACGTCAGCCCGAAGTAGAGGAGCAGCGGCAGGGCGATGCGGACGACGTCGAGGGGCCGGCTGGTGATGGCGTCGCCCTGGAGGGCGAAGAGGATCACGATGGTGAACAGCAGCCCGTAGAGCGCGAACGGCCCGATGCGGGGCAGGAAGCGGGACTCGTACCAGTCGCGGCCCCGGGCGCGTTCCCCGCACCGGCGGGTGAGGTAGCCGGCGAGCAGCGGGATGCCCAGGAAGATCAGCACCGAGCGCACGATCGCCCAGGCGGAGACGTCGAGCCCTGCGGTCGGGAGCCCGAGCCAGCCGGGCAGGACAGCCAGGTAGAACCAGCCCAGGGCGCCGAAGGCGATCACCTGGAACACGCTGTTGAGCGCGACGAGCACGGCGGCGGCTTCGCGGTCGCCGCAGGCGAGGTCGTTCCAGATGATGACCATGGCGATGCAGCGGGCGAGCCCGACGACGATCAGCCCGGTGCGGTACTCGGGCAGGTCGGGCAGCAGCAACCAGGCCAGCGCGAACATCAGTGCCGGCCCGATCAGCCAGTTCAGCACCAGCGAGGAGATCAGCAGGCGCTTGTCGCCGGTGACCGTGTCGAGGCGGTCGTAGCGGACCTTCGCCAGCACCGGGTACATCATGATCAGTAGCCCGAGGGCGATCGGGAGCGAGACCCCGTCGATCGCGACCGCCCCGAGGGCCTCACCGAGCCCGGGGATCAGCCGGCCCGCGAGCAGGCCCATCACCATCGCCGCCAGAATCCAGATCGGCAGGAACCGGTCGAGAGTGGGGAGCTTCGCGACGACCCCGGCCTCGCCCGGATCGCTCGAGGCCAGCTCGGTGCTCACGCCTCGACCACCGGGAGGGCCTCGCGGCCGCCGGGCACCGACGCCGGCGAGTCCTCCGCTGGTTCGGGCACGAGCACCGCGGAGACCGTCGCGAGCAGCTCGGGTCGCACCCGGTAGTAGACCCAGGTGCCGCGTCGCTCACCGGTGACCAGCCCGGCCTCGCGCAGCACCTTCAAGTGATGCGAGATCGTCGGGCCGGACAGGTCGAACACGTCGGTCAGGTCGCAGACACACGCCTCACCGCCGACGTGCGAGGCGATCAACGACAACAGCCGCAGCCGCACCGGATCGCCCATCGCCTTGAACACCCGCGAGAGCTCCACCGACTGCTGCGCCGAGAGCGGCTCGCGGGCCAACGGCTCGCAGCACCCCACGACCTCGGCGAGCTGGGCCAGCACCCGCTCCTCATCACCCTGCTTCGACACACGTCTACCTTGACACGCGTCGAACCAAGGGGCAACCTCTGCTTCGACCGACGTCGAAGCAGGCGTCGGACGAGTCCGAGGAGGACACCATGTCCCGTGTGCAGCTCGCCCTGCGGGTCTCCGACCTGGAGGGCTCGATCCGCTTCTACAGCTCCCTGTTCGGCGTGGAGCCGGCCAAGCGCCGTCCCGGCTACGCCAACTTCGCCGTCACCGAGCCTCCGCTGAAGCTGGTCCTCCTCGAGGGCGAGGCGGACCGGCCCACCGTGATGGACCACCTCGGGGTCGAGGTCGAGTCCACCGACGAGGTCGACGACGCCACCGAGCGCCTGTCGCAGCTCGGCCTGTTCACCCAGGTCGAGGACGACACCACCTGCTGCTACGCCCGCCAGGACAAGGTGTG
>JAQSWW010000270.1 GCA_029266415.1 Actinomycetospora sp. | reverse complement strand
CCGGATCTCGCCCCCGTGGCGGCGGACGGCGTCGGCCAGGATCGGCTCGACGACGTCCTGTGGGCAGGCCATGGGCAGCGCCGGGCTCACCTCGAGGATCTCCCGCGCGGACGGGTACCCGCCGGTCCGGCCGACGGAGCGGGGTGGCGCGACCAGGGTGGCGGCGGTGGCCGAGTCCGGGTCGACGCGGATGGCCTGGGCCCGCACCGCACGGACGACGCCCCAGGTCCGGAAGATCTCCATGGTGCGCAGGTTGATGCCGGTCGCCCGGGGGTGGGTGGACGTGCCGGGGCGGCGCTCGACGACGAGCACCCGCGCACTGTGGCGGGCCGCGGACAGGGCGGTGGCCAGGCCGCCGGGGCCGGCGCCGACGACGAGGATGTCGACAGAAGTCAGGTGCATGGCAGAGAGGGTCGCCCGACGAGCGCGTAGTGAGGATCCGTGCCGGCTACCGAGTTACCTCCGCGAAACTACGCAGCTCCGCCCGGGTGCCCACGCCGGTCTTGGCCAGCAGGTTCGCCACGTGGGTGTCGACCGTCCGCGGGGAGAGGAACAGCCGCTGGGCGACCTGGGCGTTCGTCATGCCCTGGACGACGAGCCCGAGCACCTCGGCCTCCCGGGCAGTGACGCCGAGCGCCCGCAGCGGGACCGGGACTGCCTGGCCGCCGCGGCGGCGCGGGCTGGGTGCACCCGCGCGCCGGAGGAGGTCCCGGCAGGTGCGGGCGAGGAGAACCTCGCCCGCGTGCTCGTGCGCCGCGAGGTCCGCGCGGAGCAGCGGCACCGGGTCGCCCCAGCCGTCGGCCACGGCGCACTCGAGCACGACGGGATGCAGCAGCCGCCGCCACCACGGCTGCCCCGCGAGGAGGTCGTCGCCCTCCGCGAGCAGCGCCGCGGCCTCGTCCGGCCGACCGGTGCGGCCGCACGCGATCGCGTCGGCCCACGCGAAGGCGCCCCGGTTGGTCGGGGTCTGGGTCGCGGGGTAGGTGCGGGCGACTGTTCCAGGCTCGCCGACGGCCGCGTCGAGCAGCGCGGACGCGCCCAGATAGGCCAGCGGTGGCAGTGCGGCGTCGCCGTCGAGCAGCGGCCGGACGAGCGTCCTCAGCTCCACGGCGGCACCCCGCAGGTCCCGGTCGATCAACGCGGCGAGGGCGCGTACCACCTGCACCGACAGCACCCCGATGCTGCGCTGCGCCTCGGGCGCCACAGGAGCATCGAGAAACCTGGTTGCGGTCACCTCGCCCGCGGCGATCCGCGCGATCGCCGTGATCTGCTCGACCATCGACTCGGCGTTGTACGCGAGCTGCGGCAGCCGCAGGAGGCGCACGAGGTCGGCCGCGGCGCGGGCGATCGGCAGCGCCACGAGCGGCCCGTCGACCTGCCACGTGTAGTCGGAGCGGACGTAGTCGATGGCGGCGACCTGCCCGAGCATGCCGGCGTCGACCGCCAGCTCGCGCGCGCCGTCGATCGTGGCCCTGTCGCCGGCCCGCAGCATGTGCATCATCGCGAGCTGGGTGAGCGCCGCGATCCGCCACGGCGCGAGGCCGTGCTCGCCGGCCACCTGTGCGGCCCGCCGGGCGAGCGCCTCGGTGACGTCGAGGTCGTGCAGCCACGCCACCCGCCCGGCGACGCCCAGCGCCTCGCACAGCGCGGCCGGCGCATCGTTCTGCTCGGCGCATTCGATGGCCGCCGTCGCCAGCTCGCGCGCGTCCGCCAGGCGCCCGGCACCGAGGGTGGCGTCGGCGCGCAGGACCAGCGAGCGCGGGTCGCCGGGGCGACCGGCCCGCATGACGAAGGACTCGGCCTCGGCCCACATGCCCGCGGTGACGGCGGTGCGGGCGAGCTGAAGGCACAGCTCGGCGTGGGCGTTGCCGCGCAGCCCGGCGAGCTGGTCAGCGCCCAGCGCCAGTGCGTCGCCGGCCCGACCGACCTGGGTAAGCACCGCGACCCGCTCGACCGCGACCTCCGCCGCCAGCTCGCGGCCAGGGCGGGCGTCGGCGGCGGCCGTCAGATGCTGCTCCGCGCTGCGCAGGGCCCCGTGCGCGGCATCGCGACGCGCCAGCAGCAGCAGCAGCCGCACCGCGACGTCGGGCTCGCCCGCCTCGACGAACAGCTCGGCCGCGCGCGGCTCGTCGTCCGGTCCGGCGCGGTCGGCGAGCACGCGGGCCGCGCGGCCCGCCAGCGCGGCCCGCTCCGGCGACAGGAGCGAGGCCGCGACGGCGTCCCGGGTGAGGGCGTGCGGCCAGCGCAGCGCGGCGCCGTCGGCGACCAGCAGCGCCTGTCCGACCGCCGCGCGCAGCGCCCGGAGCACGTCGTCCTCGGCGGTGTCGACAGTCGGAGCGAGCAGCCGCCAGTCGAGCTCCGGGCCGAGCACCGCGGCCGCGTGCAGGACGGCGCGGGCGGGTTCGTCGAGGGCGGCGAGACGGTCGGCCACGAGCGAGGCGAGCGTGGGCGGCACGGCCGTGTGGGGCGCGGCGACGAGCTCCTCCACGGCGAACGGCAGCCCGTCGGAGCGGGCCAGCAGCCGGCGCACCTCGTCGGGGGCGAGCGGCTCGCCGCCGCGACAGGCGGCGGCCAAGGCCGCCACGTCCCGCTCACCGAGCCGCCTCAGGTGCAGGGTGATCGTCCCGGGCGCGGCGGCCAGCCGGCGGGCGGCGTGTGCCGGTGCGTCGTCCCGTGCCGAGCAGGCGACGAGGAGGGGCGTCTCGGCGACGGCGCTCGCGAGCTGTTCGACGAGGGCCAGGGTGTCGTCGTCGGCCCAGTGCACGTCCTCGAGGCGTAGTACGCAGCCCGGAGACTCGCCGCGCGCGAGGCGCAGCAGCCGAAGCAGACCCTCCGCGAGGACGACGACCGGGTCGGCGTCCAGGCCGGGGGAGGCGCCGGTACCGGGCTCGGCCCAGCTCGGCAGCAGCCGTCCGAGCGCCGTGCGGTAGCCGCGCAGCGTGGGGTGGGCGGCGTGGGCGGGGTCGTCGAGCACGAGCACGGCTCCGGCGACGGCGCGGAAGGTGCCGCCGCCCTGCACCGCCCGCCCGGAGAGCACGGTGAGCCCACCGTCGGCGGCGCGGGCGGCGACCTCGTCCAGCAGCCGGGTCTTCCCGATCCCGGCCTCGCCGGCCACCAGCAGCACAGCTCCGCGGCCGGCGGCCAGCCCGTCGACCAATCCCCGCGCCATTGCGAGCTCTGCGGCGCGACCCACCAGCACGGGGCTGCGGGTCACCGGGTGCGGGACGGAGCCTGTGGCCACAGCGCTCAATACACCCCCACCGCACCCCGACGCCATAGCGGTTCGGCGGGTCGATGACCACAAATGGTGGTTTCGCGTGTCCCTGCGTAGCGACTCGCGCGGCCACCCCGCGCGACTCGCTACTTCCGGACGCGCGAAACAACCATGTGAGGACCGTTCGCGCTTCGGACGTTCGCGTCTCGCGACGTTCGTGGAAAGGCGGGCGCACCGGCGGCGGCCGGGGCCGGTCTTGCGGCACCCTGGACGCATGTCCTCGTCCGCGCGGCGTCCCGACCCGCGGCCCGCGGTCCGGGGGCCGTCGCTGGCGCAGGTCCTCGGCGGCCGGCGCGGTGCACTGGACGCGTCCGCCGCGCCGGTGGCGTTCGTCGCCGGATACGGGGTCGCCGATGTCGCCGGCTCGCCCTCGGCGGTGCTCTGGGGTGGCGGCGCCGCGC
>JAQSWW010000117.1 GCA_029266415.1 Actinomycetospora sp. | reverse complement strand
CCGCGGGGGCGACCGGCGACCCGGTCGACGTGGCCGTGGCCGGGCCGGCCGGGCAGGCCACGGTCACCGTCGGCGCGGAGGGCGCCCCGCGGCCGGCGTCGGCGCACCGCGACGGGAGCACGCTGGTCGTCACCCTCGACGGCACGACGCGCGACTACCGCACCGCCGTGGCGGACGGCGTCCGCTGGCTCGCCCGTGACGGCGACGCCTGGGCCCTGCGCGAGCAGGAGCGCCTGCGCGCCGCGCGCACCGCCGCGGGCGGGCAGGACGGCCCCCTCACCGCGCCGATGCCCGGCACGGTCACCGCCGTCGAGGTCGCCGAGGGCGACCACGTCACCGCCGGCCAGCGACTCGTCGTCGTCGAGGCCATGAAGATGGAGCACGTCGTGTCGGCGCCGACCGACGGCGTCGTCAAGGACCTGGCCGCGAAGGCCGGCGCCGCCGTCGCCCTCGACGCACCGCTGGTCACCGTCGTGCCCGACCCGGGAGATTGATCATGCAGCTGTCCGAGGAGCACGAGGCCCTGCGGGCCACCGTCGAGGAGTTCGCGCAGAAGGAGATCGCGCCGGTCATCGGCGAGCTCTACATCCAGGAGAAGTTCCCGTACGACATCGTCGCGTCGATGGGAGAGATGGGGCTGTTCGGCCTGCCGGTGCCCGAGGAGCACGGCGGCATGGGCGGCGACTACGTCGCGCTGTGCGTCGCGCTCGAGGAGCTGGGCCGGGTCGACCAGTCGGTGGCGATCACCCTGGAGGCCGGCGTCTCGCTGGGCATCATGCCGATCCTGCGCTTCGGGTCCGACGAGCAGCGGGAGCGCTGGCTGCCCGACCTCGCCGCGGGCCGCACGCTCGGCGCGTTCGGGCTCACCGAGGCCGGCGGCGGCTCCGACGCCGGGGCCACCCGCACCACCGGCAAGCTCGACGGCGGCGAGTGGGTGATCAACGGGACCAAGGCGTTCATCACCAACTCGGGCACCGACATCACCGCCCTGGTCACGGTCACCACGGTCACCGACCGCGGCGAGGACGGCAAGAAGGAGATCTCGGCGATCCTCGTGCCGTCGGGCACCGACGGCTTCACCGTCGCCCCGAGCTACTCCAAGGTCGGCTGGAACGCCTCGGACACCCACGAGCTCGCGTTCGACGACTGCCGCGTGCCCGAGGAGAACCTCGTCGGCACCCGGGGGCGGGGCTACGCGCAGTTCCTGTCGATCCTCGACGAGGGTCGCGTCGCGATCGCCGCGCTGTCGACCGGCGCCGCGCAGGGCTGCGTCGACGAGTCGCTGCGCTACGCCCGCGAGCGCGAGGCGTTCGGGGCGGCGATCGGGACCTACCAGGGCATCCAGTTCAAGATCGCCGAGATGGAGGCGCGGACGGTCTGCGCGCGCCTGGCCTGGCACGACGCGGCGGCGAAGATGGCGGCCGGGAGGCCGTTCAAGAAGGAGGCCGCGGTCGCGAAGCTGGTGAGCTCCAACGCGGCGATGGACAACGCCCGCGACGCCACCCAGATCTTCGGCGGCTACGGCTTCATGAACGAGTACCCGGTGGCCCGCCACTACCGCGACTCGAAGATCCTGGAGATCGGCGAGGGCACCAGCGAGGTCCAGAAGATCCTCATCGCGCGGCACCTGGGGCTCTGAGCAGCGACCGCTCGCGCAGGGCCAGGAACAGCGGGAACGTGAACGCCACGGCGATCGCGAAGCTCAGGACGACGAGCAGCCCGATCGTCAGCGGCCGGAAGCCGAGCCGGCGGCCCTCGACGACCATGACGATGCAGGCCGCGATCGCCATGACGATGATGTCGACGGCGGCCGAGGAGCTCGCGGCGTTGGCGAACCAGCCCCCGAGGTAGTCGCTGCCGCCGCCGAGGAAGAACGCGATGTTGAACCACCACGTCCCGACCAGGCCGACCAGCGACAGGACGAGGTAGACGCCGACGAGGGCGGGGCTGCCGGCGCGGGTGCGCGTCGCGGTGGTGGTCATCGGGGCTCCAGGACGGTCGACGGGGTGGTGGTGTGCTCGGGGCGGGCGCCGGCGCGCAGGACCGCGACGGCGGCCCCGAGCGTCGCGACGACGAGGGCGACGGCGACGCCGAGGGTGAGGCCGTCCGGGGCGATGATCGACTGGCCGCGCAGGGCCTGCCAGACGAGCAGCAGGGTCAGCCCGGTCCAGGCCGCCCCGGCGACGCCGACCAGCCGGGCGCGCACGCCGACGCGGCGCAGCACGGGCACTCGCGGCGCCAGCAGGATCAGCGCGAGCGCCAGCAGCGGGAGCCCCTGCAGCGCGTGCAGGCCGACGAAGTGGCCGATGCGCAGGTCACCGCCGGTGGTGCTCCAGCCGACCAGTGGCAGGCCGGTGCCGCCGTCGGGCACGCCCACGGCGTGGGCGCCGGCTGTCGTCAACCGGCCCGTGTCCTGGGCCGCGGCGATCTGCGCGCCGGTGGGGCTGGTCATGAGGAAGGCGGCGGCCATGCCGAGCAGCGTCACGACGAGCCCGAGCCGGACGGCCCACGCGGTGTCGACGGGCAGGGTGCGCTCGCGCAGCAGGAGGGCCCCGATGCCGGCCGTCGCGATCCAGAGCACGACGATCGTCGTCCCCATCACCGACCAGACCGCGAGGTCGAGCGGCGTCGCGACGTTGAAGTGGCTGGGGCGGCCCCGGAGCACCTGGCCGACGATCGCGACCATCTCGACCGCCCCGGCGACGGCGATGACGAGGCCGGCGCGCCGGGCCCAGCGACGGGTCCGCGGGGCCGCGACCAGCGAGATCATCCAGGCGAGCGTGGCGCCGTAGAGGACGAAGCTGATCGAGAACTTGAGCGGCTTCGCCCAGATCAGCTGGCCGCCGAGCACGCGCGGGTCGAGCGCGAGCCCGGCCAGGCACACGACCGCGAGCACGGCCATGGCCCCGGTGAACACGGCGAGGGCCCGGTTGTCCCTCGCCAACGATCGGATAGTGTCACTGTCCATGAATGGAGAGTAGAACTATCCGAACGGGTTCGTCCAGAGGGGAGCGGGATGCGGGTCGCCGAGCTGAGCCGCCGGACCGGCGTGAGCGTCGCGTCGATCAAGTACTACCTGCGCGAGGGCCTGCTGCCGCCCGGCGAGCGCACGAGCCCCAATCAGGCGTCCTACGGCGAGGACCACGTGCGCCGGCTGCGGCTGGTGCGCGCGCTCATCGACGTCGGCGGGCTGTCGGTCGTCGGCACACGGGACGTGCTCGCCGCGATCGACGACGACGGGGTCTCCCTGCACCAGGCGCTCGGGCGGGCCCAGGACGCGGTGATGGCGCGGGTCGAGCCGACGCCCTCCGACGACGCCGCCGAGCGGGCCGAGAAGACGGTGGCGGAGCTCGTCGCGCGCCGGGGATGGGCGGTCACGCACGGCAACCCGGGCCGGCGCGCCGCGGTCGACGTCCTCGCGACGCTCGAGCGCCTCGGCGGCGAGCGCGTGGCCGGTCTCCTCGACGTCTACGCCGAGGCGATGGAGGCCGTCGCGCGCCACGAGGTCACCGCGGTGGTCGATCCGGGCGACCGGGAGCGCTCGGTCGAGCGCGTCGCCGTCGGCATCGTGCTGGGCGGGGCGCTCGTCGCGGCGTTGCGCGGGATGGCCGAGGAGTCGGCGTCGGCGCGGCTGCTGGCGCCCGGCCCGGCGGCGGCGGAGGACCCGGGCTAGCGTCCGGGCCGTGGCCGCATCGATCGACTTCCCGTCCCGCATCGGCGTCTGGTGGACCAGCGACAGCTGGGCGATCCGGGATGCGCAACAGGTCGCCCGCGACATCGAGGCGATGGGCTACGGCTCGCTGTTCTACGGCGAGGCCTACGGCAAGGAGACCCTGACCCAGGCGGGCGCCTTCCTCGCCGCCACCGACCGCCTGGTCGTCGGCACCGGCATCGCCAACATCCACGCCCGCGACCCGATCGCGGCCGAGAGCGGCGGGCGCACGCTCACCGCCCTGCACCCCGGGCGCTTCGTGCTCGGGCTCGGCGTGAGCCACGCGCCGCTCGTCGAGCGCGGACGGGGCGGGACGTACGCGAAGCCGCTGGCGACGATGCGCGACTACCTGCAGCGCATGGCCGCCGTCCCCGAGCAGATCGAGCCCGGTGCAGGCCGGCCCGCCCGCCTCGTCGCCGCCCTGGGCCCGAAGATGATCGAGCTGGCGGGCGCCGAGACCGACGGCGTGCACCCCTACCTCGTCCTGCCCGACCAGACGCGGGTCACCCGCGAGGCGCTCGGCGCCGACCAGTGGGTCGTCTCCGAGCAGGCGGTGGCCGTCGGCGACGACGCCGAGGACGCGCTGCGACGGGCGCACCAGCACCTCGAGATCTACTCGGGGTTGCCGAACTACCGGAACTCGTGGCTGCGCCAGGGCTTCGACGAGTCCGACCTCGTGCGCGGCGGGTCCGAGCGACTCGCCCGCGCCCTCGTCGGCATGGGCGACCTCGACACGATCGCGGCCTCGGTGACCGCGCACCTCGACGCCGGAGCCGACCACGTCGTCGTCCAGGCGCTCGGGGACAAGCCGATGTCCGACCCCCGCCCGGCGCTGGAGAAGCTGGCGGGCGCCCTGGGCATGTGAGCGATCCTTCGGCCTATCGGCCCAAGGATCGCTCACGTACGGGTGTCGGTCCGGATCGGGTGGCCGGGCGGGACCTCGACGAGGACGATCGCGCGGCCGTCGGGGTCGGCGATCCAGCACTCGTCGAGACCCCAGAACTCGCGGCGCGGCTCGCGGGTGATCGTCACGCCGCGGTCCCGGAGCTCGGCGACCGCGTCCGGCAGCGAGCGCACCTGCAACCAGAGCGCGTCGTCGCCCACACTCACCGCGCCGGCCTTCGAGAGCTCCAGGTAGCCGGTGCCGAGGAAGAACACGACGCCGCCCGGGAACTCGCGGGCCACGGCGAGCCCCAGGGTGTCGGCGTAGAACGCCCGGGAGACCTCCCAGTCGCGCGGGCGCACGAGGATGCGGCTGGACAGGACCTCCACGGGGGTTCCCTTCGTCTCGTCCGGTGGTTGACCCGGGCGCGGCCGGGAACGCCGTCCCGGTGACGCACCCCGAGCCCGACCCGCGACGCTGGCGCGCCCTGGCGGTGTGCCTCATCGCCGGGTTCATGACGCTGCTCGACGTCAGCATCGTCAACGTCGCCCTGCCCGCCATGCAGCGGGGGGTCGGCGCGTCGGCGGCGGAGCTGTCGTGGGTCGTGTCCGGCTACGCGCTGACCTTCGGGCTCGTGCTCGTGTCGTCCGGGCGCCTGGGCGACGACCGCGGCCGCAAGAAGATGTTCCTCGTCGCCCTCGCGCTGTTCACGCTGACCAGCGCCGCGGCGGGCATCGCGCCGAACGCCGAGACTCTCGTCGCCGCCCGCCTCCTCCAGGGCGCGGCCGGCGGGATGCTCAACCCGCAGGTCATCGGCTTCATCCAGCAGCTGTTCCAGGGCCGCGAGCGCGGGCGCGCGTTCGGCCTGTTCGGCGCCGCGATCGGCATCTCCACCGCGATCGGCCCCCTGCTCGGGGGCCTCCTGCTGCAGTGGGGCGGCGAGCCCGACGGCTGGCGCTGGGTGTTCTACGTCAACGTGCCGATCGGGGTGCTCGCCCTCGTCCTCGGTGCCCGCCTGCTGCCCCGCGACACCGCGAACGAGGGCGAGCGCCAGCCCCTCGACGTCGTCGGGGCGCTCCTGCTCGGCGGCGCCGTGGTCGCGCTGATGGTCCCGCTCGTGCTCTCCGAGGGCGATCCGGCGGGCGCGCCCTGGTGGCTGCTCGGGGTGTTCGCCGTCCTGCTCGTGCTCTTCGTGTTCTGGGAGCGCCGCGCGCGCCGCGCCCACGGGCACCCGCTGGTCGACTTCGCCCTGCTGCGCACCCGCAGCTACGCCCTGGGCAGCTCGCTGGGCCTGCTCTACTTCGCCGGCTTCACCGCGATCTTCTTCGTCATCACGCTGTTCCTGCAGAACGGCCGCGGCTACACCCCGCTCCAGGCCGGGCTGGCGCTGACGCCGTTCGCGCTGGGCTCCGCGGTGACCTCGGCGATCGGCGGCCGTCTCGTGTCCCGCCTGGGCAAGCCACTGGTCGTCGGCGGTCTCCTCGCCGTCGCCGTCGGGCTGGTCGCGGTCGACGTCGTCCTGCGCCTCGACCCGCAGCAGGTCGGCTGGGCGATGGCCGGGCCGCTGCTGCTCGCCGGCATCGGCAGCGGGTTCGTCATCGCGCCCAACCAGACCCTCGCGCTCGAGGAGGTCCCCGCGCGCGAGGGCGGCACCGCCGCGGGCGTGCTGCAGACCGGCCAGCGGGTCGGGTCGGCGATCGGCATCTCCGCGGTCGGCGCCGTGTTCTTCGGCCAGCTCGCCTCGACCGGCGGCGACTGGGCGCGGGCCATCAGCCTCGGACTGATCGGCGCGATCGCCTTCGTCGTCCTGGCGCTCGCGCTGGGGGTCGTCGACCTGCTCGCCGACCGGCGGCGGGCGGCACGCACGACCGGGACCGGCACCGACGACGACGCCACCGCCCTGCACGGGCGGGTCACCGACGCCCGGGGCGCGGCGGTCGGCGGCGCGACGCTGACGCTGGTGGGCCGCGACGGGCGGGAGGTCGCCGTCGCGACCGCCGACGGCGACGGCGCCTTCCGGCTGGTCCCGACCGACCCCGGCACGTTCCAGCTGCTCGCGCGCGCCGAGCAGCACCACCCCGAGATCGCGTGGGTCGACCTTCCGTCGGCCGGTCGGGTCACCCGGGACGTCGTCCTGCGCAGCCCGGCGCCGAGCACTGCGCGTTGACCCGTTCGGCCGGGGGTATTCGGTCCTGTGAAGCACGCCGTCGGCGGCGCGCGGTGAGGAGACGATCATGGCGCAGGAGCACAAGGTCGACAACAAGGCCCAGGAACTCAAGGGCAAGGTCAAGGAAGGCGTCGGCAGGGCGGTCGGCAACGAGCGCCTCGAGGCCGAGGGCAAGAAGGACCAGACCGTCGGCAACCTGAAGAACGCCGGCGAGAAGGTCAAGGACGCGTTCCGCGACTGAGCCGAGCCGCGTCGCCCCGCTACAGCCGCCGCAGCGGCGGCGGGGCGACGTGGTCGTCCCCGGCCAGCGACGCCTGCGCCGGCGACCGCGCCAGCAGCACGACGCCGCCGAGGGCGAGGACGAGCCCCAGCACGAAGGCCGGCGTCCATCCCGGGCGGATGCTGTCGCCCAGCCAGATCAGCCCGATAAAGCCGGGCGCCAGGGTCTCGGTGACCGCGAGCACCGCGACCACCGGCCCGACCGCGGCGCCCTTGCCGAGCGCGACGGTGTAGGTCCCGAGGCCCAGCACCGCGAAGCCGAGCAACGCCCACACCGCCGGGTCGGCGAGCGCCTGGCCAGCCATGTCCCCGAGCGATCCGCCCAGGTCGACCAGCCGCACGGCCACCGCCGTGCCCCCGAACGCCAGCCCGGCGACGAACGAGATCAGCGCCGCCCGGTGGCTCTTGACCGCCACGGGGATGCCGACGGCCGCCAGCACCACGAACGAGGCCACCAGGGCCACGAGCGCCCCGGTCGTCGGGACGAGCGGCTCGTCGTCGACGCTCGCGCTCGCCACCAGCAGTGCGAGCCCGAGCACGTTCGCCCCGGCCGCGAACAGGTCGAGGCGGCGCAGCGGCGTGTCGAACACCCAGTGCGACGCCACCACCGTGATGCCGACCTGCCCGGCCACGATCGCCTGCACGGCCACGATCGGCATGAACCGCAGCGCGAGCACCGTCAGCACCCAGCCACCGATGTCCAGGGCGAGGCCCCCGATGTACATGGGGTGCAGGACGATGGTCGCCGGCCGGCTCGCACGCCGGGCGGCGCTCGCCTCGAGCAGGGCCGCGCCGGCGTTGGCCCCCGCCGCCGCGAGGGCGGCGAGGAGCCCCAGGAGGAGCACACCACCAGTCTGCCTTGGGATGATCGGGGCTCGGCGCCGTCGCACCGGCGCGTCGCCCCGCACCCCAGGAGGATCCGTGGCCCTCGACGCCACCGCCGTGTCGTTGCTGGTCCTCGGCGTGCTCGTCCTCCTGGCCACGGCGGCCGACGGTCTCGCCGGCGGCGCGCTGTCCGCCGTGCCCGAAGCGCTGCGCGACACCGCCGTTGTGGGCGTGCTCGTCGCGGCGGCGGGCGCGGTGTTCGCGCTGGTCGCGACCGACGAGGCGCTCGCGGCCGCCGACTCCCCGGTGCTCGCGTCGATGCTCGCCCTCCGCACGCCGGGCCTGACCACGACGGCGGAGGTCGTCTCCCTGGTCGGCGGGACGGTGGGCACGGGCGGTCTCGCCGTCGTCTCGGCGGTCGTGCTGTTCGCCCGCGGCCACCGGCGCACCGCGGTGATCTGGGTGGCCGGCGTCGCGGCCGGCGCGCTGACGATCCGGCTGGTCAAGCTCGCCGTGGAGCGCCCGCGCCCGCCCGAGGCCGTCCGCCTGGCCGAGGAGACCACGGCCTCGCTGCCCTCGGGACACGCGCTGATGGCGGCGCTCGGGCTGACCCTGACCGCGGCGGCGGTGATCGCGCTGTCCGTCGGCACCCCGCGGGCCCGCGCGATCCGCGCGATCGCGGTCGCGCTGGCCGTCCTCGCCGCGCTGGTGATCGGGGCGAGCCGCGTCTACCTCGGTGTCCACTGGACCACCGACGTGACCGCCGGCTGGCTGCTCGGCGTCGCGCTGGCCACGACGTGCCTCACCCTCGCCCGGGTGCTCGACGCGCGCGATCGCCTCGGCGACGCCCCCGACCACGAGCGGGTGGCCCGCGTGGCCGACGGCCCGTGACGTCGGCTGGTCCCCCGACCGAGTGGCGCGAGGGTCCCGATCTCACGTTGTGGCGTCCGATTGCTCCGTCCGAGATGATCTGCCTACGCTCTCCTCGTCCGCGCGGGTGAACGAGGTGGAGCCGTGGTTGCCGTACCGCTGCTCGTGCTGGGGTCACGGTTCTCGGGGCTCGTCACCGCGCTCTTCCTCGCCCACCAGGGCTTCCCCGTGCACGTCCTCGAGCGCGACCGGCCCGAGGACGTCGACCCCGGCCTCGCCGTGCTCACGCCGTCCACGCTGGGCGAGCTCGCCGGCCTGGGCCTCGCCGACGCCCTGACGGCCGCGGGCTGGGAACCGCGGCGCCTCGCCCACGCCGACGCCGGGAGCGGCACGGTCCTGCGGGTGGCCGAGCTCGGCGCCGCCGTCCGGGCCCGCTACGGGAGGCCCTACGTGCTCGTGCCGCACGCCGTGCTCCGGGCCCTGCTCGTGAGCGCGTGCGCGGCCGACGAGATGGTCACCGTCGAGTGGGGACGCCGTGCCGCCGCGGTCGAGGACGTCGGTGACGCGGTGGTGGTCACCGACGAGTCCGGCGCCCGCTTCCGCGCCGAGGCGCTCGTCGGCGCCGACGGCCCCGCCAGCCGCGTACGCCCCCACCTCGGCGGCGGCCACCCCGTCACCGGCCCCTACCTGCTGCACCGCGCGCCCGGGCCGGCGCCGCCTGACGACCTGCTGCGGCTGTGGTCGTCGCCGTCGCTGCACGTCACCCAGTCCCGGGTGCCCGACGGCACGGGCCACGTGTCGGTCACGGTGCGCGTGGACGCCCTCGACGACCTGCACCGCGAGGGCGTGGCCGCCCTGCTCGGCCGGCTGTTGGGCGCCACCGCGCCGGAGGTCCGGGCGGCCGCCGGCCAGGCCGTCGGGACGGCGCCGACGCACGTGCACCGCCACCACGCGCCGCTGCAGCGCGGCACGCGCCACCGGATGACGGTGGTCGGCGGCGCGGCGCAGCCGATGCTGCCGCATACCGCGCAGGCGGTGGCCCTGGAGGTGCTCGACGCGGCCGCGCTCGGGCGGGCGTTCGACCACGCCGACGGGCGCATCGTGCCCGCCCTCGACGAGTACGCCCGCGTCCGCGCCGCGCCCCGGGCGGCGACGGCCGGTCGCGCGCTCGACTTCGCGATTCTTTTCCACGCCGAGGGCCTGCTGCGCCGGATGCGCGACCGCCTGTGGCGCGCCGAGGTGGTCGACGCCACGGCGGCGGTCGTGGACGCCGCGGACCCGGGCCCGGTGCCGACGCGCCCGCCGCGGGCGGAGGGACCCGGGGGCCCGGCCGGTCCGATGGCCGGCTGAGCCCCGTCGCGGGCAGGATGCCGCCGCGTGAGCACTCCCGCGTTGCACCCCGAGACGGTCGCCGTGAACGGCGTCCGCCTGCACCTCCGCCGCGGCGGCGACGGCCCGCCGGTGGTCCTGCTGCACGGCTGGCCGCAGACCGGCCATTGCTGGCGCCACGTCGCCGGGCCGCTGGCCGCCGACCACACCGTGATCGTCCCCGACCTGCGCGGCTACGGCGCCAGCGACAAGCCCACGGGCGGGTTCGACAAGCGGACGATGGCCGCCGACGTCTCCGCGCTCGTGCACCACCTCGGGTTCGACCGCGTCGCCGTCGCCGGGCACGACCGCGGTGGCCGGGTGGCGCACCGCTGGGCCCTCGACCGCCCCGACGAGGTGTCGCGGCTCGCCGTCCTCGACATCGCGCCCACCCGCGCGACGTGGCAGCGCATGGACGCCGAGCTCGGCGCGAAGTACTGGCACTGGCTGTTCCATCTGCAGCCCGACCTGCCCGAACGCCTCGCCGGCGCCGATGTCGAGGGCTACCTGCGCTACTTCCTCGAGAAGTGGACCTACGCCCGGGAGGGCCTCGAGCCGGCCGCGATCGCCGAGTACGTGCGCGCGTTCTCCCAGCCCGGGGCGCTGCGCTGCGGCTTCGACGACTACCGCGCCGACCCCGTCGACGCGGCCCACGACGAGGCCGACCACGCCGCCGGCCGGCGCGTCACGCAGCCCCTGCTCGCGCTGTGGGGCGCCGAGGGCGTCATGGGCACGACGCTGCCGCTGCTGGACCTGTGGCGCGAGTACGCCGACGACGTCCGCGGGCGGGCGATCGAGCGTTGCGGGCACTTCGTGCCCGAGGAACGGCCCGGCGAGGTCGTCGAGGAGTTGCGGGCGTTCCTCGCGGAGGCAGGATGAGGGTGGTGAGCAGCCCCCTGAAGGTCGAGACCGATCCCGAGGAGCTGGGCTTCGACCCGGCGCGACTGAGCCGCATCGACGACCACTTCCGGCGCTACGTCGACGACGGCCGCCTCGCCGGCTGGCACGCCGTCGTGGCCCGCGACGGGCAGGTCGTGCACTCCACGGTGCCCGGCGACCGCGACGCCGAGGCCGGGAAGCCGGTCACCGACGACACCCGCTGGCGCATCTACTCCATGAGCAAGCCGATCACGTCGGTGGCGGCGATGATCCTCGTGGAGCGGGGCCTGCTCGAGCTCACCGACCCGATCAGCCGCTGGCTGCCGGAGTTCGCCGAGCCGAAGGTGTACGTCAAGGGCTCGTCGTCCAAGCCGCTGCTCGAGGCGGCCACCGAACCCATCCGCGTCTGGCACCTGCTGACCCACACCGCCGGCCTGACCTACGGCTTCCACCACGCCCACCCCGTCGACGAGCTCTACCGCGCCGCGGGCTTCGAGTGGGCCGCGCCGGCGGACCTCGACCTCGCCGGCTGCGTCGAGGCCTGGGCGCGGATGCCGCTGGTGTTCCAGCCGGGCACCGAGTGGAACTACAGCCACGCCACCGACGTGCTCGGGCGGCTCATCGAGGTCGTCTCGGGCCAGCGGCTCGACGCGTTCCTCGACGAGCACGTGCTCGGTCCGCTCGGGATGACCGGGACGGGTTTCGCCGTCGACGACCCCGACCGGCTGGCGACCCTGTACCTCGCCAACCCGGCCACGGGCCGGTACCTGGCGGCCGAGGCGGCGGGCATGGGCGCCCTGGCCCGCGAGGCCCTCGAGCCGACCTGGCTCGGCGGCGGTGGGGGCCTGGTGTCCACCGCGGCGGACTACCACCGCTTCACGCGCATGCTGCTGGGCCGCGGTGAGGTCGACGGCGTGCGCATCCTCGGCAGCCGGACCGTCGACTACATGGCGAGGAACCACCTGCCCGGCGGCGCGGACCTCGAGCAGGTCGGCCGACCGCTGTTCGCGGAGATGCCGTTCCACGGCGTCGGGTTCGGGCTCGGGTTCGCGGTGGTGGTCGACCCGGTGCGGTACCGGACGGTGTCCAGCCCGGGCGAGATCTCCTGGGGCGGCGCGGCCAGCACCGCGTTCTGGGTCGACCCCGTCGAGCGCGTCTCGGCGATGTTCTTCACCCAGTTGCTGCCCTCGAGCGCGCACCCGATCCGCACCCAGCTGCGGGCGCTCGTCTACCAGGCGCTCGTCGACTGACGGGCTCGTCGACGGTCCGTCGTCGTCCCGCGCACGCAGCGTGGGCGGCGCGGCCGCCGACGGTCCGGCGGGAGCGGTGCGCACCCGAGTGGTCGCCTTCCGTGACCGGGGCGAGGCCCCGTCGTCACCTGCCGCACACCTCTCCCGTCACTCGGAGAGGGGGCTGCATCGTCGGGGGCGGCTGGGTAGCGTCGTCGCGACTCGGACGAGGGACGAGATCGGCCACGCGGAGTGACCGGAGGAGTCCCCGACCCGGGTGATCCCGCCGCGCGAGGTGTTGCAGCGGGTCGGGACCAGGCGGCCACCGGGAGCCACGATGAACACGACGTCAGGACCTCGCCGACGACCGAACGCACCGCACCCCGAGCGCGCGTCGCTCGACGAACCGGCGGTCCCCACCCAGCGCACCGCGGCCGACGTGTACGGGGTCAGCGAGGACCAGGTGCACCGGGCCCGCATCGCGGTCGCCCGCAACTCGCTCGACTCCGACGACTGCCGCGAGCTGCTCGACATGCTCGGGCTCATCGGCGAGGGCGGCGACCCGCCGCCCGTGCGCCGCTGACCGACACCAGATCGTCCGTGGTCGTACGAACAGCCATGGGCACACCGGGTCGCCACGCGATCGCGCTACCGTGATCGGCGATGTCCGAGCCCGTGGACGCCCCACCGTCCGACCCGCCCGCCGGGGCGCGTGTCGGTGGGCAGCAGCGCCAGGCCCGGGCGCTGGCCACGCGCAGCGCCATCCTGGCGGCGGCCGCCGAGGAGTTCGCGACGGCGTCGTACCACGAGGCCTCGCTGTCGCGGATCCTCGAGCGCAGCAAGGTCACCAAGGGCGCGCTGTACTTCCACTTCGTCTCGAAGGAGAGCATCGCCTCCGCGGTGGTGGACGAGATGGAGGTCCTCTGCCGTGACCTCGTGGTCCGCGCGCGGAGCAAGGAGCGGGACCCGCTGTGCACCGCCGCCCAGGTGGCGCGCGAGGTGCAGGACGCCCTCGCCGGCCCGGTCCTCCGGGCCGGGCAGCGGCTGTGCTCCGAGGGCTTCGCCGGGCCCCAGCGGCCGGGCTGGCCGTTCACCTTCTGGCAGGACGTGTTCGGGGGCCTGTTCGCCGACGCCGCGCGCGCCGGGCTGCTCGCCGCCGGCGTCGACCACGCCGCGCTGTCCCGTCGTCGACATCTCCGCCGGCGCGTTCGTCACGTCGCTCGGGGTCAGCGGGCTGCGCGACCTCGCGATGCGCGTCTGCCAGAACTGGGAGCTCCTGCTCGGCGCCACCGCCGACCCCGCCTGGCTGCGGGAGTGGCGGGCCGGTGGGGGCATGGGCGCCGTCCTGGGACCCCACCTCACCGGGGGGTGGGTGGTGGAGGCCTGAGGGCCGTCACCTATGCTTCCTCCTGCTCCCAACGGGTTCGCCGTTGCGGGTAAGGTCCTCAGCCAGAGGGTCGCGCCCCCATCGTTCAGCGGCCTAGGACTCCGCCCTTTCAAGGCGGCAACGCGGGTTCGAATCCCGTTGGGGGTACGGTGGTACCGCAGTAATCAAGGCCCAGTGGCGCAGTTGGTTAGCGCGTCGCCCTGTCACGGCGAAGGTCGCGGGTTCGAGTCCCGTCTGGGTCGCTCTTCCGGTCGAGGTGTCCCTCGGCCGTCCGGCCAGGTAGCTCAGTCGGTACGAGCGATCGCCTGAAAAGCGATAGGTCGGCGGTTCGACCCCGCCCCTGGCCACCGTCGCCCACCAGCGGTAACGCTCGGTGGGCGTTCGTCGTTGTCGGGCCTACTTCAGCAACGACTTCAGCAACCGCCTTCACAGGTCCTCCCACTCAATGGCGTCGAGGGCCTGGCGCATCGCGTCGAGGTTGGTGTGGGCGTAGATCGCCATGGTCACGTCGATGTGCGCGTGGCGGGCGATGGCCTGGACCACGTGCGGCGGCGTGCGGAGGTCGAGCAGCAGGCTCACCACGGTGTGGCGCAGGTCGTGGAGCCGGACGTCGGGCATCCCGACGTTCTCCCGCAGCTCGGCGAAGTGCCGATTGAGGTTCCGCGGCTCCAGCGGCGTCCCGAGCGTCGAAGGGAACACGAGGCCGTGGTCCTCCCAGTGGCTCGCCGACGCCCGGTCGTCGTCCTGGCGCCGGCGGTGCTCCTCGAGCACGCGACGGGTCACCTTGGGCAGCGGGATGGTGCTCTCCGACGCGTCCGACTTGGCCGGTCCGATGTAGAGCTGGCCGGCGGCGCGGGCGACCGTCTGCGCGACCGTGAGCGTGGTCCGCTCGAAGTCGATGTCCTGCCAGGCGCAGGCCCAGTAGCTCCCCGTGACGTAGCCCGAGCGTGGCGGCGGTGACGTAGAGCGCGTACCAGCGCGTCCCCTTGGCCGCCTCGAGCAGCGTCTTGGCCTGCGTGACCGTCAGGCCCCTTACCGACCTTGTAGCGCGGCGTCGGGACCTTCACCAGTTCGATCCAGGCGAACAGCAGCGAGCACGCAGAGCACGCGGGGGTCGCGGTCGGCAACGGGGTGGTCTCGTGGTCGCCCGCCCTAAAGGGGGCGGAAACCGGGCGACGAGCTGGGCCTCCCACTTGGGCAGCCCGTCCACTGTCACACCCGCAGCGCCTCGCGGGCGACGCGGCGTAGCGCTTGCGCAGCGCCTTCAGGTGCCGCTTGAGGTCGGCGCCGGAGGGGACGACTGTGAGCCAGTCGCCGCGATAGGTCGGCGTCACCATCGCGGTAACCGGCCCGAGGCGTAGGGCGGGGTGTAGTCCAGCTCGCACAGCCGCCGGACCATGTTCGCCCTGCTCTTGCGCGACCACGACGTGATCGCCGTCCGCGGAGTCGGGCTTCGGCCACTCACCACCGGCAATGTGCGCGGCAACCGCGGCGCCTCGACATCTTTCACATGTGCCGCGCGGGCCCGTACCTCGGTGCACTCTCGGCGTGCCCGGCCTCGGCAGGCGACCTCGAAGATGCCAGGTCCGACGGTCAGCTCCCATCGTGGTCCCTCGGCGAGGGTCCCGGGCTCTTCGTGGTTCGCGGCAGCACCGCGGACGCTGCGTCGACGAGCTCGGGGAGGGGAACGCTGGCGTCCACAGCCCCGCGAGGGAGTCCGCGACCGTCGTCTCGTCGAGGCCGTCAGGCTCGATGTCCGGGTGGTCGCTGGGCCCGCGGCCCGGATATGGCACACAGAACAAGCCGGGCCGGCCGCCTTCGGCGACCGGGGCGACGAGGGCGAGCCAGCGGGCGTGTAGAGCGCCACGGATCAAGACGCCGGGACCCACACGGTGGAATGAACCCGCCGAGGACGAGAGCGACGAGGGACCGCGACTGGTGGAGCGGCGGAACGGGTTGGGGGAGTCGGGCACGGATCGCCTCCATGAGCTGGAGGCCGCCACGGCGCAGGACCGTCAGCAGGTAAGCCGCAACGCCACAGGAGCCCTCGGATTCCTGCGGTGCGGTGCCGGGCGCAGGGCCGCCATCAGGGGCAGCTGCCGAACGGTTAGAGCTGCACGAACGAGACGGCGAATGGGATGCCGGGCGCGGAAATCGTTGCACTGACAAGAAGTGCTCGGGTTGCCCTGTCATCTAAGGTCGCTTTACAGGGACCGAATGGTCCAGCGGCTCTACAATTTGAACTGTTCGCACAGGAGACGCGACCCACAGTGACCGTTATCGGAACGACTCGTCCAACTCGTCTATTCGGCCCTGTCGGCTCCGGTCTTGCAGTGCTGCTCTGGTTCTTCCTATTCGGACTGACTTGGGAGAAGCCGTGAGTAACAAGGTCATCATCAATCTCGCCACTGGGCTGGAAGACGCGGAGCGCGTCACCGTCGCGTTCCTGGTCGGGGTCAGTGCCGCGGAGCGCGGACAGCCCGTCCGCATGTTTGTGACCAAGGAAGCCGTAAGGCTGGCCCTCAAGGACGGCGTGGTCGGCATCGCCTGCGACGGATGCCCGCCCTTGCCCGACCTGGCCCAGCGCTACTCCGCCGCGGGTGGCCTGCTCCAGGTATGCCCCGTCTGCTTCAACGCCCGGAAGCTCGACCAGGCTGACCTCGTTGAGAACGCCGAGGTTGCGGGCGCGGTGCCCCTCTTCGAGTGGCTCGAGGGAGAGGCCGGCACCGTCTTCAGCTACTGAGTCCTCCATCCAGCGAGGCGTAGACCTCCGGCGGCCAGGCGCTCGCCCTGGACCCGGGCACCACCAACGGAGTGACCGGGGTCGTCGGGCCGCATGCTCGGGGTTGCTCACGCCATCGATTTGAGGAGGCCCCTGTGAGCGAATCCTACGAGGGCAAGCAGTACGTCGGGATGGATCTGCACCGGCGCCGCTCGGTGCTGGTGCGGATGACCGAGACCGGCGAGCACCTGGAGACGATGCGGATCTCGAATGATCCGGAGTATCTGCGTGCGGTGATGGCCCGCGCCGGCGAGGCGCCCGAGGTCGTGCTGGAAGCGACCTACGGCTGGTACTGGGCGGTGGACACCCTGGCCGAGCTCGGTGCTCGGGTGCATCTGGCGCATCCGCTGGGAGTTCAGATGTTCTCCTACCGGCGGGTCAAGAACGACGAGCGCGATGCCGCGGATCTGGCCGATCTGCTGCGGATGGGTCGGCTGCCCGAGGCGTGGATCGCCCCGCCGGCGCTGCGCGAGCTGCGCGGCTGGGTGCGCCACCGCGCGAAGCTGGTCGGGCTGCGCTCGAGCTTGAAGTGCCAGATCCACGCGGTGCTCGCCGCTGCCGGGGTCACCGTGACGACCAGCGACCTGTTCGGGGTCGGGGGAACGGCGTTGCTGGCCTCCGCGCAGCTGGCTGCGCCCTCGCGCGCACGGGTGGAGTCGCTGCTGCGGTTGATCACCGCGTTGGACTTCGAAGTCGAGCTCTACACCGACCTGCTGGCCGGGCGGCTGCGCGGCGATGCCGGGTATCGAGCGATCCAGGCCATCCCCGGGATCGGGCCGGTGCTCGCGGCGGTGTTCGTCGCCGAGATCGGCGACGTGCAGCGCTTCGCTCGTCCCGCCCAGTTGGCCAGCTGGGCCGGGCTGACCCCCAAACACCACGAGTCCGACACCACCGTGCACCGCGGGCGGATCACCAAGCAGGGCTCGCGGCTGGTGCGCTGGGCCGCAGTCGAGGCCGTGCAACGGATCCCCGCCGGCACCGAGCTCGGCGCCCGGCGTGAACGCATCGGCGCACGGCGCGGACGCAACATCGGCACGGTCGCCGCCGCCCGCGAGCTCACCGAGCTGGTGTTCTTCGGGCTGCGCGACGGCCACATCCGCCGCCTGAACCCACCACCCACCGCGGCCGCGTGAGCATCCCCTGCCCGCGGTGGGTGCGGGTCGTGGCTGTCATGACCCCCGGCCCCGGCGTGGTCGCCCCGTCTGATTGACCTCGCCCACCGCGACCCTGTCGCAGCACTCCATGCCCACCAGCGAAGGGATGACCGACAGCCCCCCGGGGGGCCTGTCCACCCGCCGGAACCGGCACTGGAGCACGCACTCGACCCCGGCCGTCCACCCCCGCGAGGAGCCCTGCCTTCCCCTTCTCCCGAGCTGAACATCGTGCGCTGCGCGGCGTCGACCCCCAGGACCTCACGGCCGCTGACGCGGTCGGCCTACCCCAACGCGCCCAACAGACCACGGAGAAGGCCGAAAGAAGATCAAACCACCACGATTTCGATGGTTGACCGGCCCCGCTCCTTCAGGGATGACAGCCCGCCCGCACCGCCGCAAGGGCCACGATCAGCAGGAGAGGCGGCGATGTGGACGAGGTGGCCCCTGCCCCGGCGCGATCGACCTGTCCGAGGCGACCCCGCGCCGCCGAGGGAGAGACCCCAAGCACGAACCGTGCGAAGCGATCGAGCTGGGTGTTGCAGGTGAACGGCGTAACAGGTCGCCGTGAGCACTCGATCCTGCTTCTGATAGCACACCAGCCGGGCGGCACTTCGTGAGCGCGCTCAACACGTTCTTCAACGGTCAGACAGCCCGGAACACCGCCGCGACGGCTCGGGCGACAGGTCAGATCGCGAGCGCCGGCCGTCGGTGGGAGCTGCAGCAGCGCGGTTGGATCACTCCGGCGTCGACACCGGCCGAGATCGGAGCCGTCGAGGCCATCCTGCAGCACAGATGCGCGCGCGTGTCGAGCTGCAGAACGGACGCTCGTGGCCGTTCCAGAAGGTCGCAGTCGTTGGTGGGCTCGCGATTGGCTTCATGATGCTGTTCGCATTCGGCACCGCGATGGACCCGAAGGCGGCGCGTGGGGCGCCGGTCGGGGCGTTCTTGGTTGCTCGGCGTCGTGGCGATCGTGGGTATCGCTGTGCTCGTGGTCCGGCGCCGCGAAGAACGGCGAAGCGCCGCACTCGCGCGGGCCGTCGTTCGAGACGGGGTCTGCCAGTGGTGTCGCAAACCGGCGCCGCACATCCTTGAGGGTGAGCAGACCGAGCCGCGCGTCTACCACGCCATCGACATCGAACGAGCCATCGATCCAGGTCCGAGCTAGCCACTCCTCGCACGCATGTTCGATGGACACGCGAGCGCTGCGGCGGCAGCCTCCCGGCACATGCGGACGATCAGGACCCGGCGCGCCCTCCGACGCGAGGGTCGCGGACTCTCCCTTTGGGCCGTCGGACGCGGTTGGAGCTGACGAGGTCGCCGTGGTGCGGCACTTCAGCAGTACTTCAGTAGCGGGCTCGGATTCAGACCCCGTCTGCCGGAGTCCGCCGGTGATGACTGGTTGAGAGACGACCTGCGAGCCGTCTCGGGCACCT
>JAQSWW010000116.1 GCA_029266415.1 Actinomycetospora sp. | reverse complement strand
GCCGCCGATCGCCCCGCCGAACACGAACGTGAACAGCAGCACGAACATGATCGGCTGGATCGACAGGTCGAGCAGCTCGGAGGGGTTGTGCTTGATCTGCACGATGCTGCGCCAGGCCATCGTGAGCGACTGGGACGCCCACAGCGCCGGGGACACCCGCCGCGGCGCGTCGCCCGCCCGCACCGGTGCGGTGACGCCGGTGCCCGGCAGGTCACGGGTGGTGCTCACACCGCCTCCTTCGTGTCCTCGGTGGTGTCCTCGGTGACGGCCCGGTGCCCCGTGAGGGCGAGGAAGACCTCGTCGAGGGTGGCGCGGCGCAGCGTCAGCTCGGCCAGGCGCACCCCCACGTCGTCGAGCCGGCGCACGACGGCGGGCATCAGCGCCTCGTCGCCCGCCGGCACCGACACGGTGCCCTGCTCGACCGTGGGCGTCGCGCCGGCCAGCTCGCCGACCACCCGCGTCAGCACCGGCACCTGCTCGGGCACGATCGGGCGCATCTGCAGCACCCCGGCGCCGGCGCGGGCCTTGAGGTCGTCGGGCGTGCCCGTGGCCACCACCGTGCCGCGGTCGATGACGACGATGTCGTCGGCCAGCTGGTCGGCCTCCTCGAGGTACTGCGTGGTGAGCAGCACCGTGACGCCGTCGTCGGTGAGCGTGCGGACCATGCCCCACAGCTCGTTGCGGCTCACCGGGTCGAGGCCCGTGGTGGGCTCGTCGAGGAACAGGATGCGCGGGCGCCCGACCAGCGACGCCGCGAGGTCGAGCCGCCGGCGCATGCCCCCGGAGTAGGTGCGCGCGGCGCGCCCGCCGGCGTCGGTGAGCCCGAACTGCTCGAGCAGCTGGGCGGCCCGGGCCCGGGCGGCGGGGCGCGGCTGGCCGAGCAGCCGGGCGATGAGGACGAGGTTCTCGACGCCGGTGAGCGCCTCGTCCACCCCGGCGTACTGGCCCGTCAGCCCGATCAGCGTGCGGACGCGGTGCGGCTCGGCGAGGACGTCGTACCCGCCGACGACGGCCCGCCCCTCGTCCGGCGCCAGCAGCGTGGCGAGCACCCGCGTCGCCGTGGTCTTGCCCGCGCCGTTGGGCCCGAGCACGCCGAGCACCGTGCCCTCGGCCGCGGACAGGCTCGCGCCCGCGAGCGCGGTGGTGGCGCCGAAGCGCTTGACGAGACCCTCGGCCTCGATGGCAGGTGGCACTCCTCCACGGTGTCACGGGGGTCCGACAGTCGTCGTGGACTTTTCCGACGGCGAACCCGTCCCGTCCTGCCCCGTCCTGCCCCCGGCCGTCGGGGCGTGTTGAGAGCATGGCGTCGTGGGCAGGGGCGAGGACGCGGCGACCGAGGGTCTCGATCCCGAGCAGCGCGAGGCGGTCCTCGCGCCGCGCGGGCCGGTGTGCGTGCTCGCCGGGGCCGGCACGGGCAAGACCCGCACGATCACGCGCCGCATCGCGTACCTCGTCTCCGCGGGCCACGTCGGCTCCGGCCAGGTCCTCGCGGTCACGTTCACCGCGCGCGCGGCGGGGGAGATGCGCACCCGGCTGCGCGCTCTCGGCGTCGACGGGCCCGGGCGGCCGCCGGTGCAGGCGCGCACCTTCCACGCCGCCGCGCTGCGCCAGCTGCGCTACTTCTGGCCGCGGGTCGTGGGCGGCGCGCCGTGGGAGGTCCTCGACGGCAAGCTGCGCCTCGTCGGCCAGGCCGCCCAGCGCGTCGGGGCGCCCACCACGCGGGAGTCGCTGCGCGACCTCGCCGGCGAGATCGAGTGGGCCAAGGCCTCGCTCGTGCCCGCCGACGACTACGCCGCCGCGGCCGCCCGCGACGCGCGCGACGTGCCGGCGCCGGCCGAGCAGGTGGCGACGGTCTACAGCACCTACGAGGCGCTGAAGAACCGCGCCGAGGTGCTCGACTTCGACGACCTGCTGCTGCACACCGCGGCCGCGCTCGAGGAGCACCCCGAGGTCGCGCACGAGTTCCACGAGCGCTACCGCTGCTTCGTCGTCGACGAGTTCCAGGACGTCACCCCCGCGCAGCACCGGTTGCTGCGCGCGTGGCTCGGCGGGCGCGACGACCTCACCGTGGTCGGCGACGCCAACCAGACGATCTACTCGTTCGCCGGGGCCAGCCCGTCCTACCTGCTCGACTTCCCGCGCACGTTCCCCGAGGCCACCGTCGTGCGGCTGGTGCGCGACTACCGCTCCACCCCGCAGGTCGTCGCCGCGGCCAACACCGTCATCGGCGCCGCGCGTGGCCGCGCCGCCGGGTCGCGGCTGCGCCTCGAGGGGCAGCGCCCGCCCGGCCCGGCGCCCGACTTCTCCGAGCACGACGACGAGCCCGCCGAGGCCACGGCCGTCGCCGGCGCCATCCGCGAGCTGATCGACGACGGCGTGCCGCCGGCGGAGATCGCGGTGCTCTACCGGGTCAACGCGCAGTCGGAGGTCTACGAGCAGGCGCTCGGCGACGCCGGCATCGCCTACCAGGTGCGCGGCGGCGAGCGCTTCTTCCAGCGCACCGAGGTGCGCACGGCCGTCGCGGCCCTGCGCACCGCGGCGACGCGCGCCCCCTCGGACGCCGTGGGCGCGGGCATGGTGTCGCTGGTCCGCGCGGTGCTCGGCGAGCAGGGCCTCACCACGGAGCCCCCCGCCGGCGCGGCCGGGCAGGGCGCCGCGCGCCAGCGCTGGGAGTCGCTGCGGGCGCTCGCCGAGCTGGCCGAGGAGCTGGTCGCGAGCGTCCCCGACGCCGACCTCGGCGCGTTCGGCGCCGAGCTCACCGCCCGCGCGCAGGCCCAGCACCCGCCGACGGTGCAGGGCGTGACGCTGGCGTCGCTGCACGCCGCGAAGGGCCTGGAGTGGGACGCGGTGTTCCTCGTCGGGCTCACCGACGGGACGCTGCCGATCCAGCACGCCGACGGCGACGACGCCGCGGTCGAGGAGGAACGGCGGCTGTTCTACGTCGGGGTCACCCGCGCGCGGGTGCACCTGCGGCTGTCCTGGGCGTTGTCGCGCTCGGCCGGCGGGCGCCGGTCGCGGCGGCGCAGCCGGTTCCTCTACGGCCTCGTGCCCGACGAGCACCCCGCCGCCCGCGTGCCCACCGGGCGCGACGGCGGCGGCGCGCGGGGCAAGCCCGCCTGCCGCATCTGCGGCAAGCCACTCACCGACGCCGGGTCGGCCAAGCTCGGGCGCTGCAGCACCCACCCCTCCGACATCGACGAGTCGCTGCTCGAGGCGCTCAAGTCCTGGCGGTCCACCGAGGCGAAGGCCCGCTCGGTGCCCGCGTACGTCGTCTTCACCGACGCCACGCTGATCGCGCTGGCCGAGCAGCGGCCCCACGACCCGTCGGGGCTCGTCGCGATCCCGGGCATCGGCTCGTCGAAGCTCGAGCGCTACGGCACCGAGGTCCTCACGCTGCTCCGCGAGCACGCGTCGTAGGGGTCCGGACGCCCCTGGTGACGGCCGGGGGAACTTCCCGGAAAACCCGTTGCCGGGGTGCGCGACGCACCCCTACGGTCACAGGCACACCGGCGCACGAGGCTGCCGGTCGGGCAGGACACCGCACGAGGCGCCAGGAAGGGGGCCCGTCGAGATGGAGATCGTGACGTTCGCGGGCACCGGGGGTCCCGTCGCGGGCTGGCCGTCGTACGCGGTCGCGCCGTTCCGCGGCGTCGTGTGCGAGCCGCAGGGGTTGCTCCACCAGAGCGCCCGCCTGCGCCAGCGCGATCTGACCCCGACCGACCCGCAGCGACCGTCCGCGCCTCGACGGTGGAGCGCCTGAGCACCAGGACCCACCGGTACGACCCACGAGGCCGCGGACCCGCTCCAGGGACCGCGGCCTTCGTCGTCTCCGCACCGACGACGGACCTCCGCGGCTCCCGGCCCCCGCCGAACCGCCCACCGGAGGTAGACCGTGTCCCCCGTCGGACTCGCCCCCCCGCCCGCTCCCGAGATCCCCGACCTCGACCTCTTCGACGCGCTGACCTTCGTCGACCTGCCGTGCCGGCGGGCCGACGAGGACCTCTGGTTCTCCGACGCCCCCGCCGACCTCGAGCGGGCGAAGGCGCTGTGCGCCGACTGCCCCGTGCGGCGGGCCTGCCTGGCGGGCGCGCTGGAGCGGCGGGAGTACTGCGGCGTGTGGGGCGGCGAGATCTTCGACCGGGGTGCCGTGATCGCCCGCAAGCGGCCCCGGGGCCGGCCGTCGAAGGCCGACCTCGCCCGGGACGCCGAGCTCGCCGCAGCCCGGGCGGCCGCGGGCGTCGCCTGACCCGTCCGATCGCCGAGCCCCACGGGAGCCCGGCCCGAGACCCCCACGAGGGGGAGAGGGGGGCCCGGTGCGCGAGGTGTGCGCACCGGGCCCCGGACCCGGAGGCCGGTCTCAGGCCGCACGGAACCCCGGCTGCGACGGCTCGAAGACCGAGCGCAGCGGGATCTCCGCGTCGAGCTGGCAGAGCACCGCCACCGAGGCGAGCGTCACGCGGTGCACCAGCAGGTACTGCGGCGGCAGGTTGAGCCCGCGGCCCGTCGTGAACTCCGGGCGCCGCAGGTCGCCGAGCCGCTCGGCCTGCCCGCGGATCCACGCGCGCGTGAAGTGGAACTTCTCGGTGCGCAGCGGGTCGGTCAGCGGTCCGAGGTACGTGATCGCCTCGTCCGGGCCGATGTCCACGCCGGGCAGCACGAAGCCGAGCTCGCGCAGCAGCTCCACCAGCTCGTCGGCCCGGTCCTCGACCGCCAGCCGCAGCATGTGCCCGAGCTCGTAGGGGAGGCCGTCGGGCAGCCGGGCCACGGCCCCGAAGTCGATGACGCACAGCCGCCCGTCGGGCAGGAGCTGGAAGTTGCCGGGGTGGGGGTCGGCGTGCAGCAGCCCGACCCGCGCGGGCGAGGAGAAGTGGAACCGCGCGAGCAGCATCCCGACCCGGTCGCGCTCCTCGGGCTCGCCGGCGCGGATGATCGCCGACAGCGGCGTGCCGGAGATCCACTCCGACACCATCGCCTTGGGCGCCGACGCCACGACCCGCGGGACGACGACGTGCGGGTCGCCGTCGTAGGCGGCCGCGAACGCCCGCTGCGCGTCGGCCTCGTCGCGGTAGTCGAGCTCCTCGGCCATGCGGTCGCGCAGCTCGGCGAGCAGCGGCTTGATCTCCATGCCCGGCACGAGCGGCTGGACCATGCGGCTGAAGCGCTGCAGCTGGCGCAGGTCGGCCATGACGGCCTCGTCCGCGCCCGGGTACTGCACCTTCACCGCCACGTCGCGCCCGTCGTGCCACACCGCGCGGTGCACCTGACCGATGCTGGCCGCGGCCGCGGGGGTGTCGTCGAACTCACGGAAACGGTCGCGCCACCCGCGCCCGAACTGCTCGGCGAGCACGCGGTGGGTGCGCGCGACCGGCATCGGCGGCGCGGCGGTCTGCAGCCGGGTGAGCGCCTCGCGGTAGGGCTCGGCGAGCTCCGGCGGCACCGCCGCCTCGAACACGGACAGGGCCTGGCCGAACTTCATGGCCCCGCCCTTGAGCTCGCCGAGCACGGCGAAGAGCTGCTCAGCGCCCTTGCGGGCCACGTCGGCGGAGATCTCGCCCTGGTCGCCACCGGCGAGACGTCGGCCCCACCCGGCGGCGGTCCGGGACGCGAAGCCCAGCGGCAACGAGGCCAGCCGCGCGGACCGCTGAACCGATCTCCGGGGGATGTCGTCGGGCACGAATCCATTCTCCCCCGCCGTTGGGTGCGGGGCGCGGTCAGGTCACGCGACCTCCACCATCCCGCGGGTCACGGGGGTGGCCACGCGCGGCACCTCCGCGCGCCCGCGGGGGCCCAGCGCGTCGCACCCGCAGCCCGGGTGGTGGCGCACGGGACGGTCGCGACGGGTGCCGTCGGCCGCGAGGTGCAGCGTCGCGCCCCACGCCGCCGGCGTCGCCCCGTGCAGCAGGGCGAGCACGTCGGTGACGGCGAGCGCCGCGGTGGCCGCGGCCGCCGCCGGCGACGCGGGCGTGCGCCGGGCGCCCAGCTCCGCGGCCACGCGGGGCCACGCCGGGTCCTCCTCGGCGCGCACGAGGTCCTCGCACCGCAGGCACGGTGTGCGCCCGGGGACCACGAGCGGTCCCACCGACCCCGCCCCGTCGACCACCGCGACGGGGAGGTGGCGGCGGCCGTCGAGCACGAGGCGATGGGCCGTCACCGGGTCGGGGCGCGCGGCGTCGGCGAGCACGACGAGGTCGGCGCGGGCGGCGGCGCCACGGCGCGCGGCGGGGCGGCGGTCGGGCGCGGGCCGGCCCGCGGTGCGCGCGACCGCCTCCTCGACGGCGATCCGTGCGGGCCGCCCGACGTCGCTCCCGAGCAGGCCGGTGCCGGTGTCCTCGCGCACCACGGTGCCCTCGGCCTCGACGAGCACCCGCCCGACGCCGGTGGCGGCGAGCAGGCACGCCACGGCGACCGCGACCCGCCCGCCGCCGTGCACCACGACCCGGCGGCCGGCCAGGGCGTCGGCGTGCTCGGGTGCCGTGAGGAGGCCCGCGGCGTGCAGGCGCTCCAGCAGCGAGCGCGCGGCGGCGGGCGACGCCCCGGAGGCGACGGCGTCGGCGAGCACGCGGGCCAGCGGGCGCGAGCCGTCGAGCGCGTCCACCATCCGCGCCAGCGGCGGGGTCAGGCCGTCGACGACGAGCGCGCCGGCGGGGTCGGCGCCGAACTGCAGCACGTCGGGCGCGCGGTGCAGGGCGGGGTGGCGCAGGCGCGGACGCGCCGGGAGGGCGGGGACGGTCACGGGAGCTGGGAGCACACCGGCTTGGACGCAGCAGGAGCCCGTCCGGATCCGGGTCTCGTCGAGGACCTCTCCGGCGCAGCCTCGCGGCGGCGGGGTCGACGGGGATGCTTCGGAAACCGAAGCATCTGCCGCATCACCGGACCGGAGCGGCGCAGCGCGGGGACGGCCGCGACGAGGGCGCCGCCTACGCTCGTCCCGTGGCCGACCCCCGTCCCGCGGAGCGCCCGGAGGTCGAGGTGCGCCGCAGCGCCCGGCGCCGGCGGACGGTGTCGTGGCGCCGGGAGGGTGCGACGGTCGTCGTGAACATCCCGGCGTCGATGTCGCGGGCCGAGGAGCGGCACTGGGTCGACGAGGCGCTGCGCCGTCTCGAGCGCAGCGACGCCCGCCGCCGCCCGGGCCGCCGCGCGGGCGACGCCGACCTCGCGGCCCGCGCCGACGCCCTGGCGCGCGCCCACCTCGACCCGATCACGCCCGACGGCGGGTGGCCCCGCCCGGAGTCCGTGCGCTGGACGCGGCCGATGCGCACGCGCTGGGCGTCGTGCACGCCGTCGGAGGGGACGATCCGGGTCAGCGAGCGCCTGCGGGAGGTCCCCGGCTGGGTGCTCGACCACGTGCTCGTGCACGAGCTGGTCCACCTGCGGGAGCCGCACCACGGCCCCGCCTTCCGCGCCGCCGAGGCCGCCTACCCGCGCGGCGAACGCGCGATCGGCTACCTCGAGGGGCTCGCCGCGGGCGCCGGCCTGGAGATCACCGGCACCGACGACGAGCCCGGCGACGAGGGCTGACCTACGGCGAGTCCTCGCCCTCGTCCGGCTTCTCGGCGGGCTTCTCGGAGCCCGCCTCCTGCTCGGCCTTCATCTCGGCCTCGAGCCGGGCGAGCGGGTCGTCGAGGTCGGTGAAGCTCTCCGCGCCCTCGGACCCCGCCGACGCCGCGCCGCCCTCGACGCGCCCCCGGCCGCCGAGGAACCTCGACGGGTCGTCGAGGTCGTCGGCGGTGGGGATGAGGTCGGGGTGCGCCCAGACGGCGTCGCGACCCTCGATGCCCCGCTCGTCGGTGAGCCGGCGCCACAGGGAGGCGGCGTCGCGCAGCCGGCGCGGGCGCAGCTCGAGCCCCACGAGGGTGGCGAAGGTCTGCTCCGCGGGACCCCCGGAGGCGCGGCGGCGGCGCAGGGTCTCGCCCAGCGCGCCCGCCCCGGGCAGGCGGTCGCCCACCGCGTCGGCGACGACGACGTCCACCCAGCCCTCGACGAGGGCGAGCAGCGTCTCGAGGCGGCGCAGCGCGGCCTTCTGCGACTCGGTGGTCTGCGGCTCGAACATCCCCGAGCTCATGAGCTGCTGCAGGGACTCGGGGTTGGTGGGGTCGACCTCGCGGGCGAGCTCCTCCATCCGCGAGGTGTCGATGGTGATGCCGTGCGCGAACTCCTCGACGGTGGCGAGCAGGCGCTGGCGCAGCCACGGGACGTGGCCGAACAGGCGCTGGTGCGCGGCCTCGCGCGCGGCGAGGAAGACGAGCACCTCGCCGGCGGGGCGGTCGAGCCCCTCCGTGAACGTGGCGACCGCCTTGGGCAGCAGGGCCGCGGTGCCCTCCGGGCCGAGCGGGAGGCCGACGTCGGTGGAGCTGAGCACCTCCTGCGCCAGCTGCGCGAGCCCGGCGCCGAGCTGCGAGCCGAAGGCCATGCCGCCGACCTGCGAGATCATCCCGAGCATCGGGCCGGCCATCTGCCGGGCCTCCTCGGGCAGGCCCTCGACCCAGGCGCCGGCGACGCGGCGGGCGACCGGGTCGCACAGCCGCTGCCACGTCGGCATCGTCGTGTCGATCCACTGCGCGGGCGACCACACGGCGACCTGCGAGGTGCCCGACGGCAGCGTGGTCGCGTCCTCGAGCCAGAGCTCGGCCAGGCGCACCGACTCCTCGGCGGCCCGCTGCTGCTCGGCGGTCGGTGCCGTCCTGCCCTCGGCTCGGAGCTGCTGGTGCGCCATCTGCGTGGCCAGCTTGTAGTTCACCGGACCCTCGGCGCCCGGCCCGCCCGACTGGGACAGCATCTGCCCGAGCTGGGTGAGCATCTGACCGAGCTGGCCCATGTCGAAGCCGCCCGGGCCGCCGGCGCCGCCGGGGAGACCGCCCATGCCGGGCAGGCCGAAGCCCATGCCGCCGAAGCCTCCCTGGCCACCGGCGCCTCCTGGGCCGGAGCCCTCGGAGCCGGAGCGGCGGGACTCGTCGTCAGGGTCGGACGGCCCGAAGCCGAAGGGCAGGTCACTCATGGTGTCGACGGTACGCGGACACCGGGCTGATCGGGGTCGCGCGCGCACGCCCACGGCGAACGCACAGGTGCGCGCGCCCGGCCCCGGACCGGACGCGCACGGCCGATCACTACCCTCGCGCCCGTGACCCGGCTGCGCGCGACCCTGGCGCTCGGACTCGTGCTGGCCGGCGTGCTCGGGCTCCTCGGCGCGACGGTCCGCGTCCCGTTCGTGGCCCTCGGCGACGGGCCGACGTTCGACGTGCTGGGCACCGGAGCCGACGGCCGCACCGTCGTCGAGGTGACCGGCCCCGTGCCGGTGTACCCGGCCGGCGGGCAGCTGCGGATGACCACGGTCGCGGTGACGACCCAGGTGACGCTGTTCGGCGCGATGGTCATGTGGGCGTCGGGCGAGGAGCAGGTGCTCCCGCGCGAGTCGGTCTACCCGCCGGGCCGCTCGAGCGAGCAGGTCGACCAGGAGAACACCCGCCAGTTCGTCCAGTCCGAGACCGACGCCGAGGCCGCGGCGCTGCGCTACCTCGGCTACCCGACCGCGGTGCAGGTCGGCGCGGTGCTCGACGGGTCGCCGTCGGCGGGGCTCCTGGCCCCCGGCGACCGGATCGTCGCGGTCGACGGGCGCCCGGTGACGACGCCGCAGGAGGTCGTCGACGCGCTGGCGCCCACACGTCCCGGACAGACGGTCACCGTGACCGTGCAGCGCGGACCGCTCGGCGCGCCCGGAGCGCCCACCGACGTGGCGGTCGTGGCCGCGGCCCGCCCGGACGGCGACCCGCGCGGCTTCCTCGGCGTGACCCCGACCAACGTCGTCGACTCCCCGGTCGACGTGCGCATCAGCCTCGGCGACGTCGGCGGCCCGTCGGCCGGCCTGATCTTCGCGTCGGCGATCGTCGACAAGCTCACGCCCGGCGACCTCACCGGCGGGCACGTGGTGGCCGGCACCGGGACGATCGACGCCCTGGGTCGCGTCGGCGACATCGGCGGGATCCGCTTCAAGATGGACGCCGCGCGCCACGACGGCGCGACCGTGTTCCTCGTGCCCGCGGGCAACTGCGCCGAGGCGGTCACCGCGGCGCCCGAGGGACTGCAGCTGGCGCGCGTCGGCACCCTGTCCGAGGGGATCACCGCGCTGCAGGCGGTGCGCGAGGGCCGTCCGCCCACACCCTGCTGAGGCGCCGCCGTCGCTGGTGAGCGGGCCGGTGCCGGACCACCCGGCCCGGAGCAGGGCGGGAGCGGATCCGGACATGCGGGCCACGGCGATCCCACACGGTGTTCGTAGAGTGGCGTCCGCACGCGCGGCTCTGCGCCTGCGCAGGACCCACCCAGGAGTGTGACCCCGTGGCCAACCGGCCCCCGACGGCGACCCCCCAGCTGTCGCGACGGACCAAGACGCTGCTGATCGTCGCCGCCGTGGCGCTCGTCGTGCTGCTCGGCGGAGCGCGGTTGGTCGACGTCTACGTCGACTGGGCGTGGTTCGGCGAGGTCGGCTTCCGCGGCGTCTTCACGACGATCCTGTGGACGCGCGTGCTGCAGTTCGTCGTCGCCGCGGTGCTGATGGGCGGCCTGCTGGCGCTCAACCTCGTCATCGCCTACCGGGTGCGCCCGGTGTTCGTGCCCGTGGCGGGCGCCGGCGCCGACGACCCCGTCGCCCGCTACCGCACCGTCGTGCTCTCGCGGCCGCGCTGGTTCGCGATCGGTATCCCCGCCGTCGTGGCGCTGATCGCCGGTCTGTCGGCGCAGGCCGACTGGCAGACCGTGCAGCTGTTCCTGAACTCCACCCCGTTCGGGGTGGAGGACCCGGTGTTCGGCCACGACATCTCGTTCTACGTCTTCCAGCTGCCCTTCTACCGCTGGCTGCTGAGCTGGATCTTCGTCGCGATCGCGGTGAGCTTCATCGCCGCACTGATCGCGCACTACCTCTTCGGCGGCATCCGCCTGGCGGGCCGCAACGGGGCCGTCGCCCCGGCGGCGCGGGCCCACCTCGCGGTGCTGGTCGGCTCGTTCGTGCTGTTCAAGGCCGTCGCCTACTTCTTCGACCGCTACGAGCTGCTGTTCAGTGACCGCAAGGCCGCGGAGAGCGGCGCCAACTTCTTCGGCGCCAGCTACACCGACCTCAACGCGGCCATGCCGGCCAAGCTGATCCTGCTGATCATCGCGCTGATCTGCGCCGCGGCGTTCTTCTCGGCGGTGGTGCTGCGCAACCTGCAGATCCCGGCGATCGCACTGGCCCTGCTCGTGCTCTCCAGCGTGCTGGTCGGCGCCGCGTGGCCCGCGGTGCTCGAGCAGTTCTCGGTGCGCCCGAACGCCATCGACCGCGAGGCCGACTCGATCTCGCGGAACATCGCGGCGACCCGCCAGGCCTTCGCGCTGAACAACGTCGGCGTCATCCCCTACGCCCCGCAGGTCGCCTCGGCCGCGGGCACCGCCGCCGTGCCGCCGCAGGACGTGGCCAACAGCCAGGCGACGCTGAACAACATCCGCATCCAGGACCCGTCGCGGCTGAACCGGACGTTCGCGGTCCAGCAGCAGCTGACCAACTTCTACGCGTTCTCCCCGCAGCTCGACATCGACCGCTACACGGTCAACGGGCAGCGCCAGGACTACGTGCTGGCCGCCCGCGAGATCAACCCGGACGCGCTGATCGGGAACCAGCAGGACTGGATCAACCGCCACCTCGTCTACACCCACGGCCAGGGCATCGTCTCGGCGCCGGCGGACCGGGTGAACGTCCCCAGCAACGCCGAGGCCAGCCAGGGCGGCCTGCCGCAGTTCGAGGTCAGCGACTCGAGCAACCCCGGTCCGTTCGGCATCAGCCCCGACGGTGCGCGCATCTACTACGGCGAGTTCCTCGGCGGCGCCGACGACTACGCCATCGTCGGCGGCAACCCGGGCCTGGCCCCGCGCGAGTTCGACGGCCCGGGCCGCCCGGCGTCGGCGTACACCGGCCCCGGCGGGGTGTCGCTGGGCAACTGGGCGCAGCGCCTGGTCTTCGCCGCCGCCTACGGCGAGCGGAACATCCTGTTCAACGGCTCCATCGGCAGCGAGTCGCGGATCATCTACAACCGCACCCCCCTCGAGCGCGTCGAGAAGGTCGCGCCGTGGCTGCGCACCGACGTCGACCCGTACCCCGCGGTCGTCGACGGGCGCCTGCAGTGGATCGTCGACGGCTACACGACGCTGCCGCGCTACCCGTACGCCCAGCAGGTCGACCTCGGGCAGGCCACCGCCGACTCGCTGCGCCCGGCCACGCCGGCGGGCTCGGCGGGCTACATGCGCAACTCGGTGAAGGCCACCGTCGACGCGTACAGCGGCGAGGTGAAGCTGTACCAGATCGACGAGCAGGACCCGGTGCTGCGCACGTGGATGGGCGTCTTCCCGGACGTCGTGCGGCCGGCGTCGGAGATCAGCCCGAGCCTGCGGGCGCACTTCCGCTACCCGGAGGACATCTTCAAGGTCCAGCGCGAGCTGCTGACCCGCTACCACGTCGAGAACCCGCGCGACTTCTTCTCGACCCAGAACTTCTGGACCATCCCGGAGGACCCGACGCGCGAGAGCAACGCGTCGATCCCGCCGTACTACCTGCTCGCGGGCGACCCGCGGCCGGGCGCGGTGCCGGACACGCAGTTCCAGATGACCAGCACGCTGCTCGCGCTCTCGCGCCCGAACCTCTCCGCGTACCTGTCGGTGAGCTCGGAGCCCGAGACCTACGGGCAGATGACCGTGCTCGAGCTGCCGGCCCAGCTCACCGGTGACCAGCGCGGGCCCCAGGGTCCCCAGCAGGTCCAGGCCGAGCTGCTGACCAGCAACTCGGTCAACCAGGGGCTGTTCCCGCTGCGCCAGTCGGGCACCCCGGTCCAGGTGCAGTACGGGAACCTGCTGACGCTGCCGGTGGCCGGCGGGCTGCTCTACGTCGAGCCCATCTACGTGGAACGCAACGCACAGACGTCGTTCCCGCAGCTGTTCGGCGTCATCGCCCGCTTCAACAACGGCGACATCGGCTACGCGCCGACCCTGCAGGGCGCGCTCCAGGCCGCGTTCCAGGGCGTCCCGCTGCCGCCGGGGCTGACCGTGCCGGGGCTGGGGCCGGCACCGGCCGCGCCGACCCAGCCCGCACCCGGCGCGAACACCGGGACCGGACCGCTGCCCTCCGGGGTGCCGGGCCAGACGCTCAGCCCCGAGCTCGCGGAGGCCGTCACGGGCATGAACGACGCCCTCGACCGCCTCGCCCAGGCCCAGGCGGCCCGGGACTACCGGGGCATCGGGGACGCCGAGGCGGCCCTCGACGCGGCCATCCAGCGGTTCCGCAACGCCACCGGCGCGGCGGCGGCGCCCGCCGGCGGCTGATCGCCGGGCGGGGGTGGGCCGGGTCGTCCGGCCCACCCCCCGCCCCGGGGCCGCCCCGGGGCGGCGTGTACCGTAGGGAGCGCAACGCAGCGCGGG
>JAQSWW010000115.1 GCA_029266415.1 Actinomycetospora sp. | reverse complement strand
GCAGCTCGACCGCCTCGTGCTCGCCGGTGGATGCCCCGGAGGGCACCGCGGCGCGGGTCAGCGTGCCGTCGTCGAGCGCCACCTCGACCTCGACCGTGGGTGTGCCCCGCGAGTCGAGGATCTCTCGTGCGCCGACCTGCTCGATGACCGCCACGGACCGTGCCTCCGAACGATGGATCGCCTCGCCGCGCCCCGGGGCACGGCACGTCGCCCGCATCGTAGACGCCGCACCCGGGCTCCCCGAGACGCCACGCTCGGGGACGTCCGAGAGCGGATCGGTCCCTCGCGCGGCGCCGGGACGCGGCCTACGGTGGCAGGGATGTCCGCTGCGCAGCACGACCCCGCCGACCTGGAGGGCACCCCGGGGCCCTCGGCGGTGGAGGCGTTCCGCCGTGCCGAGGATCTCCTCGAACGACGCCGGCCCCTCGACGCCCTCAAGGCCCTGGCCCCGCTGCTCTCCGACGAGCCGGAGGCGGCCTCGGTGCACCTGCTGGCCGCCCGCGCCTACCTGGCCTCCGCGCAGTTCCGGCGCGCCGAGGAGGGCTTCCTGCGCGTGCTCGAGCTCGACCCGGCCGACCACTACGCCCGCTTCGCCCTCGGGCGCACGCTGCAGCGCCAGAGCCGGCTCGCCGAGGCCCGCGCGCAGCTGCGCATGGCGGCGGCGATGGACCCGCGCCCGGAGTACCAGGAGGCCCTGGGCGAGGTGAGCGCCAACATCGCCGTCCGCTCCGACCGCGCGGGCGGCACGGGCGCCTGAGGGCTCCGGGGTTGTCAGCGAAGTGGCGTTGCGGACACTCATCGTCCGGAATCTTCCGTCGATCACCGGCACGTGATCGACGGAAGAATCCGGACACTCAATGTCCGTGACGCCACTTCGCTGACAACCCCGACCGACTCACGCCTGGGACGCCTTCGCGTAGGAGTCGGCGGCGGCGTAGACGCGGCGGCCGTACTCGTCGGAGTTGTTGTACGACAGCACCGCCGACCGCCAGCCCGGGCCGGTGACGAGGTCCCGCCCGCCCGCGCACAGGTAGCGCCCGGCGGCCAGGGCGGCGTCGTCGATGTTGTTCGGGTCCGCGACGCCGTCGCCGTTGCCGTCGGAGCGCCACTTGGCCCAGGTCGACGGGATGAACTGCAGGGGCCCGACCGCGCGGTCGAGCGAGGTGTCGCCGTCGAGGACGCCGCCGTCGGTGTCGCCGATGGTGCGGTTGCCGCCGGTGCCGTCGAGCGGCACGCCGATGATCGGCGGCGTGACCTTGCCGTCGTCGGCGATCGCCGCCCCCCGGTAGCGCCCGTGGTTGGACTCGATGCGGGCGAGCCCGGCGATCGTGACCCACGACAGGTTGCAGTCGGGCTGCTCGTTCCTCACGGCGAGGTCGGCGACGCCGTAGGCCTGCAGGGCGCGGGCGGGGACGTCGACGCGCCGTGCGATGCCGCTCGCCCAGCTCCCGAGCGTCGCCCGCCCGCCCGCCGCCGGGGCGGGCGCGGTGCCCGGCAGCTGCGTGAGCGACGGCGGGGCCAGCGCGTCGGGCTGCGCGACGGTGCCGAGCTGCACCGGCGCCGGCTCCACCTCGAGCGCCGGGATCTCCTCGGCGCCCGCGTCCTGGCGCCCGAACTGGTGGCGCTGGCTGACGACGACCACGGTCGCCACGGCGGCCACGAGCAGCAGGAGCACGAGCGTCAGCCGGCCGACGACCGCGAGCCGGCGCGGCGGGCGGGGCCCCTCGGGGTCGAGGCCGCTGCGCACCGTCGAGCGGCGGGGGCCCGGGACACGGTCGCGGGAACCCGGCGTCGGGTCGGTCGGCGCAGCCATCGGGGTGGAGGTTACGCGGCGGTACGGGGCCGCGAGCGGGGTCACCCCTCGAGCAGCGACTGCCCCCAGTACGCGCCGTCGCCGAGCCCCGGCGGCACGGCGAACACCGCCGAACCGGTGTGCTCGATGTACTCCATCATCTTGTCCCGGCGGGCCAGCGCGCTCTGCATGGGCACGAACTGGCGGTGCGGGTCGCGCATGAACGCGACGAAGAACAGGCCCGCGTTGAGGTGGCCCGAGCCGTCGGACCCGTCGACGAAGTTGTAGCCGCGCCGCATGATGCGCACGCCGCCCAGGTTCTGCGCCGAGGCGAGGCGGATGTGCGCGTCCTCGCCGATCGGCGACGTCGGCGCGAGGTCCGGGAGGTCGAACTCGCGCGGCTGCCCGATCGGCGCGCCCTCGCCCTTGGTCCGCCCGGTGAGCGACTCCTGCTCGGCGAGCGAGGTGCGGTCCCACGTCTCGACGTGCATGCGGATGCGCCGGGCGACGAGGTACGTGCCGCCGGCCAGCCACGCCGGTCCCTGCGACGGCGGCACCCAGACGTGCTCGTCGAGCAGGGCGCCGTCCTCGGCCTTGAGGTTGTTGGTGCCGTCCTTGAAGCCGAACAGGTTGCGGTGGGTCTGCTGGGTGGTCGACGTCGACGACGTCCGCCCGAACCCCAGCTGCGACCAGCGCACCGCGGTGGTGCCGAACCCGGTGCGCACGAGGTTGCGCACCGCGTGCACCGCGACCTGCGGGTCGTCCGCGCACGCCTGCAGGCACAGGTCGCCGCCGGAGAGCGCCGGGTCGATCTGGTCACCGGTGAACGGGGGCAGCTCGGCCAGCTCCGGCGGGCGCGGGATGCCCAGCTTGTCGAGCAGGCTCCCGCCGATGCCCAGCGTGATCGTGAGCGACGCCGCGGGCAGCCCGAGGGCCTCGCCGGTGTCGCTCGGCGGCGCCTCCGGGTTCCGGTTGACGGCCCCGCCGGGCGCGGCCTCGGCGCCGACGGTCATCCGCTCCGCCGCCGTCGTCCAGCGCCGCAGCAGGCTCGCCACGGCGGCGCGGTCGGTGGTCGTGAGGTCGAGCGCGACGAAGTGCAGGCGGTCCTGGGCGGGCGTGGTGATGCCGGCCTGGTGGACCCCGCGGAAGGGCACCACCCGGGACGCGGGGTCGGGGGCCGCGGGCTCCGCGGCACCCGCCGTGAAGCCCGCCACCGCCCCGACCCCGGCCACGGCCGCCCCGGCGCCGGTCCATCCCAGGAGCCGGCGCCGGGAGAAGCCGCGCATGCCCGACCGCGTCACGCCGACACGACGGCCGCGACCTGGCTCACCGGCTCCCCGAGCGCGTCGATCGCCTCGGTCATGCGCCGGGTGTCCTCGGGCGTCAGCTGGGTGTAGAGGACGAACCCGTCGCCCTGCCGGTAGTTCTCGAGCAGCACGTCGACGTCGCGGAAGCGCTGGTCGAGCAGGGGACCCAGAGCCGGGTCGCGCTGGTCGAGCACCGGGCGCAGCGCGGCGATCGCGGCCTGCGAGCCGTCGACGTTGGCGCGGAAGTCCCACAGGTCGGTGTGCGAGTAGCGGTCCTCCTCGCCCGTGATCTTGCCGGTGGCGACCTCGTCGAGCAGCTCCTTGGCCCCGTTGGCCAGCTGCAGCGGCGTCAGCTCGATGCCGGCCACCCGGGTCTGCAGCTCGCGGATGTCGGTCATCAGGCGGTCGGCCATCACGTTCGTGTCCGGCTGCAGCCCGGTGGCCCACAGGTCGCGCTCGAGGCGGTGGTAGCCCGTGAACTCGACGCCGGGCTCGCCGTCGTCGCGGCCGTCGATCCGCGGGTCGAGGTCGCCGAAGGACTCGGCGACCGGCTCGACGCGCTCCCAGTAGGTGCGCGCGACCGGGTACAGCGCCTGGGCGGCGGGGACGTCGCCACGCTTGACGGCGTCGGTGAACTCCTGCGTGCGCGTCACGAGGGCCTCGATCTGCGAGGTCGTGTAGCGCTTGTAGCCGGTGACCGCCCCGGCCAGCAGGGCGTCGCCCTCGGCGGACCCGGGGACGTTCCCGGTGACGGTGAACGGCCCGCGGATGCCGTCCCCGACCATGCCGGGCTTGCACGCGGTGGTGTACTGCCCGCCCTGCGGCACCTCGACGATGAGCTGGCGCGTCAGGCCGGGGCCGACGTTCTCGACCTCGCCGAGGATCCGGTCGCCGGTGCCCAGCAGGTAGAACTCGGTGACCTTGGTGCCGGTGTTCTGCACCGAGAACGTCACGTTGCCCGCCGGGGCCTCGGTGGCCGACACGTCGCAGCTGGTGTCCCCGGCGCGTACCTGGATCGGGCCCCCGGCGCCCTGGGCGCCCGGCGGCGGTGGAGCGGTGCTGGTGCAGCCGGCGAGCGCGACCAGCGCCGCGGCGGCCGCGACGGCGGCGACGGCGAGGGACCTGCGGGTCAAGTGTTCTCCTCGGTGAGGGCGCGACGGGGCGCGGGGCGGGGGCTGGGGAGCGGGTCAGGAGGCCGGGTCGGCGGCCGCGGCGGCCGGGGCGGGCTCGCGGCGGCGGCTCGACACCGGGCGCAGGAAGAGGGTGAGGACACTTCCCACGTAGAGCACCCACACGACCGCCTCGAGGAGGGTGGTCTGCGGGGAGAAGTTGAAGATGCCCTTGAGCAGCACGCCGTACCAGGAGTCGGCGGGCACGGCGGCGCTGACGTCGAAGGCGAGGGTGTCGAGGCCGGGCAGGAACCGGGCCTCCTGCAGGTCGTGCACGCCGTAGGCGAGGATCCCGGCGGCGACGAAGATCAGCAGCACACCGGTGACCGTGAAGAACTTGCCGAGGTTCAGCGTGATCGCGCCCCGGAAGATGAGGTACGCCAGCACGATCGCCACGGCGATGCCGAGGAGGAAGCCGATCAGCGGGCCGGTGGTCTCGCCGGCGGCCTGCGCGGCGGCGACGAAGAACACCGCGGTCTCGAGCCCCTCGCGGCCCACGGCGAGCGCGGCCATGACGACGACGGCCACCGAGCCCATGGCGATCGCCCGCTCGAGGCCGCCCTGCAGCTCGGCGGCGATCGTCCTGCCGACCCGCCGCATCCAGAAGATCATCCAGGTGACGAAGCCGACCGCGATGATCGACAGCGAGCCGCCGAGCAGCTCCTGGGCCTCGAAGGTCAGCGCCTGCTGGGAGAGCGTCAGCGCGAGGGTGACGCCCACGCTGACCGCGACGGCCAGCGCGACGCCCAGCCACACCTTCGGCAGCTCGCGGCGTCGGTCGGTGCGCACCAGGAAGGCGACGAGGATGCTGACCACCAGCGACGCCTCGAGCCCTTCGCGCAGCCCGATCAAGGCGTTGCCCAGCATCGCGACCCTCCCACGGGCGAAGGTCAGGTGACCCTCACCTGCCGTGAGGTGAGGCTAGCCTTCCAAGGTGACGGAGGGGAAGCGGTGGGCCCCCACGTCACGGCCGGTGACCGTTATGTCCGATCCGCGGCGGACCAGCGACGACGCCACGCGTCCGCGTCGAGCGCCGCCGGGTCCTCCCCCGCCGCGCGGGCCGCGTCCTCCGCCGCGCGCACCCGTCGTGCCAGCTCGCCCGCGGCGGCCCGCAGGGCCCCCTCCGGGTCGGGCTCGGCAGATCCCGCGATCCCGGCGTAGAGCGGGTCGTCCGACGCCGCGACCAGCAGGTCGTCGGGGACGCCGGCCCGGCGCGCCCGCGACAGGTACTTGGCGACGAGCGCCGCGGCGGGCTGCGAGCGCGCGACGCCCTCCAGCGCCGACGCCCGGCGCTTCTCCACGGCCTTGAGCTCCTCCCACCGCACCTGCTGCTCCCCAGGGGTCATCTCCGGGCCGGTGATGACCTCGCCGTCGCCGAAGACGTGCGGGTGCCGCCCCACGAGCTTGGCGACGAGCTCGTCGGCCACCTCGTCGATGCCGAACGGGTCCGCGGCGTCCTCGGTGGCGATCCGGGCGTGGAACAGGACCTGGAGCAGGACGTCGCCGAGCTCCTCGCGGATCGCCTCCCGGTCGCCGTCGGCGATCGCGTCGTAGAGCTCGTAGGTCTCCTCGACGAGGTAGCGCAGCAGCGAGGCCGGGGTCTGCGCGGCGTCCCACGGGCAGCCGCCGGGCGAGCGCAGCCGGTCCATGACCCGGACGGCGTCGAGCAGCGAGGCACCGGGAACCGACGGGGCCGGCACGAGCTCGACCACGGTGCCGGCGACCCGCGGCGCGTCGGACGGGACGGCCCCGAGGTCGCGGACGAACGCGGCGGCGACGTCCGGCGGCAGGTCGGGATGCAGCCGCACCTGGTCGGCCGCCGCCACCGTCAGCACGGCGGCGGCCGGCAGGACCGCGCCGAGGCGAGGGTCGACGGTGACGGTCCCGGTCACGGTCACGGTCACGGGGCCGAGGTGCGCACCGGCGTGATCGTGCCGGCGGCCGCGGGGTCCTCGACGACGTCGAGCTGGGTCGGGTCCCACGTGCCGTAGCGGGGGCTGACCGTCACCCCGAGCTCGAGCGCGAGGGGCTGGAGCTGGCGCAGCCCGAAGCCGAACATCGTGTCCTCGTCGACGGCGGCGGCCGGGACGACGCCGGGCCCGGGCGGCGGGGCGTCGAGGCGCCGCTCGCGCACGTGCACCACGGTCCAGGGGCCCTGCGCGGGGTCCCCGCCGGCCTGCGCGCCGCCGCCCGGCGTCAGCGCCACGGTGCCCGCCGGCAGGCCGAACAGCACCGACGACGCCGTCGAGCGCACGCCCCCGCCCTGGTCGGCACCCGGACGCAGCGAGAGCCCGGCGGCGCCCGCTCCCCCGGCCTGGGCCGCGAACAGCTCCGCCGCGCGCGCCGGGTCGGCGGCGACCCGCGCGGCCAGGGCCTCGGCCGCGGCGCGGTCACCGGTGCCGGCGTAGTCGACGGTGACGGTGAGGCGGTCGAACACCCGCCGACCGATCTCGGCGGCGGCGATCTGGTCGCCGACCAGCTCGCGGATGGTGGCCGGGTCGAACCCGCTCCCCCGTGCCGCGGCCTCGGCCCCGCCGGCCCGCGCCAGCGCCGCGTCCACCTGCGCCGGCGACACGACCACCCCGTCGCGGCGGGACTGCTCGGCGATCAGCGTGTGCAGCACCCGCACGGTCACCAGGCGCCGCGACTCCTGCGCGAGCAGCGCCGGCGGGATGGGCGCGCCCGGCGCGGTCCCCTGCGACGCGCTCTGCTGGTCGACGGCCATCCGGAGGTCGGGCACCGCGGTGCGCAGCCGACCCTGGATCTCGTCGATCGTGATCACCTGGTCGCCGACGATCGCCGCCGCGCCGGCCTGGTCCGGACCCGACCCGCACCCGGCCAGCACGAGCAGGGCCACGACGGACACGAGGACCGCAGGCAGACGACGCACGGCGGTCACCTTCTCACCCGTCCGGCGGGGTCCCCGCGCCCGGCCCCGCTCGCTCGGGGTCGATCCGGTGATCACCAGGCCCTCATGGTCGAAGTCGATCTCCTGGGTGACGGGCCTGGTGATCACGAGATCCGCGGCCGGTGGAGCCGCTGCGCGGTTCCGTGCGTCGAACCCCGTGTGACCCGCTTGACCTCGCGCTCGGCCGACCCCTTCCGCGGCGCTGGAGTACGACGGCGAGGAGCACCGGTCGCTCGCCCGCCACGGGCGCGACCTCGATCGCGACGCGGGCCTCGACGACCTCGGTGGGACGTCCAGCACGTCACTGCGCGCCAGCTGGCCGACCTCGACGCCCTCGCTGCGCGGGTGCTCCGCAGGCTGGGCTGCTGACGAGGATCAGGTGGCCGCCGGCGCCGGGAAGAGCTGCCCGAACAGCTGCTCGCACCAGGCGAGGAGCTCGAGGTCGCGCAGGGGCGCCGCGCCCATGCGCACGGGGCCGCGCCCGTCCTGGCCGGCCACCGGCCGCGGGAGCGACAGGGTGCGCGAGGCCGGCTTGTACTGCGCGCGCGGGTGCAGGCGCTTGAGCCGCATCTGCGCCGAGTCGGGCAGGTCGACCGGCGCCAGGCGGATCTGGTTGCCCTGCCCCGCGACCTCGGTGATCCCGTGGACCCGGCAGGCGTGGCGGAACGCCGCGACGGCCAGCAGGTTCGTCACCGGCGTCGGCGGCTCCCCGTAGCGGTCGACCAGCTCCTCGCGAACGGCGTCGAGCGCGGCGCCGTCCGTGGCCTCGGCGATCTTGCGGTACACGTCGAGTCGCAGGCGCTCGGTGTCGACGTAGTCGTGCGGCACGTGGGCGTCGATCGGGAGGTCGACGCGCACCTCCGCCAGCGGCTCCTCGTCGGCCCCGCCCGCGCCGGCGTGGGCCTTGAACGCCTCGACGGCCTCGCCGACCAGGCGCATGTAGAGGTCGAAGCCGACGCCCGCGATGTGGCCGGACTGCTCGGCGCCGAGGATGTTGCCCGCGCCCCGGATCTCGAGGTCCTTCATCGCGACCGCGGTGCCCGCGCCGAGCTCGGAGTGCTGCGCGACGGTCGCGAGGCGGTCGTGCGCGGTCTCGGTGAGCGGCTGGTCGGCCGGGTAGAGGAAGTAGGCGTAACCCCGCTCGCGGCTGCGTCCCACACGCCCCCGCAGCTGGTGGAGCTGGGAGAGCCCGAGCGTGTCCGCCCGCTCGACGACCAGCGTGTTGGCGTTGGAGATGTCCAGGCCGTTCTCGACGATCGTGGTGCACACGAGCACGTCGTGCTCGCGCTCCCAGAACTCGTTGACCGTGCGCTCCAGGCGCTCCTCGGCCATCTGTCCGTGGGCCGTGGCCACGCGCGCCTCGGGCACGAGGCGGCGCACCCGCGCGGCGGCGTCGTCGATCGACTGCACGCGGTTGTGGATGTAGAACACCTGCCCGTCGCGCAGCAGCTCGCGGCGGATCGCGGCGGCGACCTGCTTCTCGTCGTAGGCGCCGACGTAGGTCAGCGTCGGGTGGCGGTCCTCGGGCGGGGTGAGGATCGTCGACATCTCGCGGATGCCGGCGAGGCTCATCTCCAGCGTGCGCGGGATCGGCGTCGCCGACATCGACAGGACGTCGACGTGCGCGCGCAGCCCGGTGATGTGCTCCTTGTGCTCGACGCCGAAGCGCTGCTCCTCGTCGATGACGACCAGGCCGAGGTCCTTCCACGCCACCCCGGTCTGCAGCAGCCGGTGGGTGCCGACGACGACGTCGACGCTGCCGTCGGCGAGGCCGCGCAGGACGCCGTCGACCTCCTTGGCCGGCGTGAACCGCGACAGGCCCTTCACCGTGATCGGGAAGTGCGCCATGCGGTCGGTGAACGTCTGCAGGTGCTGTTGGGCGAGCAGGGTGGTCGGCACGAGCACCGCGACCTGTTTGCCGTCCTGCACCGCCTTGAACGCCGCGCGCACCGCGATCTCGGTCTTGCCGTAGCCCACGTCGCCGGAGATCACGCGGTCCATCGGGACCGGCTTCTCCATGTCGGCCTTGACCTCGTCGATGGCCGAGGCCTGGTCCGGGGTCTCGGTGAACGGGAACGCGTCCTCCATCTCCCGCTGCCACGGGGTGTCGGGCGCGAACGCGTGCCCGGGCGCCGACTGGCGCGCCGCGTAGAGCTGCACCAGGGACGCCGCGATGTCGCGGACCGCCTTGCGCGCCCGCGACTTGGTCTTCGACCAGTCGGAGCCGCCGAGCTTGTTCAGCGTCGGGAGCTCGCCGCCGACGTAGCGGCTGACCTGGTCGAGCTGGTCGGTGGGGACGAACAGCCGGTCGGAGCTCTGTCCGCGCTTCGAGCTCGCGTACTCGAGCACGAGGTACTCGCGCGTGGTGCGCGCCGGGCCCACCCCGGTGGTGCGCTGGGTCATCTCGACGAACCTGCCGATGCCGTGCTGGGCGTGGACGACGTAGTCGCCGGGCTGCAGCGTCAGCGGGTCGACCGCGTTGCGCCGCTTGACCGCGGCGCGCTTGACCGTGCCCTCGGTGCCCGGCCGCGCGCCGGTGAGGTCGGACTCGGTGAGCACGACCAGGCCGGTGCCGGCGGCCGTCAGCCCGTCGGCGAGCGAGCCGCGGGCGATGGTGACGACCCCGGGCGCAGGCGCCTCGGCCAGACCCTCCGCGGCCAGCGCCACGGGCACCTCGTGCTCGCGCAGCTGCTCGGCGGCGCGCATCGCGGTGCCGGCCGCGGGCACGACCAGCACGCCCACCCCACCGGCCGCGGCGAGCGCGCGCAGGTCGGCCGCCGCGCGGGGCACGTCGCCCCGGTAGGCGTCGACGCCGGTGAACCCGGGCCGCAGCACGCGCGCGCCGTCACGGGTGTGGGAGTCGTCCTCGACGTCCGGGTCGGTCGCGAGGCTCGACAGCGTCCACCACGGCCGGCCGGCCTTGGCCGCGACGGCGCGCACGTCGCCGAGGTCGCGGTACGCCGACGCGCCGAGGTCGATGGGGGCGCGCCCGTCGGTGCCGTCGGCGGCGGCGAGCCACGAGGCCTCGAGGAACTCCTGGCCGGTGCGCACGAGGTCGGCGGCGCGGGTGAGCACGCGCTCGGGGTGGCAGATCAGCACGTGCCCGTTCGCCGGCAGCAGCTCGGGCAGCAGCACGAGCTCGGGCGTCTCGCCGTCCCCACCGAGCAGGGCGGGGATCAGCGACTCCATGCCCTCCGACGGGATGCCCTCCGCGACGCGGCCGAGCAGCTCGGCCAGGGCCTTGTCCTTCGTGTGCTCGGCGGCCAGCTCGGCGGCGCGGGCGCGTACCGGCCCGGTGAGGAGCAGCTCGCGGCACGGCGGGGCGACGACCTCGGTGGGCCGGGCGTCCGGGCCCTCGCCGGGCAGCGAGCGCTGGTCGGCCACGGAGAAGCAGCGCAGCTCGGAGACCTCGTCGCCCCAGAACTCGATGCGCACCGGGGCGGCGGCCGTGGGCGGGAAGAGGTCGACGATGCCGCCGCGCACGGCGAACTCGCCGCGCTTCTCGACCATCTCCACCCGTGCGTACGCGAGATCGACCAGCCGGGCGGCGAGCGCCTCGAGCTCGTACTCGGTGCCCTCGGCGAGGCGGACCGGCTCGAGGTCGCCGAGCCCGGGGACGACGGGCTGGATGAGGCTGCGCGTCGCCGTGACCACCACGCGCAGCGGGGCGTCCGGGGTGTCCTCCGCCTCGGGGTGCGCCAGCCGGCGCAGCACCGCCACGCGGCGCCCCACGGTGTCCGCGCGCGGGGAGAGCCGCTCGTGGGGCAGCGTCTCCCAGCTCGGCAGGTAGGCGACGGCGTCGGCGCCGAGGAGCTCGCCGACGGCGGTGGCCAGCTCCTCCGCCTCGCGCTCGGTGGCCGTGACGACGAGCACCGGGACCCCCGCGCCCTGCTCCGGGGCGTCGGCGCCGAGCGCCGCGGCGAGGAACGGCCGCAGGCCGGTGGGCCCCTCGACGGCGACGTCCCGGCCGGCGGCCGCGACGACCTCGCGCAGGCCGGGATCGGCCAGCACGGCCGGCAGGAGAGGGGCGAGGGGAGCGGACACGCCAGGCGAGACGGCGGGCAGAGCTGGCGCAGCGGGCGACAACGCGGGGGAACCCTTCGACAGGCGGCACGCAGCGGAGCGGAGCTGCCGCGCCGGAGGCGTGGACGAGGCGTCGGGCGCGGCCTCGAGCGGCCCGCGCCGGGATGTCCCCAGGGTACGTGCGGACCCCGACAGCGGACCCGGGCCGTCGCCGGCCGCGGCGACGGCTCCGTCACGTCCCTGGCACGTCGCCCCGCGCCCCGGGCGGCCGACGGAGGCGCCGGCGCCCCGCAGCCGGCCGCCTCCGTGGGACGTCGGCGTCCGTGCGTGCCCCCCGGGGCGCACGGGCGGCCGACGCCCGGCAAAAAGTACCGTGCGGTCCGTTCGTGGACAACAGCGGCCCGGCGGCGCCGCACGGGCCAGGTCGTGCGCCTCGCGGACAGTGGCGGTGGGGCCCGCCGGGGCCGGGACCGGGCCGGGAAGGGGTCCCACGAGGACCGGACGCGGCACGCGGCATCATCGTCCCCGTGATCCCGAGCCGACCACGCCCGGCGCGCGCCCTGCTCGCCCTGGCCGCGCTGCTGGCGCTGGCCCTGGGCGCCTGCAGCGAGCAGACGGGGACGGGCAGCGTCGCCGCACCCGCCGAGGGCGGTGGTGGCCGTGCCGCCGCGCCCGCCCCGACGTCCACCCCCGCCGGCACGACGCTGCGCGTCGAGACCGTCGCGGGCGGGTTCGCCAACCCGTGGGACGTCGCCTTCGTCGGGGGCGACCGGATGCTCGTCACCCAGCGCGACGGCGTCCTGTCGCTGGTCACGGGGCCGGGGCCGGGAGCGCGGGTGTCGCCCGTGGCCGCCGACCTCGCCGACGTCTACGGCCGTGGCGAGGGCGGGCTGATGGGCATCGCCGCGGCCCCGGACGTCGCGACGTCGGGCAGCTTCGTCACCTGCCACGCCCACCAGGAGGACGGCCGGCCCGTCGACGTGCGCGTGGTGTCGTGGCGTCTGTCCCCCGACGGCCTGCGCGCCGACCGAGTGCGCGACCCGCTGGTCGGCGGGCTCCCGCTCAATCCCTCGGGGCGCCACTCGGGGTGCCGGCCCACCTACGACGCCGAGGGCATGCTGCTCGTGGGCACCGGCGACACGGCCCGCGCGACGATCCCGCAGGACCGGGGCTCGCTGGGCGGCAAGGTCCTGCGCGTCGACCCCGCCACCGGCGGCCCCGCGCCGGGCAACCCGTTCGCCGCCTCCGGCAGCGCCGCGGAGCGGCTCGTCCTCACCTACGGCCACCGCAACGTCCAGGGCGTCACGGTCCAGCCCGGCACCGGGCGCGCGTGGAGCTCCGAGCACGGACCCGACGTCGACGACGAGGTCAACGTCATCACGCCCGGCGGGAACTACGGCTGGGATCCGGCCCGGGGCGGCGAGTCGCCCGGCGGGTACGACGAGGACGTCCCGATGACCGACCTCGACCGGTACCCCGACGCCGTCACCGCGGCGTGGAGCTCCGGCGACGACACCGAGGCGATCAGCGGGTCGACCTTCCTCGAGGGCCCCGCCTGGGGTGACATGGCGGGCCTGCTCGCGGTGTCGGCGCAGAAGGCCGAGAAGGTCTTCCTCATGCGCCCCGGCAGCGGCGGGGACGCCGACCGCATCGTCGGGGTCATGGTGCCGCCCGAGCTCGACGGCGACTTCGGTCGTCTGCGCGGGGCACGCCTCGGTCCCGACGGCGCGCTGTACCTGACCAGCGACAACGGCTCCGACGACGTCCTCCTGCGCGTGACCCGGGCGTGACCGACCGGAACGGGCCGCCGGGCGGGCCGCGTCCGCCCGGCCCCCCGCCCCGCTGGTCGCCGCCGGGGACGCCGCCGCCCCCGGGCGGCCGGCCCCCGGGCTCGCCCCCCACGCGCCGGCTCGACGCCTCGATCGCCCGCGACGAACCCCGGGCGCCGGTCCGCGAGCCCGCGCCGGTCGCCCCGCCGGGCCCCCCGCCGCGCCGGCCGCGCCGGGGCGGGCGCCCGAGCACCGGCGCGCTGGTCACGGCGGCGGTCCTCGGCCTCGGCGCCGCCGTCGTGACGTTCTCCGACCTGCTCGGCATCGACGACCGGACGCCCGCCGTCCTGGCCGCCCTCGGCGACCGGGGGCTGCGCCCGACCGCGGTGACCCTCGGGCTGGTCGGCCTGCTCGGGCTCGCCATGGTCGCGCCCCGCGCAGTCGGCTCGTCGGAGGCCGGCGCGACGGGCGGGCCGGAGCTGACCGTGTTCACCGCCAGCGCCTACGTCGGGCGCGCCGACCCCGACGCTCTCGCCCAGATCGTCCGCACCCGCAACCCCGACGTCGTCGTGCTCCCCGAGGCCCGGGGCCGCCTGCGCGACAGCCTCCAGCAGGCCATCGTCGACGAGTCGGGCGGCGAGGAGGGCACCAGCGGCTACCGGGTCTTCGCCGCCGACGCCAGCAGCGACGACAGCCCCATGACGGTGTTCGTGCGCCGCGAGCTGGGCCGGCCGACCGTGAGACCGGACCGCGACACCGAGTTCCCGTCGCTGATCGTCGACCTCGCCGACGTCGACGGCCGCGCGGTACGGGTGGTCGCGACGCACCCGCAGTCGCCCAAGCCCGGCGACACCAACGCCTGGCGCCGCGACGTCGCCGCGCTCTCCCGCTGGTGCACCGGGGAGCGCCCGACCATCGTGGCCGGAGACCTCAACGCCACCCTCGACCACGCCGAGCTCCGCGACGCCATCGACGGCTGCACCGACGCGGCCGAGGACGTCGGCGAGGGCCTCATCGGCACCTGGCCGTCGGCCGTGCCCCGCGTGCTCGGGGTGCAGATCGACCACGTGCTCGCCGCAGGCGGCCCGCGGGCCCGGGAGGTCGAGGTGCTCGACGTCGAGGGCAGCGACCACCGGGGCGTGCTCGCCCGGGTCGGGCTGTAGGGCCGACCGCGCGCCGTTCGACCGAGTGCTCGCGGCCCGATCGAGCCACCCTCGACCGGTGATCGAGCCCGCCGGTCGGACCCACCGGGGGGTGGCGAACGGCGCTGACGGCCTCGGCCTACGACCGGGTGCCCACCGGGCTGCTCGGCACCTCCCCCGCCGGCGGCGCGGGTGCGTCGCTGATCGCGCCCACGGCGTTCGACCCGCGACTGCTGCTGTCGGGCCGGCCGAACCGGACGCTCGGCGGCCCGGAGAACGGCGTCACCACCGCGAGCACCGCCGACCCGACGACGTCCTCCTCCGGCAGCGGCATCGGCACCCCGGCGCTGCTCGGCGTGCTCACCGCGTCGTCGGTGCTCGCGCTGTTCGTGCGCTCGGTCGTGCTGCGCCGCAGCCGGCGCCCCGCCCGGGCCTGACACCCGCGCGGGGCCGCGCGGTCAGCGGTGGCGCACCTGCGCCCGGGAGGGCGTGAGCGGCCGTCCCGGGCGCACCCCGCCGGACCGCAGCGGGTCGACCCGGCGCTGCGCCGGCATGCCGGGGGCGTGGTCGTCGTCCAGCCCACGCTGCCAGGACTCCTCGAGCGCGGTCCGGGCACCGTCGCGGACGGCGCGCAGCATCTCGTGCATCGACAGGGCCAGCGGGCGCGGGATGAGCGGTGAGTCGGCGAGCCCGATCAGCGGCGCGAGGCGGGTGGTCGCCTCGTGCAGCATCGCGGCGGCGGCGACGGGGCCGCTCGGCGGCTGCGCGACGATGCGGTCGCCCAGGGCCGTCTGCCACTGGCGCACGCGCTCGGCGAACGCCGCGGACAGCCGCTCGAGGAGCCGCGCCTCCACGTACGAGCCGAACCCTCCCCGCACGGGCCCGAGGCCGTCGGTGGGGGGGTCCTCCCCGCGGCGGAAGGACTCCAGCCAGCTGACCCAGGCGGCGTAGCCGCCACGCGGCGGGGCGCTCACGCGCTCCACCCCCCGCGGGACAGGGACTCTGTCGTGCTCACGTCGGTGACGCCTCCATCACGTGCCGGTCACCCCGGCCGTGTCCGTCGTCGGCGGGTGCATCGGTGCACCCGGGTACGGCCCGCTAGTCGTTCGGCGGACAGTCACCGTTTCGCTCTGAGACATCGTGGCGCCGGTTTCGCCCGGCCGGACCAGTGGTTGCCCCGACGGGTGACGGTTGGCCGCCGACGTCCCGGCCGCAGCCTTCGCGCGACGGACAGCGCTCCGGGCGGCGCCGGGGTACCGACGACGGACCCGTGACGCGGCCGTCGCGTCGTTCCTCACGCTCCGTGCACGCGGACGCCCGTGACCTGGGCGCTCGGCGACGCGGCGGCTGCCCAGGGTGAGCACGGGTCGCCCCGGAGTCGGCCCCCGGCACGCGAGGAGCACTCGGGGTGCCCACCCGCGACCCCGTTCCCGGCACCCACGAGGCCACCGGGCATCGCGAACGGTCACCGCGGGTGGGGTGACCGGGCTCTCGGGACCCGCCGTCACCCACGTGGCCCGACCCGGGTGCTCACGGTCCGCCGCGCAAACACGTATCACCCTAATGCCTCGCGAGGCTCGCCCGGCCGGAGCATGACACCCGGGGGGCTCGCGCGTTGGGTGGAGGTCAGGTCACGACATCGCAACATCCCGGGAGGAGGTCACGATGGCCGTCCCGCCCCGACCCGCGCACGCGGGTCCGCCCGTGGCGCTCGCCGCCGTGCCCACCCCGCGCCGGGCACCGTCCCACCGGGCCCGTCCCGACGACCTCCCCGACAGCGAGGTCCGCGACGACCTCGCCGGGCTCGCGTGGATCGTCCGCGAGGTCACCCACGTCCCCGGCGTGCTCCGACTGCGCCACGGTCGGCTGAGCTTCGAGTCCACCCGCGGCGTCCTGTTCGACGGCACCCCCGCCGACCTCGACCTCGAGGTCGGCCGCTCCTCCCGCGCCGGCGTGCGCGTGACCGTGGGCGCCGAACGGCTCACCCTGCGCGTGGTGCGGCCCGCGGGCGGCGTCGCCCCGTGCCGCGAGCTGGTCGAACGCGCCGTGGCCGGGCCGCTGGGCACCGGCGGCGAGAACGACGCCTGGACGGTCTGGCGGACCCGGCTCGCCCCGCCCCGCGCCGGCCTCGTGCGGCCCCGGACCCGCGGGCGCCGCTTCACCGGCCGCGGAGTCGGCGCGGTCGCGCCGTCCCCCTGAATCGGCCCCCTCGCACCGGCCCCCTCGCACCGGCCCCCTCGCACCGGCGCCGACCGGCGGTCAGCGCCCGGCGCGCGGGGTGGCGCGGGCCCGCGCC
>JAQSWW010000114.1 GCA_029266415.1 Actinomycetospora sp. | reverse complement strand
GGCGGGGTCGGGGGAGGAGAACGGCCCCGACGGGGGCATCGGGAAGCCGCCGGCCGGCGTCCCGGGAGCCCGGCCGGGGACCGGGAAGCCGCCCGTCGTGGGTCCGTGGGGACGCGCGTCGGGCGGCGGCGGGGGACCGACCTCGACCTCCTCCGCCGAGCCCCAGCCACCCCGGTGGCGGCGCCAGGACCCCGAGGGCGGGCCCGTCACGGCCTCGGTGGTCGCCGGCTCGCGGCGCTCGGCGGGCTCGTCGGACGCCGCGGCGGCGAAGGAGGGCGCGCTGGCGCCGTCGGAACCCACCGCGGGCTCCTCCCCGGTGTGGTCGCCCGGCCCGTCCGCACCCTCCTGACCAGGCGCGTCCGCACCGCTGGACCGCCGTCCGGACCGCCACCATCTCCCCAGCGCGCTCACGCGACGCAGCGTAGTCGGGGGATCGATCCAGGAGTGGTGGGCCCGCACGGCGCGTCGGGGGTCGCGCCGTAGTCTCCCGGCGCGTGAAGGCTCTGCGTCGCTTCTCCGTCCGCGCCCAGCTCCCGGCCGCCCTCGCGCCGCTCCAGGAGCTCGCCACGAACCTGCGCTGGACGTGGCACGGGCCCACCCAGGACCTCTTCGGAGCAGTCGATGAGGCCGTCTGGCGCTCGTGCGGCGGCGACCCCGTGCGGCTGCTCGGCGAGGTCCGTCCGCAGCGCCTCGCCGAGCTCGCCGAGGACGAGGGCTTCGTCGGGCGCGTGCGGGAGCGCGCCGAGGAACTGCACACCTACCTGTCCGAGCCGCGCTGGTACCAGGGGCGGGGCGACGAGGTGCCGTCGGCGATCGGCTACTTCTCGATGGAGTTCGGGGTGAGTGAGGTGCTGCCGAACTACTCGGGCGGCCTCGGCATCCTGGCCGGCGACCACCTCAAGGCCGCCAGCGACCTCGGGGTCCCGCTCATCGCGGTCGGGCTGCTCTACCGCTCCGGCTACTTCCGCCAGTCGCTGTCGCTCGACGGCTGGCAGCAGGAGCAGTACCCGGCGCTCGACCCCCAGGGTCTGCCGCTGCACCTGCTGGCCGACGCGTCGGGCGAGCCCGTGCTGGTCGGGGTCGCGATGCCCGAGGGCCGGACGCTGCGCGCGCGGGTGTGGCAGGCGTCGGTCGGGCGCGTCCCGCTGCTGCTGCTCGACGCGGACATCGAGGAGAACGACGCCGACCTCCGGCAGATCACCGACCGGCTCTACGGCGGCGACGCCGAGCACCGCATCCGCCAGGAGATCCTGGTCGGGATCGGCGGGGTGCGCGCCGTCCGCGCGTTCTGCGGGCTGACCGGCCACCCGGCGCCCGCGGTGTTCCACACCAACGAGGGCCACGCCGGCTTCCTGGGCCTCGAGCGCATCCGCGAGCTCGTCGCCGACGCCGGGCTCGACTTCGACCAGGCGCTGACGACGGTCCGCGCCGGCACCGTCTTCACCACCCACACCCCGGTGCCCGCGGGCATCGACCGCTTCCCCGTCGGGCTGGTCGAGCACTACTTCACCGCCGACATGCTGCCGGGCATCGAGCCGTCGCGGGTCCTCGCGCTGGGCCGGGAGCCGGCGGGCGACATGTTCAACATGGCCCACATGGGACTGCGCCTCGCGCAGCGCTCCAACGGCGTCTCCCAGCTGCACGGCGAGGTGTCGCGCGGCATGTTCCAGCAGCTCTGGGGCGGGTTCGACGCCCCCGAGGTGCCGATCGGCGCGGTGACCAACGGCGTGCACGGCCCCACCTGGACCGCCCGGGAGATCGCCGGGGTGACCGCCGGTGCCGCGGCGGCCGGGGACTCCGAGCTGTTCGGCGTCTCGGACGCCCTGCTCTGGGAGTTGCGCGGGACGCTGCGCAAGCGCCTGGTCGAGGAGGTGCGCCGGCGGGTGCGGGCGTCGTGGCTGCAGCGGGGGGCGTCGGAGCCCGAGCTCGCGTGGACCGATCGCGTCTTCGACCCCGACGTGCTCACCATCGGCTTCGCGCGCCGCGTCCCCACCTACAAGCGCCTGACGCTGATGCTGCGCGACCCGGAACGGCTCAAGGCGATGCTGCTCGACCCCGAGCGCCCCCTGCAGCTGGTGATCGCCGGCAAGTCGCACCCCGCCGACGAGCAGGGCAAGCGCCTCATCCAGCAGATGGTCCGCTTCGCCGACGACCCGGCGGTGCGCCACCGGATCGTCTTCCTGCCCGACTACGACATGTCGATGGCGCGCTACCTCTACTGGGGCTGCGACGTCTGGCTGAACAACCCGCTGCGCCCGCTCGAGGCGTGCGGGACCTCGGGCATGAAGTCGGCGCTCAACGGCGGGCTGAACCTGTCGGTGCGCGACGGCTGGTGGGACGAGCTCTACGACGGCCGCAACGGCTGGGCCATCCCGACCGCCGACGGCGTCGACGACCCGGACCGCCGCGACGACGTCGAGGCGAGCGCGCTGTACGACCTGCTCGCCACGCAGGTCTCGCCGCTGTTCTACGACCGCGGCACCGACGGCGTCCCCGACCGCTGGACCGCCCTCGTCCGCCACACGCTCGCGACGCTCTCGCCGAAGGTGCAGGCGACGCGGATGGTCACCGAGTACGTCGAGCAGTGGTACGCCCCGGCGGCCCGGTCGGCCGCCCGCGTGGTGGCCGACGGGTTCGCGGGCGCCAAGGAGCTGGCGTCCTACCGCGCCCGCCTCGACACGGCGTGGTCGTCGGTGGCCGTGGCCGAGGTCGACGCCTCCGGCGGCGCGGACACCCCGGTGCTCGGCGCGCCGATGACCGTGCGCGCCGAGGTCGTGCTCGGGGGCCTCGACCCGGACGAGGTGCTGGTGCAGGCCGTGGTGGGCCGCGCGGACGACGCCGACGAGCTCAGCGCGTCGACCGTGGAGCCGATGACCCCGATCGGCGAGGGCCACGAGGGCTCCCACCGCTTCGAGGCCGTCGTCGCCCTGCCCCACGCCGGGGTCCTGGGCTACACCGTGCGCGTCCTGCCCCGCCACGACCTCCTCGCCGCCCCGGCGGAACTGGGGCGCGTGGTGCTGCCGGCGTAGGTGACTTCGGTGGCGTGCGTCGCGGTGAGCGCGGCTCCCGCCACCGAGGTCCGGGGACGGTGGGAGCCGGACGGTTCGCCGCTGCGTCGAAGGAGGCATGAGCTCTCCTGAACAGCGCGCCGCCCTCCGTCGTCACGTGCGCCGCCAGCACGGCGTGGGTGTCCCTCGCCCAGGCCCGTGCCGCGGGTTGAGCGCCGACGCGGTGCACCGCCGAGTCGCCTCCCGTGCCTGGTGGCCGGCGGGTTCCGCGTCCGCCTGTCCGGGTGGCACGCCAACGCCGAGATCGTCCTCCCGGGGTTCGGCCGCGTCCTCGGTGACCTGGTGTTCGAGGCCGAGCGTGTCATCGTGGAGATCGACGGCTGGGCGTACCACCGCGACCTGCGCGCCTTCCTCCGCGACGGACCGCGTCAGTCGGCGCTGGCCGCCGCCGGCTGGGTCGTGCTGCAGACCCACGGGTACGAGCTGCACGAGGAACCGGAGGCCTTCCTCGGCGCCCTCCGGCGGACCCTCGCGAGCCGCGCCGGACTCCGGTGACGAACACCGCGCTCACCGCGGCTCCCGCCACCGAGGTCACACCCCCGGCGCCGCGCGCAGCACCAGGGCCGTGTGGGCCGCGACCGTGAGCACGTCGCCCGCCGGGAGCGGGGCCGCCGGGTCGGGGGCGCCGGAGGCCGTGCCCGCGTCGAGCACCGGGGTCCAGGCGGCGTCGCCGTAGGCGCCGGGCAGCACGACGTCCACGGGGGCCGGCCCCGCGTGCAGCACGAGCAGCAGGGACGGCGCGCCGTCGACGCGCACGACGAGCGTGCGGCCGTGGTGGTGGAAGTCGGGCTCGGCGAGCTCGGTCGCGTCGGGATGGAGCCAGGCGATGTCCGGGACGGCGCCGTCGGGGTCGGTGTCCTCGCGGCCGTAGAAGAAGTCGGTGCGCCGCAGCGCCGGCGTCGAGCGGCGCAGGGCGAGCGCGCGGGCGACGAAGTCGACGAGCACGGGGTCGGACCACGACCGCCACGAGGTCTCGTCGTCCAGCGAGTACACGTTGTTGTTGCCGTGCTGCGTGTGGCCCAGCTCGTCGCCGCCGAGCAGCATCGGGGTGCCCGCCGAGAGCAGCAGTGTCGTGAGCAGGTTGCGCGCCTGCCGCGCCCGCAGGGACAGCACCTCGGCGTCGGACGTCGGCCCCTCGACGCCGTGGTTGGCCGAGCGGTTGTCGTCGGTGCCGTCGCGGCCCTGCTCGCCGTTGGCGTCGTTGTGCTTGCGCTCGTAGGACACGAGGTCGGCGAGGGTGAAGCCGTCGTGCGCGGTGACGAAGTTGACCGACGCCGCCGGGGTGCGCGCGGGCCAGTAGAGGTCCGACGAGCCGGCCACCCGCGTCACGATCTCCGAGAGCGGTCCGTGGCCCCGCCAGAAGTCGCGCACGCCGTCCCGGAAGCGCCCGTTCCACTCCGCCCACGCCGGCCCGAACCCGCCGACGCGGTAGCCCTCGCCGGTGGCGTCCCACGGCTCGGCGATGAGCTTGACGGTCGCGAGCACCGGGTCCGTCGTGATGTCGGTGAGCAAGGGCGCGGCCGCGTCGAACGCCCCGCCGCGCGGCCGGCCGAGGGTCGAGGCGAGGTCGAAGCGGAAGCCGTCGACGCCCATGGTCGTCACCCAGTACCGCAGCGAGTCGACCACCAGGGCCCGGACCAGCGGCGATGCCGGGTCGAGCGTGTTGCCGCAGCCGGTGAGGTCGACGTCGCGGCCCCGGGAGTCCAGCGCGTACCAGCCGGCGGCGTCGAGCCCGCGCCACGACAGCGACGGCCCGTCGGCGCCGCCCTCGCAGGTGTGGTTGAACACGACGTCGAGCACCACTTCGAGCCCCGCCGCGTGCAGCGCCGCCACCGTGGCCCGGACCTCCTCGACCTCGCGGCCCGGCGTCGACGCGTGGCGCGGGTGCGGGGCGAGGTAGGCGAGCGTCGAGTAGCCCCAGTGGTTGCCGCGCCCGCGGGCGAGCAGCGAGGGCTCGGCCTGGTTGGCGAAGACGGGCAGCAGCTCGAGGGTGGTGACCCCGAGGCGCACGAGGTGGTCGACGACCGCGGGGTGGGCGAGCCCGGCGTAGGTGCCGCGCAGGTGCTCCGGGACGTCGGGGTGGCGCATCGTGAGGTCGCGGACGTGGGTCTCGTAGATCACCGTGTCGGCCCAGGGCACCGCCGGGCGCGACGAGGGCGCCGGCCCGAGCGGGGCCGTGACCAGGCCGTGGGGCACGGCGGCCGCGGAGTCCCGGTCGCTGGGCGTGGCCGAGAACGGGTCGTCGCCGGCGAACGGGCGGGCGTCGGCGAGCGAGGTCACGGTGCCCTCGACCCGCCGCGCCCAGGGGTCGAGCAGGAGCTTCGCGGGGTTGGTGCGCACGCCGCGGCCCGGGTTCCACGGCCCGTGCACCCGCAGCCCGTACGGCGTGCCCGGCGCGATCCCGCCGGCCTCGCCGCGCCACCACCCGTCGGCCCCCCGGCGGAGCGCGACGCGGCGCTCGTCGCCGTCCCCGAGCAGGCAGAGATCCACGGCCTCGGCACTGGGTGTGGCCGGGACCGCGACGCGCAGGACCTCGCCGTCGAGGTGCGCGCCGCGTGCGTCGGGAGAGGCGGATGGGGTCCGGGGCATCGGCGCGCATCGTGCCCGATCCGCGGCGGGCCGTCGCCCCGCTGTGAGTCGTATCCGTCAGGATGGCGGCCGTGAGCTCCCCGGCGACCGACCCGCTCGACGCGGACACCGTCATCCGCATGGCCGGCGTGGGCGTGCGCCGGGGCGGGTCCGACCTGCTCGCCGACACGGACTGGACCGTCGAGCTCGACGAGCGCTGGGCGGTGCTGGGCCCGAACGGCGCCGGCAAGACGACCCTGCTGCGCCTGGCCGCCGCGGAGATGCACCCGACGAGCGGCACCGTCGAGCTCCTCGGCGAGCGGCTCGGACGGGTCGACGTCTTCGAGCTGCGCCCGCGCATCGGGCTGGCCAGCGCGAACCTCGCCGGCCGGGTGCCCCCGGACGAGACCGCGCACGACGTCGTGCGCAGCGCGGGCTACGGCGTCGTCGGCACCTGGCGGGAGCGCTACGACCCCGAGGACGACCGCCGCGCCGCCCTGCTGATGGAGATGATGGGCGTGCTGGGCCTGGCCCACCGGCCCTACGCGACGCTCTCCACCGGTGAGCGCCAGCGGGTGCTGCTCGCCCGCGCCCTCATGACCGACCCCGAGCTGCTGCTGCTCGACGAGCCCGCGGCCGGGCTGGACCTCGGCGCCCGCGAGGACCTCGTGGCGTTGCTCACCGAGCTCGCCGCCGACCCGGAGGGCCCGGCCACGGTGATGGTGACCCACCACGTCGAGGAGATCCCGCCCGGCTGCAGCCACGCGATGCTGCTGCGCGAGGGCCGCGTCGTGGCGCAGGGCCTGCTCGACGACGTGATGACGTCGGAGAACCTGTCGGCGACGTTCGACCAGCCGCTCGAGCTCCACAGCCGCCGGGGACGCTTCACCGCCTTCCGGCGATAGGGTCGCGCCCGATCGATCCCCGAGATACCAGGAGGCCCGCCCGTGGCGGAGTTCGTGCGGCTCGAGGTGGACGGCGGGGTGGGCACGATCCGCCTGGACCGACCCCCCATGAATGCGGTGAACCGGCAGCTCAACCTCGAGCTGGCCGAGATCTCGGCCGAGGCCGCGGCACGCACCGACGTCCGGGCGGTCGTCGTCTACGGCGGCGAGAAGGTGCTGGCCGCCGGCGCCGACGTCAAGGAGATGGCCGACCTCACCTACTCCGAGATGGCCGAGCGCGCCCACGAGCTGTCGCACGGGTTCGGGGCGGTCTCGACGATCCCCAAGCCGGTCGTCGCCGCGATCACCGGCTACGCGCTCGGCGGCGGATTCGAGCTGGCGCTGTCGTGCGACCGCCGCATCGCCGGCGACAACGCGAAGGTCGGCCAGCCCGAGATCCTGCTCGGGATCATCCCGGGCGGCGGCGGCACCCAGCGCCTCGCGCGCCTGATCGGGCCGTCGAAGGCCAAGGACGTGATCTTCACCGGCCGGATGTACAAGGCCGAGGAGGCGCTGGCCCTCGGGATGGTCGACGAGGTCGTCGCCCCCGACGACGTCTACACCCGGGCGCACGCCTGGGCGTCGCAGTTCGTCAACGGCCCGACCCGGGCCATCGCCGCCGCCAAGATCGCCATCGATCGCGGGCTCGACACGGACCTGCGCACCGGCCTGAACCTCGAGAGCGAGATGTTCGCCGCCCTGTTCGGCACCGAGGACCAGACCATCGGCATGCGCTCGTTCGCCGAGAACGGGCCCGGCAAGGCCCAGTTCCTCGGGCGATGACGACTGTGGGGAGCCCCACCCAGGCCGAGGTCGACGCCGCCCGCGACGACCCCAAGCTCGCCAACGTCCTCTACCACGACTGGGAGTCGGCGACCTACGACGAGAAGTGGTCGATCTCGTTCGACGAGCGCTGCACGACGTTCGCCGTGGACCGCTTCCGCGCGGTCGTCCCGGGCTCCGAGACCTGGGACCACGCCCTCGAGCTGGGCTGCGGCACCGGGTTCTTCCTGCTCAACCTCATGCAGGGCGGCATCGCGCGCCGCGGCACGGTCACCGACCTCTCGCCGGGCATGGTCGAGGTGGCGACCCGCAACGCGGCGAACCTCGGGCTCGACGTCGAGGGCCGGGTGGCCGACGCCGAGACGATCCCGGTGCCCGACGCGTCGGTCGACCTGGTCGTCGGGCACGCGGTGCTGCACCACATCCCGGACCTCGACCAGGCGTTCCGCGAGATCCTGCGGGTGCTCCGGCCCGGCGGGCGCTTCGTCTTCGCGGGCGAGCCGACGCGTCTCGGCGACCTCTACGCCCGCAAGCTGGGGCAGGCCACGTGGTGGGCGACGACGCGGTGCGCGCCCGCGGCGTGGCTGCGCCCGCAGGCCGAGCTCGACGAGTCGTCGCGCGCGGCGGCGCTGGAGTCCGTGGTCGACCAGCACGTGTTCGACCCCGACCGCCTCGAGCGCTTCGCCCACGCCGCGGGGGCGGTCGACGTCCGCGTCGTCACCGAGGAGCTCACGGCGGCAGTGTTCGGGTGGCCCGTGCGGACCTTCGAGGCCGCCGTGCCGCCCGAGAAGCTGGGCATGGGCTGGGCGATGTTCGCCTACCGCACCTGGCAGCGGCTGTCGTGGCTGGACGCGCGCGTGCTCTCGCGGGTCGTGCCGCGCTCGCTGTTCTACAACGCGCTGGTCACCGGAATGCGCCCGGAGGAACCCCTCCGGCTGGATCCCGTCCGCGCGTAGTGCCCTACGCCTTCACCCTCGACGACGTCGCGTACCTGGCCTCGCCGACCGGGCGCGACGCCGTCGACGGGGCGGCGGCGTTCGTCCGCACGGACCGGCTGCGGGCGGTGTCGACGCTGCGGGCGCGGCTCGGCGACCGGGCCGCGCCGGTGCTCGAGACCGCGCTGCTGCGGGAGCGGGTCCGCGGGCGGGTCCCCGACGGGTGGCTGCTGACCGCCGAGGCGGCCGAGCAGGCGACGGCGGCGCCGGTCGCGGCGCACCGTGCGGCCCGGCTCGCGGGGCGGGACGTGCACGACGTGACGTGCTCGGTCGGCGCGGAGCTGGACGCGCTGCGGGGGACCGCGGCGCGACTCGTCGGCTCCGACCTCGACCCGGTGCGCCTGGCGATGGCGCGCGTGAACGTGCCGGGCGTGGCGCTGGTGCGCGCCGACGCGCTGGCGCCGGTCACCCGGGACACGGTGCTCGTCGCCGACCCGGGCCGCCGCACCGCCTCGGGCCGGCGGACCTGGCGCCCGGGCGACTTCACACCTCCGCTCGACGCGCTGGCGTCCGGGGCCGGCATGGCTCAGCCTGGCGGCCACGCTGGCGTCCAACGCCAGGAAAGCCCCCACGATCTCGTCGTGTCCACGGCGCCCGGGCTCGATCCCGCCACGGCACCGTGGGCGGCCGAGGTGGAGCTGGTGAGCCTCGACGGGCGGGTGCGGGAGGCGGCGCTGTGGTCGGCGGGCCTCGCGACCACCCGGCGCCGGGCCACCGTGCTCTCCTCGCGCGCCGCGCCCTGGACCGTCACCGACGACGAGGACGAGCACTGCCCGGTCGCGCCGGTCGGCGAGTGGATCGTCGACCCCGACGGCGCGGTCGTGCGCGCCGGGCTCGTGCGCCAGTACGGCGCGCGGCACGGGCTGTGGCGGCTTGACGAGCACCTCGCGTACCTCAGCGGTGACGAGCGCCCGCCGGGCGTGCGGGCGTTCCGGGTGCTCGATCACGGGCGCTACGGCGAGAGGACGCTGCGCCGGACCCTGGCGGCGCGGGGCGTCGGGCGCGTCGAGATCCTCGTGCGCGGGCTCGACGTCGACCCGAACGCACTGCGTCCCCGGCTGCGCCTGCGCGGCGACGCCGAGGCCACGGTCGTGCTCGCGCGCCTCGCGACGGGGCCGGAGGCGTTCGTGTGCGAGGCGGTCGGTGACGGGGTACCCGCCGACCTCTGACCCCCTGAGGAGGAAACGACCGCATGGACGCCGAGAAGGCCCGCCGCGTGCTCACCGAGGAGCGGGACCGCCTGACCGAGCTGGGCTCGTGGAACCGCGAGCACATGCCGGAGACGTCGGTCCAGCAGGAGGGGGCGATGGGGCAGCACCCCGGCGACTACGGCTCCGAGGTCGAGGAGACGATGGAGCGCCAGGGGCTCGCCGACGAGAGCGACCGCCAGCGCGCCGAGATCGACCAGGCCCTCGCCCGGATCGACGACGGTTCGTGGGGCCGGTGCGCGGTGTGCGGCCAGGACATCGACGACGAGCGCCTGGAGGCGCGCCCGCAGGTCAACACCTGTCGGGAGCACGCCGACGCGGCGTGACGTCGTGACACGGCGCGGGCCCGGCCGGATCGGCCGGGCCCGCGTTGTCGTTCGTGGTCGCTCAGATCGCCGTGGTGCCGCTCGCCGGGTCGACCTCCTCGTCGCGCAGGCGCACCTCGGGGCCCTCGAGCCGCTCGCCCGGGTCGGCCAGACCCGGGTCGGGATCGTCGAGGTCGACGATCTCGTCCTCGGGGATGTCGTGCATCGCCGCTTCCTCCGCGGTGGCGGCGCCGCCGGAGAGGCCGGCGTCCTCGGCCGCGAGGGAGCGCCCCGCGTACTGGTCGGCGTCGGGCTCGGCCGCGGTCAGGCGCCCCGACCGGCCCTGGCCGGCCTCGGACCCGATCTCGCCCTCGGAGAGCTCGGGGCCCGGTGCGGTCGCGGCGCCTCCGGTGTCGTCGGGGATCTCGCGGGCCAGGCGGTCGTCGATGGTCTCGCGCTCGCGCTGCCCCTCCGGCGTCGTGTCGGGGTCGTCGAGGCCGAAAGGACGGTTCGGGGAGACGAAGCCGGCGTCGAGGCCGTCGGTGCCGGGGCGGCCGTCCAGGGACTCGCCGGACTCCAGCTGGATGCTCGCGCCCAGGTCGGGCGACTCGGGGACCTCGTCACTGTGCTCGGGCTCGGTCATGCGCGTGGCTACCCCGCCCGCGCTCGGGGCATGTGCGCGCCGATCGTAGGGTCTCGCACCGTGAGGTCGGACCCGCGCCAGCCGCGACTGGTCACGTGGTCGTCGCTGCGCTGGATCGTGCGGCACCGGGCGTGGACGCCGTACTACCTGGTGCGCTACTGGCGGATGCTCAAGGTCCGCGTCCGGCAGCCGCACATCGTGCTGCACGGTCTCGTGTTCCTCGGCAAGGGCGTGTCGCTCGAGGCGCGCGAGGGGTTCGGTCGCCTCGAGATCGGCCGCTTCGTGCACATCGGCGACAACACCCGGGTGCGCTGCCACGAGGGCTCGCTGCGCATCGGGGACAAGTCGGTGTTCGGCAACGAGAACACGATCAACTGCTACCTCGACATCGAGTTCGGCGAGGCGACGCTGCTCTCGGACTGGATCTACGTCTGCGACTTCGACCACCGCTACGCGGACGTGACGGTGCCGATCAAGGACCAGGGGATCGTCAAGTCGCCGGTGCGCATCGGGCCGGAGACGTGGATCGGCACCAAGGTGACGGTGCTCCGCGGTGCCCGCGTCGGGCGGGGCTGTGTCCTGGGAGCGCACGCGGTGGTGCGCGGGGACGTGCCCGACCACGCGGTGGCCGTCGGCGCCCCGGCACGCGTGGTGCGCGACCGCATGGCCGACTGGGAGGCCGCGGCGGCCCAGCGCGAGGCGCTCGCCGACATCGCCCGCAAGACCGCGCTGGCGGCGAACCAGGCCGGCGGACCGGAGGGCGCACCGGGGACCTCGGCGGGGGAGCCGGCGCGCCGTACGTGAGTGATCCTCGGGCCTCTAGGCCGAAGGATCACTCACGTACCGAAGATGTTGCCCGTCGGGATCTTGGGGCGACCCAGGATCTGCGGGGGACGCGGGCGCGCGGCGGCGTAGAGCGCGGCGGTCTCTCCGGCGATCGCGGGCCAGGCGAAGTCGGTGTCCAGCCGCGCCCGGGCGGCGTCGGCACGGGTGCGCGCGGCCGCCGGGTCGTCGAGGCAGCGCACCACGGCGGCCGCGAGGCCCGGCACGTCGCCCGGCGCGAACGACAGGCCCGTGACGCCGTCCACCACGACCTCGCCGAGGCCCCCGGCGCGGGACGCCACGAGGGGCGCGCCCGCGGCCGCGGCCTCGAGCGCGGTGATCCCGAACGGCTCGTAGCGGCTGGGCAGCACGGCGGCGTCGGCGGAGGCCAGCAGGTCGCGCAGGGTTGCGTCGTCGACGTGCCCGAGCAGCCGCACCGAGCGCCGCACTCGCGCCGCGCGGGCCCGCTCGGCGAGCCAGTCGCTGCAGGACCCGGTGCCGGCCACCAGCAGCCGCGTCCCCGGGTGCGCGCGGCGGATCGCCGGGAGCGCGGCGACGAGGTCGTGGACGCCCTTCTCCCACTCGAGCCGGCCGAGGTAGAGCAGGGTGGGGTGGCCGCCGGTCATCGCCCGCGCGTGCGGCCACCCGGTGGGGTCGATGCCGTTGTGGACGACGGTGATTCCCTCGGGCTCGAGGTCGAAGAGCCCCGAGACCTCGATACGCATGGCCTGCGAGCAGGTCACGACGGCGTCCGCGCGGCGCGCGAGCCACCACTCCACCGAGTGCACCTGCTGGTTGAGCGGTTGCGAGAGCCAGCCGCCGTGCCGTCCGGCCTCGGTGGCGTGGATGGTCGCGACCAGCGGGGCGCCGGTGAGGTCGGCGAGCCCGATCGCGCCGTGGGCGACGAGCCAGTCGTGGGCGTGCACGACGTCGGGGGTCCAGTCGCGCAGCAGCACCGCGGCGGCGCGGAGCATCGCGTGCCCGAGCCCGAGCGTCCACGCCACGAGATCGCGGACGAACTCCAGGTGCGGGGGGTCCTCGGCGACGCGCAGGACGCGGACCCCCTCGAGGTGCTCGAGCCTCGTCGGGTGCGTCTCGGCGTCGGTGCCGGCGGGGTGGCGGGCGACGACGACCACGTCGTGCCCGGCGTCGGCGAGCGCGACCGAGAGTGCGTGCACGTGGCGTCCCAGCCCGCCGACGACCACGGGCGGGTACTCCCACGACAGCATCAGCACCCGCACGCGCGGCCCCTTCCCGCTGGTGATCGAAGTACCGATACGGACACTCAACGTCAGCGACGCCACGTCGCTGACAGTCAGGCGAGCGACCCTACTCCGGAGTAGGTCGGGGCGATGTGACGCCGGTCGCCGGCGGCGCGGGCCCGGAGCGCGCGGGCGTCGAGGAGGCCGAACGCGTCGTCCTGGGCGGCGAACTCGCGCGCCCGGGACGCCGCGAGGTCGTGGCGGCCGGCGGGCAGGAGGTCGGTCAGCTCGCGGACCCGGTCGCGGTGCTGGGCGGCGCGGCGGCGGGCGTAGTGCGCCGCCGAGTCCTTGGTGACCATGAACGCCCAGTCGCTGGACAGCGCCAGCGCGGCCTGGGTGGCCAGGACGTCGAGGGTGGCGTCGCGGCCCGCTGTGCGCGGTGCCCCGTCGACCGCGGCGAGCAGCCGGGCGGCGACGTCGGCGTTGTCGGCCACGAGGTCGCGCACCGCGAGCCCGTCCCACACCCGCCAGTCCTTGCCCGACCCCCACGACGACGCCGGTAGCACCACGGGCTCCTCGACGTGCCCGGCGGCGACGGCCCCGCGCAGCGTCGTCACCCGCACCCCGGCGGCCGGCAGTGCGGTGAGCACGGCCTCCAGCCACGCCGGGCCCTCGTGCCACCAGTGGCCGAACAGCTCGGTGTCGAACGCCGAGACCACGAGCCCGGGGCGCCCGCGCCGGCGGCGCAGGTCCTCCAGCCGCTCCCGGACCACGCCCACGAAGTCCTCGGCGTCGCGGGCCACGGCCGCCGCCGCGCGCTCGGGCTCCCACGGCCTCTTGTCCGCGGGGGCCACGCGGCGGCCGGTGACGCGGGCCGGCTTGAGGCCGGTGGTGTGGTCGAAGGTGTGGAAGTCGCGGTAGTCCGGGCCGCCGGGGTAGCCCGCGCGCGGTGACCAGACG
>JAQSWW010000269.1 GCA_029266415.1 Actinomycetospora sp. | reverse complement strand
CCTCGTGCGCGTGCGCGTCGACGAACTCCACCGCGCGGCGCACCGTGGCCGGCTCGGCGCGGCCCGTGGCGGGCGACACCGGGTCGTCGAGCGCATCACGGACGGTGTTGGAGAACGTCGCCAGCAGCGTCGAGGCGAGTTGGCGCAGCGCGCCGGCCCGCACCAGCGGGGCGGCCATGAGGTGGTCGGAGCCGAGGACGTCGTCGCGGACGTGCGCGCACAGGCGCGACCAGTAGGTCGCGAGGGCGGGCGAGCGCGGAGACATCCCGCCGAAGGTGACCGCGTCCGGGTCGAGCCCGGAGAGGTCCGCGCCGACCCGCGCGACCTGGCCGGGATCGAGCACCACGGTCTGGACGGTGACGTCGCTCCAGCCGGTGTCGTAGGCCGACCAGGTCGGCGAAAGCTTGAGCGTTCCGGCGGTCTGCTCCCGGCCGTCGTCGACGTGGTGCGGCCCGCCCGCGAGCGTCTGCACGACCACCAGGTCCGGTGTCGGCTCGGCGGGCATGCGCAGCGTGCCGGAGTGGCGGAGCCGGCCGATGGCGAACGGTCCCGCCGACGCCACGTCGGTCCAGAACTCGAACCCGTCGCGCGATACGTGCGGCGGGCGGAAGTCGGTGTAGGTCGCCCGCAGGTACTCCGTCGCCTCGTCCGGGTCGGTGCTGGCCCAGCGGTACCGCGTCACCGGCTCCGGGGCCACGAGGGCGTCCATGTCAGGGAGCCTGCCACGAACACGGCGTAGAATCCTGGTCATCCGACCTAGTTATCGGGAAGGGCGGCCGTGGCCTACGTGTTCCTCGCGCTCGCGATCGTCTCCGAGGTCGTCGCGACGGTGTCGCTCAAGCTCTCCGAGGGCTTCAGCCGGCTGGGGCCCTCGGTGGTGGTCGTCGTGGGCTACCTGCTGGCGTTCGGGCTGCTCTCCCAGGCGCTGTCCCGCGGCCTGGGCGTCAGCGTCGCCTACGGCGTGTGGGCGGCGGCGGGCGTCGCCCTCGTCGCGGTCGCGGGCGCGGTGCTGCTCGGCGAGTCGCTGACCTGGGTGCAGGTCGGCGGCATCGCGCTGGTCATCGGCGGGGTGCTGGCGCTCGAGCTCGGGGCGCGGACCGCGTGAGCGCGCCGGAGATCACCGACGGTCGGCGGCGCAAGGGCGCGGAGCGCCGCCGGCTGCTGCGGGAGGCGACGATGCGCGTCGTCGGGCGCGGCGGGGTCGCGGCGGTGACGCAGCGGGCGGTGGCCGCGGAGGCGGGGATGACGCCGAGCCTCGTCAGCTACCACTTCCCGACGGTCGACGCGCTCCTCGCGGCCACGCTGGCCGCGGTCAACGACTCCTGCGTCGCCGCGCTCGAGCGCTGCGCGCGGGAGGACGACCCGGTCCGTGCCCTCGCCGAGCTGGTCGCCCTGTACGCGGCCGACCGCACCGACGCGCTCGCGGCCGAGTACGAGCTGTTCCTGCAGGCCGGTCGGCGCCCGGCGCTGCGTGACGAGTGGGTGCGCTGGACCGCCGCGCTCGACGCCCTGCTCGCCCCCCTCGTCCCCGACCACACCGCGCGCGCCGCGGCCGCCGCCGGCGTGGACGGGCTGTTCCTGCGCTGCTGGTGTGACCCCGCGCCGTGGAGCGCCGCCGCGTGCGAGGACGTGCTGCGGGCGCTGCTGCCCACCGGATCCGGTGCTGGTGCCGCGGCCGCGCCCGGCGCTACGGTCAGCTCCCCGACGGCCCGTGGAGGTGGACGGCGATGAAGAAGCTCGCGGAGCTCCTGGTCTGCTTCCTGCACCCGATCGCCGTGGTGCTCGTGTGGCTCAACCTGGTCGTGCGCCCCGGGCTCAGCGGCACCGCGAAGATCGTGTGGGCCGTCCTCGCGCTCATCCCGGTCGTGCCCTTCGTGTACGTGCTCACCGGCGGCGAGCTGTGGGAGAGCGCGCCGAAGCCCCCGCAGAGCCTGCCCCGGCGCTGACCGTCCGGCGCGGGTCCCGCGTCCGGGCTGTCCGCCGGTCACGCGATCGGTACCGTCGGCGGACCGCGGTCGAGAAGCCTGCCGCGGCGCCCGAGCCACCAGCCGGCGACACCGGCGTCGTCGACCAGTCGCGAGGAGTCGCCGTGCTCGACACCGCCCGCGCCTCCCCGGGGTTCCCGCCGCCCGGTGACCCGCTCTGGGAGACGATCGCGGCCGCGGGCGCCGGGAGCGTCGAGCTCAAGGTCCTGCTCGTCCCCGGCGCGGGGCGCTTCACCGGTCGGCACGGGGGCCGGATCCGCCAGCGCCGGCTCTACCTGCTCGACACCGTCGACCTCGCACTCGCGCGCGTCGGGGTCCACGTCCGGCTGCGCGACCGGGGACGCGACCGCTGGGACCTCACGGTCCGGGTCCGCGGCGAGGGCGCGGCGCCCGGCGAGCGGCGTCCCGCCGACGCCCGGGTGGAGGTCGACGTCCTGCCCGGCCACGCGTTCCACAGCGCCGAGCTGCGCGAGACCCTCCCCGCCGACCGCGCGGCCGCGTGCCGCGACGGGGCCCTCGACGTGCACGCGCTGATGACCGGTCCCCAGGCGGCGCTGCTGGCCGGCGCGGTCCCCGGCCTGCGTGGCGACCTCGTCGTCCACGGCCCTCTGACCGTCGAGCGCACGGTGGTGCCGCGCCCGCGCTGCGGGCTGGCCCACGCCCGCCACGAGCGCTGCCGATTCGCCGGGGGCCGGGTGCTCGAGGAGTTCTCGGCGCGCTGCACGCCCGCCGAGGCGCCGTCGGTCGCCCGCGCCGTCAGCGGCTTCCTCGCCCGGCACGACGCCACCCCGTCCGCGCAGCAGCGCACCAAGACCGCGGCGTGGCTCGACGAGTTGTGGCGCGCGAGGGCCTAGCGGGGGTCCGGGCGACCGGTCGGCGGCGTCGGGCGCCAGCGGCGCATCGCCTCGTAGGCCAGCGCGCCGCCCGCGACCGCGGGCAGGTCGACGACCCCGAGGACGAGCAGCGCCGCGCCGCCGAGGTAGGCGGGCACACGGTTCGGGAGCACCGTCCGGACCACGCGCGCCACGTCGGCGACCACCGACACCGCGTCGTCCGCGAGGCCGTGTGGCGGGCCGGCGGCGGGACGCGCGGGGGTGGTCGCGGCGGGGGTCGCCGGGGACGTCGCCGGGGACGTCGCCTGCGGCGTCGCCTTGGGAGCCGGTCGGGGAGCCGCCGCCCGCGGGGGCGGGCCGGGCGCCACGGAGGCGGGGGCCGTCTCGATCACCGCGTCGGCGGGGGCGTCCGGGGCGGTCAGTGCGGTGGCCACCGCGTCGTGCCCGCTGTCCTGCGCGGCGTCGTGACCGTTCTTGCTCTTCTTGTCCTTCGCCATCGCCCGACGTTACGCCGGATCGGGCCCCGGTGGATCCGTCCGCGCGCCGACCGCAGACGCCCACCACCCGGGGGCGGCGACGGGGAACCCGTGCATCGCGACCACGAGCGCCGGCCGCAGCCCGGCGAGCCGGCGGCGCGACGCGGCGGCGCCCGGGGGGTCGTGGTGCAGGCCCCGGGGCAGCGGCAGCCACCGCGGCGCCGACGGGTCCGTGGACACGTTGACCGGCCCGTCGCCGACGACGAGCACGCCGTCGTCCGGCCGCCACAGCGCGAGCGTGCCGGGGCTGTGGCCGGGCACGGACAGCACCTCGAAGCCGGCGACGCGGTCGCCCTCACGGAGGCGGCGGTCGACCGGGCGGCGCTCCCGGGCCAGCGACCCGA
>JAQSWW010000113.1 GCA_029266415.1 Actinomycetospora sp. | reverse complement strand
GCCATGGAGACCGGCTACCAGCGCGGCAAGATCCAGGACGAGTCGATGCTCTACGAGTCGCGCAAGCACGACGGCACGCTGCCGCTCGTCGGCGTCAACACGTTCCTGCCGCCCGAGGACGCCGAGCAGGAGGCGCCCGAGCTGGACCTCTCCCGCGGCACCGAGGAGGAGAAGCAGGGTCAGCTGCAGCGCGTGGCGGACTTCCGGTCCCGCCACGCGGACTCCGCCCCCGAGGCCCTGCGGCGCCTGCAGGACGTCGCCACCTCGGGCGGCAACGTCTTCGCCGAGCTGATGAGTGCGGCGCGCGTGTGCACCCTGGGCCAGCTGACCGACGCGTTCTTCGAGGTGGGCGGGCAGTACCGGCGCTCGATGTAGGCGTTGGCGCTCCGCGCTCGTGAGCGCTTGTCGGTGCCGGGGCACGGACAAGCGCTCACCGGCGTCGCGTGGTCACCGCTCCGCGAACCACGGCTCGGCGTCGGCGCGGTAGAGGAACGCGACGAGGGCGACGGCGAGGCCGACGGACAGGACGGTCGGGACGGTCGTCGTCGCGTCCCCGCTCGGGAGCACGGGGAACAGCGCGAGGATCGTCAGCACGCTCAGGCCCGTCATCACGACGCGCGCCCAGTACCGCACCGCCCACATCTTCGTGGTGAGCCACAGCCACACGGCGTTGCTCACGAGGAAGAGCACGACGGGGATGCTCTCGGCGAGGGCCTGGGCCGTGCTGCCGTCCGTCGTGACACCGCACTGGCCGTAGAGCACGTCGACGGTGGCGGAGATGGCCAGGGAGTCGTTCATCAGGAGGATCAGCCCCAGGAGCGAGACGGGGACCTGGAGCAGGGCCACGACCTCACGGAACGTGGTTGGATGCGCTCACGTGCCGAAGGCACCCAGCTGCCCGTCCAGCTCCGCCACGAACCGGTCGACGCCCTCCTCACCGCCCAGGACGCCGGTGTCGGCGGCGACGCCGAGGCGCACCCGCCCGGCGTAGCTCAGGATGCTCACGCCCAGGGCGAGCCGGCCGGAGCAGGGCACCCAGAACAGCAGGTCGCGCACGCGCGTCCCGGCGATCTCGAGCTCGCGCACCGGGCCCGGCACGTTGGTGATGATCAGGCTCGCGGCCTCGGCGTAGCGCCGCACGAGGCTCTGCGTCCAGGTGGCGCGCCCGTGGCCCGCGGCGGCGATGCCGATGAACGTCGCCAGCGCCTGGTTGGTCCGCTTGATCGACGACATGACGTGGTGCACGCGCTCGACGCGCCGGCCCGGGTCGGGCTCGTCGGTGGGGATCGTCGGCAGCACGAGGCCGAACTCGTTGCCCAGCCAGTGCGACACCGGCCGGTCGAGGCGGCGCAGATTGGTCGGCATGACCGCCCGCAGCCGCGGCGTCCCCTCCCCCAGGAACTCCCGCAGCGCGCCGGCGATCGCGCCGCACAGGACGTCGTTGACGCTCGCGCCGTGCTCCTTGCCGACGGCCTTGACGGCGTCGAGATCGACCGCCTCGGTCCACCGCGCCGCCTTCTCGGTGCCCAGCTCGCCCTGCAGCGCCGTCTCGGCCTCGCCGGGCGGGCGGACGATCAGCGTGGTCGAGCGCCCGATCGCGCTGCCGGTCGCCGCGAGCTCCTGGCGCCCCTCGCGGCTCGGCCAGCGCGCGATCGTGCGCCCCAGCCGGCCGAGGCGCAGCGGGACCTCCCGCCGCACGAGGCGCACGTCCCGCACGCCGCGGCGGTGCTTGGGCGGCGCCGCGTACGCGACGGGCGTGCCCTCGTCGGTGCCGGGCGGGTCGTCGGCCAGGGCGTGGAAGAGGTGGTTGAGCGCGACGCCGTCGGCGAGCCCGTGGTGGATGCTGACCAGCACCGCGGTGCCCGCACCCCGGTACCCGGAGACGACGTGCATCGCCCACCACGGCCGGTCGGTCGGCAGCGGGCGGGACATCAGCGCGCCGACGTGCCGGGCCAGGGCGGCGTCGTCGCCCGGCGCCTCGAGCGCGACGGTGCCGATGTGCTCGGTCAGGTCGGGCTCGTCGTCGACCCACCGCACGGGACCGAGGCCCCCGGCGGGCCACGTCGGGCGTTGGCGCAGGCCCGGGTACACCGCCACCCATCGCCGGGCGACGCGGTCGCGGACCGCCTCGACGTCCACCGGGCCGTCGCAGAACAGCACCCCGTGCACGACCATCCGGTTCGTCGGCTGCTCGAGCTGCAGCCAGGCGGTGTCGATGCCCGATGCCCAACGGTCCACGCCCACGCCTCCGTCACGCAGAAGTTGCCGGTACCGACGGTATCGGACTCCTGCTGGTGGCACGCTGGGGGCATGAACGTCGTCGACGACGAGGGCTCCCGCGTCTCGCTCCCCGAGTCCGTCCGCCGGGTGGTCAGCCTCGTCCCCTCGCTCACCGAGGCCATCGGGGTCACCGAGCCCGGCCTGCTGGTGGGGGCCACGGACTGGTGCACCCACCCCGACGACCTCGACGAGCACGGGGTGACGCGGGTGCGGGGCACGAAGAACCCCGACGTCGAGAAGATCGTGGCGCTGGCCCCCGACCTGGTGCTCGCCAACGCCGAGGAGAACAAGCCCGCCGAGCTCGAGCGGCTGCGCGAGGCCGGCCTCGCGGTGTACGTCACCGACATCCGTGACGTCGACGGCGCGTTGCGCTCGCTGGAGCGCATGCTCGCGGCGTGCGGCCTCGAGCGGCCGGCGTGGATCGACGGGGCGCGGGCGGCGTGGGACGCCCTGCCGCTGCCCGACGCCCCGCGCCGCGCGGTGGTGCCGATCTGGCGCAAGCCCTGGATGGCCGTCGGGTCGGACACGTTCACCGGCGCCGTCCTGGCTCGCCTCGGCATCGACAACGCCCTCGGCGACTCCCCCGAGCGCTACCCCCGCTTCGACCCCGCCGAGCTCCCCGCGCACGACCTCGTGGTCCTGCCCGACGAGCCCTACCGCTTCACCGCCGACGACGGCCCCGAGAGCTTCGCCGCGCCGTCGGCGCTGGTCAGCGGGCGGCTGCTCACCTGGTACGGCCCGAGCCTGCTCGAGGCGGCGCGGGTGCTGCCCGGCGCGCTGGCGGCGGCCGGGGTGACGACGCCGGCGACGCGGTGAGCCCGCCCGGGCGTCAGCCCGCGGCTCGGCGGACCTCGTCGTGCGAGCCCTCGACCTCGATGCGCGCGAGCGCGCCCGCGAGCCGGCCGATCTTCTCGGGGCCGCCGCCGTAACGGCCGAGGTCCTCGGCGGTCTCGCCCAGCCCGAGGGTCGACGCCGCGCGCAGGGCGCGGGCGTCGGCGAACGGCGACACCTCGTCCCACAGCACCTGCACCTCGCGCAGGAACACGTCGACGACGTCGTCGTCGACGCCGGGCAGGTCGGTGAGCAGTCGACGCTCGCGTTCCGGGTCCCGGCCGGCCTCGTCGCGCAGTCGGCGCAGGTCGCCGCCCCAGGTGTCGCTCACGGCCGCGGCGAGCGCGATCAGGGTGCCGGCGTCGCCGGAGGCGCTGTCGTCCCGGTCGTCGTCGCGGTCGAAGCCCTCGACGGCGGCGCCGAGCTCCTTGGCGACGTCCTGCTCGGAGGCGGCGGCCAGGTCGGACGCGGTGTGCCAGCGGTTGGTGACCTCGTGGGCGGCACGGGCCGGGCCCACGGCCTCACCGCGTGGCGTGACGAGCACCGCGGCCACGAGCAGGCCGAACAGGCTCGCGGGGTTGTTCGTGCGCCCCAGACCGATCTCCTCGGCGAACCCCCGGCCCTCGCGCTCGAGCACCGCGCGGGCGGTGACCTTCTGCTCCTCGGCGAGCGTGTCGTCCATGCCCGGGGCCTACCCGGGGAGCAGGGCCGGGCGAAACCTCACGTCGTCGTGACGCCGCCGTCGACGGTGAGCGTGGTCCCGGTGACGTAGGACCCGGCGTCGGAGACGAGGAAGACCAGCGCGGCCGCGAGCTCCTCGGGATCGCCCATCCGCCCCGCCAGCACGCGCGGCATCATCTTCTCGAGGTAGCCCTCGGTGTAGCTGTCGGTCATCTCCGAGGTGAAGAAGCCGGGCGCGAGCGCGTTGACCCGGATGCCCTTGCGCGGGGTCCACTGCTGGGCGAGGTCGCGGGTCAGGCCGATCAGCCCGGCCTTCGACGCCGAGTACGCGGCCTGGGGCAGGCCCGCGGTGGTCAGCGCGAGGATGCTCGAGACGTTGACGATCACGCTGCCGGGCGCCATGTGCGGCGCGGCCGCCTGGGCCATCCAGTAGCAGCCGTTGAGGTTGACGTCGATGACCTGCCGGAACTGGTCCGGGGTCTCCTTGGTCGCGGGCACCGCGGTCCCGATCCCGGCGTTGTTGACCAGCACGTCGACGCGCCCGAACTCGGCGACCGCGGCGTCGACCAGGGCGCGGCAGTCGTCCGGCGACGCGACGTCGGTGGCGACGGTGACCACCCGGCGGCCCCGCTCCTCGACGGCCTTGCGGGTCTCCTCCAGCTTCTCCACCCGGCGCGCGCCGAGCGCGACGTCGGCGCCGGCCTCGGCCAGCGCGGTGGCGAAGACGACGCCGAGCCCGGAGGAGGCGCCGGTGACCACGGCGACGCGGTCGTCGAGCCGGAAGCGATCGAGGATGCCCATGGTCTCGGGACCGTAGGGCACGCACGCTCTCCTAGGCTCGTCCGGTGATCGGCGCGTGAACGGGGTGCTGGAGGGCTTCCTCGTCATCGGTGTCGTCGTCGCGGTCGGGATCGTGGTCGGGCGGATGCGCCTGCTGCCCGACTCGGCCACCGAGACGCTCTCGCGCACCGCGTTCTTCGTCGCCTCGCCGGCCCTGCTGTTCGTCACGCTGCTGCGGGCCGACGTCGCCCGCGTGCTCTCGACGGGCCTGGTGGTCACCGCCCTGGCGGCGCTCGCGGTGTGCGCGCTGTACGTGCCGGTCGGGATGCTGCGCAGGCGTCCGCGCGGCGAGACGGTCGTGGGCTCGATGGCCAGCGGCTACCTGAACGCCGGCAACCTCGGCCTGCCGATCGCGACCTACGCCCTGGGCAGCGCGGCCGAGATCGCCCCGGCGCTGATCTTCCAGCTGGCCGTGCTCACGCCCACCTACACCACGCTGCTCGACGTCGTGGCCGCGCGACGCCGCGGCGAGCGGGCCGGGCTGGGGGGCGCCCTGCTCGCGCCGCTGCGCAACCCGCTGCTGCTCGCGACCGCGGCGGGGCTCGGGTGCAACGTCGCCGGCGTGCGCCCGCCCGAGGGGCTGCTCGAGCCGCTGGAGCTGCTCGCCGACCTCGCGGTGCCGGCGATGCTGCTGGCCTTCGGCCTCTCGCTCGCCCACGCCCAGCGCCCGGGCCGCGACGACGACCCGGTCTGCCTGGGCGCGGTGATCGCGCTGAAGAACCTCGTGCACCCGCTGCTGGCCTGGGGGCTGGGCACGGCGTTCGGGCTGGGCGGGCCGGCGCTGCTCACGGTGGTGGTGAGCGCCGCGCTGCCCACCGCGCAGAACGTCTTCGGCTACGCGGTGCGCTTCGACACCGGCGTCCCGCTGGCCCGCGACGCGGCGCTGCTGACGACGCTGCTCAGCGTCCCGGTGCTGCTCGTGGCGGCCCTGTGAGCACTTTCCGCCCGTACCGGGGCGGAATGTGCTCACATCCCGGTCAGGCCGTGGCCAGGGTCCGGACGGCCTCCTGGCGGCGGACGCGGACCTCGAGGCCGCCCGAGAGGGCGAGGACGGCGAGGCCGACGACGGCGAGCACCGCGCCGACGAGCGCCGGAGCGAGGTAGCCCAGGCCCGCGGCGATGACCATGCCGCCGAGCCAGGCGCCGAGGGAGTTGGCGATGTTCGACGCCGACTGGATCGCCGCCGACGCCATCGTCGGCGCGTCGCCCACGAGGTCGAGGATGCGCGTCTGGATCGCCGGGCCCAGGGCCAGCGAGAACATGCCCGCGCCGAACAGCGAGAGCACGGCGAGCACGGGGTGGTGCACCGTGACCACGAAGCTGACCAGCACCACGGCCAGCGCGACGAGGCAGGTGTACAGGGTGGCCAGCGGGGCGCGGTCGGCGGCGCGCCCGCCGAGCAGCGAGCCCGCCGTCATGCCGAGCCCGACCACGGCGAGCAGCACGGTGACCGTCGCCGCCGAGAAGCCGCCGACCTCGGTGAGCATCGGGGTGACGTAGCTGTAGCAGGCGAACATGGCACCGAAGCCGAAGACCACCGCGAGGAGCGAGAGCACGACCTGGGGGTGGCGCAGCGTCGCGACCTCGGTGCGCAGCCCGCCGGGCCCGGCCGCGGTGGGCTCGGCGGCCGGGACGAACGCGGCGACGGCGGCCAGGGCCACGACGCCGATGACCCCGACGAGCGCGAACGTCGCCCGCCAGCCGGCGGCCTGCCCGAGCAGCGTGGCCAGCGGCACGCCGACGACGTTGGCGACGGTCAGGCCGAGGAACACGCGCGAGACGGCCGTGGCGCGCCGCTGCCGGCCCACCATGGCCGCCGCCGTGACCGACGCCAGGCCGAAGAACGCGCCGTGGGGCAGGCCGGTGAGGAAGCGGACCGCCAGCAGCGAGGTCATGCCGGGCGCGAGCGACGAGGCGAGGTTGCCGATCGCGAACACGGCCATGAGGGCCATCAGCACCGGCCGCCGCGGCAGCTTGACCGTGGCGACGGCGAGCAGCGGTGCGCCGACGACGACGCCCGCGGCGTAGGCGGACACGAGGTGGCCGGCGTCGCTGATGGGCACGCCGAGGTCGCCGGCGACCTGCGGCAGCAGGCCCATGATCACGAACTCGGTGGTGCCGATGCCGAAGGTGCCCAGGGCGAGGGCGAGCAGGGCCAGAGGCACGGGGGAGCTCCTCGGGGATGACGGGTGTTTCCGGGGTCGCTCTCCACGCTGTGCGGCCTCGGCGCATAAGTCGAAGAAGTTCACCGTGGAAACGCATAAGCTGGCGTGATGCCGACGCTGCGCCAGCTCGAGTACTTCCTCGCCGTGGCCGACGAGGGCTCGTTCACGCGGGCCGCCGACCAGCTGTTCGTCACCCAGCCCGGCCTCTCGCAGCAGATCGCGAGCCTCGAGAAGGAGCTCGGCGGGGCGGTGTTCAGCCGCCTGCCCCGTGCGGTGGCTCTCACCCCGACCGGGCGCGCGCTCCTCCCCCACGCCCGGGCCGCCGTCACCGCCGCCGAACGCGGCAGCGCCGCGGCCCGCGCCGCCACCGGCTCCGAGGGCGGCGAGCTGCGCATCGGCTGCGTCTACTCGGTGAGCCTCGGGCTGCTGCCGGGCGTCCTGCGCCGCTGGCGGGCCGAGAACCCGGACGTCACCGTGCGGCTCCACGAGCACCGCCACGGCGACACCCTCGCCACCGCGGTCACCGAGGGCCAGGCCGACGTCGGGGTCGGTCCGGTGCCGGCGCAGTGGCGGGGGCGCCAGCGCAGCCTCGGCCACGAGGAGATGGTCGTGCTGCTGCCGCCCAACCTCGGCGCCGACGACGTCATGGCCCCGGTCGGTGGCGAGATCGCGCTGAGCCGCCTCGAACACGTGCCCTGGGTGCAGTACGCCCCCGACCACGCGCTGGCCGACGTGCTCATCGACGCCTGCCGGCAGGTGGGCTACCGGCCGCGGGTGGCCGTGCGCACCGAGCAGACCGCCGTCGCCCCGCTGCTCACCGCGGCCGGGATCGGGCCGTCGCTGGTGCCCGCGGCGATCGTCCCGCCGGTGTTCGCGGGCACGATCGCCCGGCCGGTGCCCCGGGTCGAGCGCGAGCTGGCCGCCTACACCGGGTCGACGCCCGACGCGCTGACCAACCGCTTCCTCGGCCTCGTCGCCCGCGCCGCGGTGCTCGTCCCCGACCACGTGTCGTCGGCGTTGGCGCTGACGCGCTCGTGAGCGCGTGTCCGTGCTATGACACGGACTGCCACTCACACGACCGGAGGTCAACGCCTTGGACGCACGCCCGACCGCCGCCGTCGTCGGGGGCGGGACGATGGGCGCGGGGATCGCCCACGTCCTGCTCGCCGCCGGCTCCCCCGTCACGCTGGTCGAGGCCGACGAGTCGCGCGGTGACGCCGCGCGCGAGGCCGTCGTGAACAGCCTCGACGGGGCGGCGCAGCGCGGGAAGCTCCCCGAGGGCACCACGCGCGACGACCTGCTCGCGCGCCTGACCCTGTCGACCACCGTCGACGCGCTGCCCGCCGACACCGCCCTGGTCGTCGAGGCGGTGCCCGAGCGCGTCGACGTCAAGCAGGCCGTCCTCGGCGGCGCCGCCCACGCCTGCCCCGAGGCGGTGCTCGCCTCGAACACCTCGTCGCTGTCGATCGGCGCGATCGCGGCCGACCTGCCCGGCGAGCGCGTCATCGGCATGCACTTCTTCAACCCGGTGCCCGCGCAGAAGCTCGTCGAGCTCGTCGTCCACCCCGGCACCTCCGACGCGACGACGCAGGCCACCCGCGAGTGGGTCGCGGCGCTGGGCAAGACCGCGATCGTCGTCAACGACGCGCCCGGCTTCGCCACCTCGCGCCTCGGGCTCACCGTCGGGCTCGAGGCGATCCGGATGGTCGAGGAGGGCGTCGCCAGCCCCGAGGACATCGACACCGGGATGCAGCTGGGCTACCGGTGGCCGATGGGCCCGCTGCGGCTCACCGACGTCGTCGGCCTCGACGTGCGCCTGGCCATCGCCGAGCACCTCACGAAGGAGCTCGGGCCCCGCTTCACCCCGCCACAGCTGCTGCGCGACAAGGTCGAGCGCGGCGAGCTCGGGCAGAAGTCCGGGCGCGGCTTCTACGACTGGAGCTGAGCGTGGACCTGGGACTCGCGGGGCAGGTGGCGATCGTCACCGGCGGCTCGCGCGGCATCGGGCTGGCGTGCGCGCGGGGTCTCGCCGCCGAGGGCGCGCACGTCGTGCCCGTCGCCCGCGACGCCGCGGCGCTCGATGCCGCCGCGGAGCAGGTGCGGGCGGCCGGACCCGCGTCGACGGTGCTGCCGCTGGTCGCCGACACCACGGACGACTCCGCGGTGCGGGCGATGGTCGCCCGGGTCGTCGACGAGCTCCGCGGCGTCGACGTGCTGATCAACGCCGCGGCGCCACCCGCCGGCGGGGGCCCGGTGCCGGCGCTGGCGGAGCTGACCGACCAGGCCGTCCTCGACGCCGTCGACACCAAGGTCCTCGGGTACCTGCGGACCGCGCGCGCCGTCGCCCCGCACATGACCGCGCGGGGCTCCGGGCGCATCGTCAACATCTCGGGGCTCAACGCCCGGCGCACCGGCTCGATCGCCGGCACCGTGCGCAACGTCGGCGTCGCGGCGCTGACCGCGAACCTCGCCGACGAGCTCGGCCCGTCGGGGGTCGGCGTCGTCGTGGTGCACCCGGGCTACACCGACACCGAGCGCACGCCTGGCATGGTCGCCGAGCGGATGGCGGCGACCGGGCGCTCGGAGGCCGAGGTCCGCGCGGAGCTGGCCAGGGGCACCAGCCTGCGCCGGATCCCCACCGCGCAGGAGGTGGCCGACGTCGTCGTCTTCCTCGCCTCGCCCCGGGCCGTCGCGGTCACCGGGGACGCGGTGGTCGCCGGCGGCGGGGAGCGCGGCGTCGTCCACTATTGAGGGGTGTGTTGAGGGGTGCAACGAACGTGCCGTTCGTTGCTTCTACGCGCACGAAATCCCCGTTCGTTCCCCGTCGAGGACCACCTGTCCCCACACGCACGAACCGGCGCCCCCGATGGGGACGCCGGCTCGTATCTGGGAGGAAGTGTCAGCTCGGGACCCGCACGGGCCCGGTCGTCCCACCATCCGCTGAGATGCGCTCATCGGCGTGGAGACTGGTATCGATCAGCTCCCGTGCGCGGTACGGCGCCGGGTCGACCGGGTCCTCGTGATGCGGTGCGGGGTGTTCCCTGCGTCCAATCCATCACCTCGATCCCGGTCGGAAACCTTCGGTCGTGACTGCGGCGCGATCAGCCCTCAGCTCGTGTGATCACCACCACAACGACACCTCCGAACATACTCGCGCGGTTCGCGGGGTCAAGAGTCACGGCGCTCGAGCTGCTGGAGCAAACGCTTGCGTTCGACGCCGGGTCCCCCGCCCGAGGGACGTCCCGCCGCGGTCACCACGCGGTGGCAGGGCACGAGCAGGCTGACCGGGTTGCGGGCGTTGGCGGTGCCGACGGCCTGGGCCGCGCGGGGCTTGTCGATCGCCGCCGCGAGCGTCCCGTAGGTGGTCACCGCGCCGTACGGGACGTCCTGCAACGCGGCGAAGACGGCGCGGGCGAAGGGCGTCCCGGGCGGGTCGACGGGCAGCGTGAACGTCCGGCGCGTGCCGGCGAAGTACTCGTCCAGCTCGCCGGCCAGGTCGTCGAGAGCGGCGCAGGCGCCGTCGTCGGGCGCGCCGAACGCCGGGTCGGGGTGGAGCTCCCGCTGATCGTGGACGTGGAGGCCGACCACCGCGCTCCGGGCGTCGTCCCAGGTCAGGGTCAGCGGCCCGATCGGGCTGTCGACGACGCGGTACCGGCGAGAGGAGACCGTCACGCGTCCCGGTCTACCCGCCCGGGTGGGCCCGCACCGCGAGGGCGGCGGTGTCCGCGGCCGGTGGGTACTGGCCTTCGCTGGAGCGTGGATCACGAGGGGTGATCGAGAGCGGCCGCAGACCGAGCGCGGCGGTGTGGGTCGGCATGGAGGCCGGCATCCACATGGCCGTCGCCCTCGTCGTCGTGGGCGTCGTCTGTGCGGGGACCTGGACCTACCGGCGCTCGCCGGGTGAGCTCGTGCGCGGTCCCGAGCGCCTCTAGCCGAACAGGTCGACCAGCTCGGACGCGCACAGCGCTGCGGGTCGAGGTCCTCCTCGGCGGCGTGGGCGACGGCCCAGGCCATGGCCGCGGCGACGTCCCGGCGCTGGCCCTCCCCCACCGGCGCGGGCGGCGGGAGGCGGTACTCCACCGAGATCACCGCGTGGCCCTGGTCGGCGAGCCAGCGGTTGAGCGCGGCGCGGTCGTCGCGCTCGCCGCGGACCCAGCTGCCGCCGTGCACCCACACGACCACCGGGTGCGGGCCGGGTCCGGCGGGGCGGTACAGGTCGAGGGACGGGGCCCGGCCGAGCTCGTCGACGCCGTAGGGCTCCGTGCGGTCGGGTGCCGGGCGCCGGCGGCGGTGGCGCCTGTCCGTGATCAGGGAGTGCGTGCGGTCGATGTCGATCTCCGAGGTGACCGCACGGACTCCCTGATCATCGGGCGCCGGCCGGGCGAAACGCTCGTGATCGTGGGGGATTTCCTGGCGTTGAACGCCTGCGTGGCCCCCACGCTGGCACACCCCGTGCGCCGCCGACCAGCGGGGTGGAGGGTCAGCCGAAGGCGGCGGGGACGCGGCGGCCGGGCGGGGCGACGAGCACGCGGCGCACGGCCGTCGCGAGCACCGCGACCAGGGCGACGAGTGCCGCGACCACCACCGCGACGGGCGGGCCCATCACCACGATCGCGGCGAGCGCCCAGACCACGGATGCCGCGTAGGGCACCGCACCGGGTCCGCGGGCCACCACGGCGGCGGCGATCGCGCCCACCACCAGCAGGACGAGCGCACCCAGCACCGTCGCCACGCCGCCGGTGCCCGGGGCGCCGAGGAACGTGCCGGTGGTGGCCGCGCCGACGACGGTGGCCACGCTGACCCAGCCCGCGTAGAGCCCGACGGGGCCGTGGAGCAGCAGGCGGTCGGCGACGCCCGCGGCGGGCAGGCGCGTCAGCTGCGCCAGCGCGGCCGCGAGCACCACGAGCAGCGCGACGATGATCACCTGCGCGAGCACGACCGCCTGCGCCGAGAACGCGAGGATCCACCCGGCGTTGAACACCGTCGACGCGACCAGCCACCACCCCGTCGCCCGGTGCACGGCCCGCTCGGGCTGGCCGGGCAGCACCTGGCGCACCGCGAGCAGCAGGATCGCGGCGTAGATCGGACCCCAGATCGAGAACGCGGCCGGCACGGGCATGACCACGGTGGTGTTCTCCTGCGCCACCTGGCCCACCGACAGCCCGAACGCCCCCGACCCGCCGAGGGCGCCCACGACGATCTGCAGCACGGCGCCGAGCAGCAGGGCGACGGACCGGACGCGGTCCGCGGTGGTGGGCCTCGTGCTCCGTGCGGACACGGTCGCGGTCATGTTCTCCTCCATGGTCGAATCTCTCGATCGTCGAGATTACCGTGATCGCGGCTAGGCTGCACGGTGTGACCGAGGGTGGCCGGGAGGCGCGCGAACAGCTGGTCGAGCTCCTCCAGGCCTACGCCGACGAGTCCGGGCGGCTCGGCCAGGCGTTCGCCGCCGGCCAGGGGCTGCACCGCACCGACGCCCAGGCCCTGCTCGCCGTGCTCCGCGCCGAGCGGGCGGGCGCCGCGCTGACCCCGGGCCGCCTCGGCGAGGAGGTCGGGCTGTCGTCCGGCGCCACGACCGCGGCCGTCGACCGGCTCGAGCGCCTCGGCCACCTGCACCGCGTCCGCGACGACGTCGACCGCCGCCGCGTCACGCTGCACCACGACCCGGCGGGCGCCGACGTCGGGCGCGCCTGGTTCGGCCCGCTCGCCGCGCGCCTCGACGCCGTCGTCGCCGACTACTCCCCCGACGAGCTCGCCGTCGTCACCCGGTTCCTCACCGACGTCGTCGACGCCGTCGCCCGGCACCGCGCGGACATGGCCGGGGCGGCGACCACCGAGGGAGGCCGGCCCTGAGCTCCCCGGTCGCCGCCCGGGCGCGCCTCGCGGTGGCGCTCGTCGCTGTCCTCGCGGTCCTGGCGCTGGTGATCACGCTGATCGTGCTCCTCGCCGACGGCGGCCCGACCGCGCGTCCGCGCTGCACGATCACGGCGCCGCCCGACTCCCCCGGGCTGCCCGCGTCCTGGACGCTCAGTCCCGAGCAGGCCGACAGCGCCGCGACGATCGTCGGCGTCGGGCGCCGCCTCGGCGTGCCGGACCGCGCCGTGACGATCGCGCTGGCCACCGCGATCCAGGAGTCGGGGCTCGTCAACGTGGACTACGGCGATCGCGACTCGCTGGGCCTGTTCCAGCAACGCGCGAGCCAGGGCTGGGGCACCGAGGAGGAGATCCTCGACCCCGTCGTCAGCACCACCGCGTTCTACGAGGGCCTCCTGCAGGTGCCGGGCTGGACCACGATGGACGTCACGGTCGCCGCCCAGGCCGTCCAGCGCAGCGGGTTCCCCGAGGCCTACGCCGACCACGAACCCGAGGCGCGCCTCATGGCCGTGTCGCTGCTCGGGCAGGCGCCCGGGTCGTGGACCTGCACCGACCTGCCCGCGACCCCGCCCGACGGCGCGTCGAGCACCGAGGTCGCCGTACTGGCCACCCGCGAGCTCGGCACCGCGCGGCTCTCGGGCGCGCAGCCCGCCGAGGAGGGGTGGGCCATCGCCACCTGGCTGGTCGCGCACGGCGAGCGCCTCGCGCTCGAGAGCGTCACGTACGACGGGCAGACCTGGACCGTGGCCTCGGGCGCGTGGACCGCGACAGGCCCCGCCGACGGCCGGCTCTCGCTGCGCCGGATCGGCCAACCCTGAGCGCCCTGAAGGTGTGAGCGCTTGTCCGTGCCCCAGCACGGGCAAGCGCGCACGAGCGCGCTAG
>JAQSWW010000001.1 GCA_029266415.1 Actinomycetospora sp. | reverse complement strand
TCATGAGCGAGGACCTGCCCGAGGACGGCTTCTGCGCCCGGTACGGCGGCGAGGAGTTCGCGCTCGTCCTGCCCGGCCTCGCCCCCGCCGAGGCGGTGCGGGTGTGCGAGGAGGCCCGGGCACGGGTCGACGCGCACCCGTGGCACGAGGTCGCCGCGGACCTGCGCGTCACGGTCAGTGTGGGCGTGGCGTGCCTGGGCGACGGGACACGTCCCGGCGCGCCGGGCCTCGACGCCGCCGACTCGCTGCTCTACGTCGCCAAGCGCGCCGGGCGCAATGCCGTCGCCTACCAGGATGACGCCGACGGGACGATCCGGCTCGCCGGGCCCGCCGCCCGGCGCCGCGGCATCGAGACCGCGGCGCGCGGCGCGTTTCCCGTCTCCTGAGCCGGGTCCGGTCCGCTGACCCGTCCGTGGCGTTCCTGAGCCGGACCTGAACATTGCGGTGGCCGAACGGGGCCCGGTGGTCGCCCGGTCGGGTGGTGTCCGTTGTGCCTGGACGCCCGCGTGGCGTAGTGGCCCCGGCGGTGACCGGACGGTCACGGACCGTACGATCCGGCTGCTGACCTCCCCGGACCGCGGACGCGCGGTTCGACCTCACGAGCCGCGAGGAGATCCGTGACCGACGACAGCGCCGGTGACCCGGCCCGGGGCTCCGCCCCCGGTGCCGCCGGGGCCGACGCCGGTCGCGCGCACGGGTCGGCCGGTACCGGCCCGCTCCCGTCGGTGCCGTTCGGGATCCCGGTCAGCACGCCGGTGCGCGTCGGTCGCGCGCCGACGATGGTGCCGCTGACCCGCAAGCGCGGTCCGCGCCTCGGGCTGCGCCCGCCCGGCGCCGCGCTCGTCACCGCGCCGACGCCCACGGCGACCGACGGCGGGGTGGAGAGCGAACGTCCGGTCGAGCGCTCGCCCGTGGACGCGGTGACCCTGCCGGCGGGTCAGCGCCCGGTGCTCGCGGCCGTGCCGCGTCCGGAGGAGCCGCCCACCGTCGTGACGGTGCCCCCGGCGCCCCCGACCCGCGCCCCGCTGGTCCTCCGCCCGCTCGCGCCGCCCGACGAGGGCGAGGACGACCCGGTGATCGGCCCCGACGAGCCAGGGGACGAGCAGGACGAGCCGGTCGAGTCCCCTCCCGACCTCACCGATCCGGACGAGTCTCCGGCCGTTCGCCACGTCCGGGCGGTGTCGGCCGCGGCCGTGGCCCGGCCGGTGCTCGGGCCCCCGCCGTCGGCTCCCCCCGCTCCCGCCGATCCGCCGCCGGCCGCCACCGCCGCTGTGACGACCGCCGCGGGGACGACCGCCTCGCCCCGGCGCGCGACCGCGACGCGAGCGGACGCCACGGACTGGGCCGCGACGTCCGCCGTCCTCGCCTCGGTCGGGGCTCGCGTGACCCGGTGGCGGCAGGGCTGGACCTGGCCCCGCACCCTGCGCGTGTTCACGGCGATGTGCGCGGTGCTCGTCGTCGTGGTCTGCGGCCTGGGGTGGGGCGCGGCGTCGTGGGTCGAGGCGGCCGTGCGGCAGATCGGCGCGCTCGACCCCGACTCGGCGGCGATCCAGGACGCCGCGGCGCAGATCGGCGACCAGAACTTCCTCGTCGTCGGCTCCGACAGTCGCGCCGGCGCCCCGCCGTCGGAGGAGTCCGGAGACACCGCCGACGTCCCCGGCGCGCGCACCGACACGATCATGATCGTCCACGTGCCCGAGGACCGCTCCGCGGTGACCGTGGTGTCGTTCCCGCGCGACCTGGAGATCACCCGGCCCGCGTGCGAGCGCTGGGACCCGGTGAGCGGCGCCTACTCGCCGCAGGTGCTGCCGCCCACGCCCCGGGTGAAGCTGAACTCCGCGTACGCCGCCGGCGGGCCCCGCTGCGTGACGCGCGCGGTCCAGGAGCTCTCGGGGCTGGCGATCAACCGCTTCCTGGGCGTCGACTTCCAGGGCTTCGAGGGCATGGTCGACGCCGTGCGCGGGGTGCCGATCTGCGTGGAACAGCCCGTCGAGGACTCGGTCCTCGGCACGATCGTCCCGCAGGCCGGCCCGACGGTGCTGACCGGTCGCCAGGCGCTCGACTTCGTCCGGGCCCGCCACGTCGAGGGCGACCCGTCCAGCGACTACGGCCGCATCCAGCGCCAGCAGCGGTTCCTCGGCGCGCTCCTGCGCTCGGTGCTCTCGGCCGGGACGCTGCTCGACCCGTCGCGGCTCGAGGGCCTCGTCGCGGCCATCGCTCGGTCCACGTTCGGCGAGAACATCGGCTCCGACCAGCTGCTCGCGCTCTCGCAGTCCCTCGGCAGCCTCGACCCGCGCACCGTCAGCTTCGTGACCGTGCCGACGACGGGCGTCCCCAACGAGCGGGGCAACGAGGTGCTGCGTCGCGGCGAGGAGCGCGCGCTGTTCTCGGCGCTCATCGACGACCGGCCGCTGCCCGGGTCCGGCGGCCTCGTCCCGTCCGCACCCGCCGCGGCGCCGGCGCAGGTACGCCTGGTCGACGTCCGATCCCCCGCCGGCGCGGGCTCCGGCTCCGGCGACGGCGAGGCGTCGTCCGACCGGTCGTCCGACGACGGCGGCGACGGGGACGACGGTGGCGACGAGGACCGCGACCGGGGCGACGACGACGGGGACGGGGACGACGAGGAGCGGCGCTTCGCCGCACCCGCCGTGCACGCCGCCGCCCTCCCCGGCGCCGACCAGGCCGACGGGCCGTCCGTCGGCGCCGTCGCCGAGCGCCTGCGCTCCGCGGGGTTCACGGTGGTCAGCGAGGGTGCCGCGGGGATCACGGGTCGCGCGACGACCATCCGCTACTCCCCCGACCAGGCCGCGACCGCGTCGACGCTGTCGGCCTCGGTGCCCGGGGCCGCCCTCGAGCCGACGGCCACCGTGCCGGGGACACTCACGCTGACCCTGGGCGACGACTTCGACGGCACGGTGCGCGCGGACGCCGCCCCGACCGGGGCCGCGGGGAGCGCGCCGGTCAACCCGACCATCACGGCCGCCGACTCGTCCTGCACCTAGTCCGCGTTCATCCCCGGTTCACGCCGTCGTCGGGTACCCGACTGGGCGAGCACGTAGGTTTCCGCCCTATGCGCACGGCCTATCACGAGAAGCTCGATGCCCTCAGTAGCGAGCTCGCCGACATGTCCCTGCTGGCCGGCGAAGCCATGAAGAAGGCGACGACGGCACTGCTCGAGGGGGACCTCGACCTCGCCGAGGACGTCATCTCCTCCGACACCAAGATCGACGCCCTGCGCAGCCAGGCCGAGGAGCAGGCGTTCGGCCTCCTCGCCCTCCAGGCGCCCGTGGCCGGCGACCTCCGGTCGGTGATCGCCGCCATCCACTCCGCGGGCGACCTCGAGCGGATGGGCGACCTCGCCCTCCACGTCGCCAAGGCGGCCCGGCGCCGGCACCCGGTCAAGGTGCTCCCCGACGACGTCGCGCCCTACTTCGCCGAGATGGGCCGCGTCGCCCTCGACCTGGCGCAGGACGCCCGCCAGGTCATCCTCACGCGCGACATCGAGCTCGCGTTCACCATGGAGTCCGACGACGACGCCATGGACGACCTGCACCGCCACCTGTTCACGGTGCTGCTGAGCAAGGACTGGCCCGGCGGCGTCGCCCCGGCCATCGACGTGACGCTGCTCGGGCGCTTCTACGAGCGCTTCGCCGACCACGCCGTCGCCGTCGCCCGCCGCGTGGTCTTCATGGTCACCGGCAAGATGCCCAACACCCCCGAGGCCTGAGCCCCCCCGCCACGCACAGAGCCTTGGCGCTCCGCGCTCGTGCGTGCTCGTCCGTGCTGGAACACGGACAAGCACGCACGAGGCGTCAGCCAAAGCGGCCGGAGATGTAGTCCTCGGTGGCCTGCTGCTTGGGGTTCGAGAAGATCGTCGCGGTGTCGTCGATCTCCACGAGCTTGCCCGGCTTGCCGGTGGCCTCCAGGTTGAAGAACGCCGTCTGGTCGCTCACCCGCGCGGCCTGCTGCATGTTGTGGGTGACGATGACGATCGTGTAGTCCTTCTTGAGGTCGTCGATCAGGTCCTCGATCGCCAGCGTCGAGATGGGGTCGAGCGCCGAGCAGGGCTCGTCCATGAGCAGCACGTCGGGCTGCACGGCGATCGCGCGGGCGATGCACAGGCGCTGCTGCTGACCGCCGGAGAGGCCGCCGCCGGGCTTGTCCAGGCGCTCGGAGACCTCCTTCCAGAGGTTGGCGCCGCGCAGCGAGGCTTCGCAGACCTCGTCGAGCTTCTTCTTGTCCCGCACGCCCGCGAGCTTGAGCCCGGCGACGACGTTGTCGCGGATCGACATTGTCGGGAAGGGGTTCGGGCGCTGGAACACCATGCCGATCGTCTTGCGCACGGACACGGCGTCGGAGCTGCGCGCGTAGATGTCCTCGCCGTCGAGGAGCACCTCGCCGTCGACGCGGGCGCCGGGAATCTCCTCGTGCATGCGGTTGAGCGTGCGCAGCACGGTCGACTTGCCGCAGCCCGAGGGGCCGATGAAGGAGGTGACGCTGCGCGGGGCCACCGAGAGGTTGACGTCCTGCACGGCGTGGAAGTCGCCGTAGTAGATGTCGACGTCCTTGAGGTCGAGACGCTTGGCCACGGGGATTCCCTCTACTTCGAGATGGCGGAGAAGCGCGACACGACGCTCGCCCCGAGCTGCAGGATCATGATGATGAGGATCAGCGTCAGCGCTGCACCCCAGATGCGGTACTGGCCGGCGGCCTCCGGGTTGGACAGCTCGGAGAACATCAACAGGGGCAGCGAGGCCATGTTGCCGGTGAACGGGTCGAAGTTGATGGACTGCGAGTAGCCGACCAGCACGAGCACCGGGGCCGTCTCGCCCATGACGCGGGCCAGCGCCAGCATCACGCCGGTGACGGTGCCCGAGAGGGCGGTGGGCAGCACGATCCGCAGGATGGTCTTCCACTTCGGGATGCCCAGCGCGTACGACGCCTCGCGCAGTTCGTCGGGCACCAGGCGCAGCATCTCCTCGGTGTTGCGGATGACCACCGGGAGCATGAGCAGCACGAGGGCCAGCGACACCATGAAGGCGCTCTGGACCCCGCCGAGGATCGAGATGAAGGCCGCGAACACGAACAGCGCGGCGACGATCGACGGCACGCCGGCGAGGATGTCGACCATGAAGCTGGTGGTCTTCGCCAGGCGCCCGCGCCCGTACTCGACGAGGTAGACCGCGGCGGCGATGCCGATCGGGACGGCGATCACCGCGGCGAGCAGCGCCTGGATCAGCGTGCCGTAGATCGCGTGGTAGACGCCGCCGGCGAACGACTCGGGCAGCACACCCGACAGCGATCGGCCCCACCAGTCCGCGGACAGGATCGCGCCGATGCCGCGCCCGACGACCGTGACGAGCACCCACACCAGGGGCACCACGGCGATGAGGAACGCGAGGACCACCAGCACGGTGGCGAGCCGGTCCTTGACCTTGCGGCCGGTGCTGAGGGGCTGGAACGTCGGCCCGCCGGCCGGGCGTTCGGGGGCGTCGAGGCCCGTGGTGGTGGCCATCAGCCGTTCACCTTCCCGCCGGCGATCACGCGGGCGATCGCGTTGACCACGAAGGTCAGGACGAACAGCACCAGGCCGGCCGCGATGTAGGCGCCGGTCGGCAGCGGCTGGCTGAACTCCGAGGCCGCCGACGCGATGAGCGAGGCGAACGTGTAGCCGCCGTCGAAGAGGCTGAAGTTCGACGGCGTCGTCGCCGCGCGGATGACGATGAGGACCGCGATCGTCTCGCCGAGCGCCCGGCCGAGGCCGAGCATCGAGCCGGCGATGTAGCCGCTGCGTCCGTAGGGCAGCACGGCCATGCGGATGACCTCCCACCGCGTGGCGCCGAGTGCCTGCGCCGCCTCGATGTGGAAGCGCGGGGTCTGCGCGAAGACCTCGCGGGTCACCGCGGTGATGATCGGCAGGATCATCACCGCGAGGACGACGCCGCCCGTGAAGATCGTGCCCGTGAGCACCGGCAGGTTGCCGGGGGCGAAGAGGAAGAACCAGCCGAGGTTGCCCTGCAGCCACGTCGCGACCGGCAGCAGCGCCGGGGCGAGGACCGCGATGCCCCAGAGGCCGTAGATGATCGAGGGCACGGCGGCGAGCAGATCGATCACGTAGGCGAACGGCCGCGCGACCCGCCTCGGTGCGTAGTGGGTGAGGAACAGCGCGATGCCGAGCGCGACCGGCATCGCGAGCACCAGCGCGAACAGCGACGACAGCACCGTGACCACGACCAGGTCGCGGATGCCGAAGTTGAGGTTCGCCGGGTCGCGCGTGTCGAACAGCGGCGACGTGAAGAAGTTGGCGTTGTTGGCCATCAGCGAGGGCACCGCCTGCACGAGCAGGAAGAGCCCGATCGCCGCGATGGCCACGACGACGAGGAGGCCGGACCCCGAGGTCAGCCCCCGGAAGACGCGTTCACCGCGTCCGCCGGACGAGGACCCCCGGGACCTCCCGCCGCGAGCGGGTCCGGGGTCGGTCACGGTGTCCAGGGTGGCCGACCCGGCCGCGGGGTCCTCGTCGCGAGGACCCTGCGGTGGGGCCTGTTCCGTGGTGCGTTCGGTCACAACCGGGGTCCGTCCGCCTCGTCGTCGATCTCGGTGGGCTCGGGCCAGCGCCTACTGGATGGCGTTCACCGCGGTGGTCATCCGCTGCTTGAACTGCTCCGGCAGCGGGACGTAGCCCGCCTCCGGCAGCGCCTGCTGTGCGCCCGGGGAGAGCGCGGTCTGCAGGAACGCCCGCACGGCCGTGGCGGTCTGGTCGTCCGCGTAGTTCGAGCAGACGATCTCGTAGGTCGCCAGCGCGATCGGGTAGGCGCCGGGGGCGTTCGCCTGGTACAGGCTGTCCAGGTTGAGCTTCAGGTCGTTGCCCTCGCCCTCGACCTGGACGTTGTTGATGGCGTTGCCCACCGTCTCGGCGGTCAGCGGCACCGGCTGCCCGCCGCCGGAGTTGATGATCTGTGCCACGCCGAGGCCCCCGCGCTGGGCGAACGACGACTCGACGTAGGTCACCGAGTTCGGGGTGTTCCGGGTGGCGTCCGCGACGCCCTGGCTGCCGCGGGCACCGGCGCCGACGCCGCCGTTGAAGGTCTGGCCGGCCTCCTTGCCGTACGCGCCGTTCGAGGCGGCCACCAGGTACTTCTGGAAGTTCTCGGTGGTGCCCGACTCGTCGGACCGGAAGTTCACGACGATCGGCGCGGCCGGCAGCTGCTTGCCCGGGTTGAGGGCGGCGATGGCCGGGTCGTTCCAGGTGGCCACCTGGCCGTTGAACACGCGGGCCGCGGTCGGGCCGTCGAGCACCAGGTCGGTGACGCCGGGGAGGTTGTAGGCGATCGCGACCGGGCCGAAGACCAGCGGGAGGTTCCAGGCCGGCGACGCGCAGCGCTGCTCCGCGCGGGTGGTCTCGTCGCCGTCCTTGAGTGCGGAGTCCGAGCCGGCGAAGTCGGTCTGGCCGCCGAGGAACTCGTTGCGTCCGGCGCCCGAGCCGCTCGGGGTGTAGTTCAGCGTCTGCCCCTGGCAGGTCTGCTGGTAGGTCGCGACGAAGCGCGTCATGGCGTTGTTCTGGGCCGACGAGCCACTGGAGCGCAGGTCGGGCTTGCCGCCACAGGTGACTCCCGGTGCTGCGGAGACCCCGCCGCCACCGGCGTTCTCGTCGCTGCCGCACGCGCCGAGCAGGAGCGCCGAAGCCGCGATCAGACCGACCGCCGCCGCGCGCCGCTGATACCTCACAGAGAGTCCTCCGAGTCCGTTGGCCCACCCCCACGTGGGCACGCCGCGGCGCGGGATTCGCGCCACGATCCGGAGGCTAGGCAGGCAGGGTGGACGCTCGGAGCTGGAAGGGTGAACGCGGGATGAACGGGCCCCGTGGCGTACAACTCAACGGGTGACCGGTGCGATGTAGGTCACGCTGCGCGATCAGCGCTGGTAGGAGACGTCCACCGCGTCGCATTCGAAGCCGAGCTGGCGGTAGGTGGCGATCGCGGCGGCGTTGTCGCCCTCCACGTAGAGGATCGTCGTGCGCAGCCCGCGGTCGGCGAGGTGGTGCAGCCCCGCGAGGGTCAGCGCCCGGCCCAGCCCACGGCCCTGGGCGCCCGGGTCGACGCCCACGACGTAGACCTCGCCGAGGGGCTCGGGCACGTTCGGAGCCGCCGCGTGCACCTTGGTGAAGTGGAAGCCGAGAAGCTCCTCGGTGCCGGTGTCCCACGCCAGCAGCACGCCCTCGGCGTCGAACCAGTCCTCGGCCTCGATCTCGGCGACGTCGGCGGGCGTCCAGCCGCTCTGCTCAGGGTGCCAGGCGAACGCGCGGTTGTTGACGGCGATCACCGCGTCCTCGTCACGCCCGACGCGCAGCGGACGGATCGCGACCCCGTCGGGGACGGCGAGCGCCGGCAGGGGCGTGGCCTCGTGACCGGGCGCGGGCCTGCGCATGCGCCACAGCTCGCGGGCACGCCGCCAGCCGATGCGCGCCGCGAGGGGCGCCGCGCCCGGGTGGTCGCCGTGCGCCCAGAACCGCGCGCCCGGCGCGGCCTCGAGGACCGCGGCGACGAGCTGCGCGCCGATCCCGCAACGGCGGCGCTCGGGGTGGACGGCGAGCTCGGCGACGGGGTCGTCGGGGTGCTCCCCGTCCAGCAGGGCGTGGCCGACGAGGTCGTCCCCGTCGTGCACCAGCAGGTGGCGGGTCGTCGGCCGCCCGCCGCCGACCCCGAGCGCGGCGAGGTCGCGGCGCGCGGGCTCGGCGTACGCGTCGACCCCGTCCGTCGCGGCGACGGCGGCCGCGAGGGCCCGGACCTGCTCGGCGTCGTCGGCCGTCGCCGTCGACACCCACCGCTGCGTGAGCACGGCGGGACCGTAGCGCTCCGGACGGGTCGGGTCAGCCGCCGCGGGCCCAGGCGGCGGGACGCACCACGCGCGCGTCGTCCCACGACGCGCCGCCCCGCGGGAGCCGCGGTGCGGACGGTGGCGCCGGGGGCCGCCCCGAGGCGTCCTCCTCGTCGACCTCGCCGCGACCCTCCGACGGCTCGGCGCCCACCGCGCCGGCCGCGCCGAGGACCCCGCGGACCGGGCGGACGAACTTGTAGCCCACGTTGCGCACGGTGCCGATGAGCTGCTCGTGCTCCGGCCCGAGCTTGGCGCGCAGCCGCCGGACGTGGACGTCCACGGTGCGGGTGCCGCCGAAGAAGTCGTAGCCCCACACCTCCTGCAGGAGCTGGGCCCGGGTGAAGACGCGCCCGGCGTGCTGGGCGAGGTACTTGAGGAGCTCGAACTCCTTGTAGGTGAGGTCGAGCGGGCGCCCGCGCAGGCGGGCGGTGTAGGTGGCCTCGTCGATGACGAGCTCGCCCAGCACCAGCGCGCCCTCGGCCCCGGCGCCGTCGGGGGTGCGGCGGGCCTTGAGCAGGCGCAGCCGGGCGTCCACCTCGGCCGGGCCCGCACCGGGCAGCAGGACCTCGTCGACGCCCCACTCGAGGGACACCGCGACGAGGCCGCCCTCGGTGAGGACCGCGATCACCGGCACGTCGAGCCCGGTGGAGCCCAGCAGGCGGCACAGGCTGCGGGCGGCGGCGAGGTCGTGACGGGCGTCGACCAGCACGGCGTCGTGCGGTCCGGCGTCGAGCAGGGCCGCGACCTCGGGGGCCGCGGTCCGGAGTCCGTGGGGTAGCAGGGCCAGCGACGGCAACACTGACGTCGGCTCGGGGTCGGCGGTGAGCAGCAGCAGCTCCACGCGTGTCTCCCTCCGCGATCGTGAGGGGGACGATAGCCGAGTTCACCGCGCCGTCACCCGCCTGCGCGTTCCACGTCACGTCGCCCGGGCTGCGCCCTCCGCGGCGTACCGGCCGGTCACGGGCGCGCGACGCCCGCGGGCTACCCTGCGCGGACGCTCTCCGCGGGCAGCGGTGCCCGCGTCGGCGGGCGGTAGGCGGGGAGACCGGGGCGGGGGGGTGCGGGTGACGGGCTGGGTGCTCCTGGTCGCGGCGGTGGCCCTCGCCGTGGTGCTCCTGGTCGGGCTCGCGCTCGCCGTGCTCCGGCTGCGGCGGCTGCGCGCGGACGACGACATCCCCGACGTGCCGGCGCACGACCCCGGCCCCGAGGGCACGCGGCGCGACCTGCGGGCTGTCGGCGCGCAGCGTCCCGGCCAGCCGGTCAGCGGGGTGCTGCCCCGCGACCTCGCCGCCCCGGCCGGCGGTCTCGCGCTGCTGCAGCTCTCGTCGCAGTTCTGCGCGGAGTGCCGGGCGTCGCGCTCGGTGCTCACCGACGTGGCGTCCGAGCACCCGGGGGTCACGGTGCGCGAGATCGACGTGGCCGTCCGGCCCGAGCTGGTGCGGCTCCTGGGCATCCGCCGCACCCCGACGACGCTCGTCGTCGACCCGGCCGGCGTCGAGCTCGCCCGCACCGTCGGCGTCCCACGGCGCAGCGACCTGCTCGGCACCCTGGCCCCGCTGCGCCGGACGGGCTGACCCCGAGCAACGCACGGGTGACATCACCCTCGGACGGGGGCGATTCGTTCGGTAGCGTGAGGGTCGTGGACGGCGGGCTCACCCAGCGACGTGCGGTGGACCTGTGCCGCGTCGACTCCAGCCTCTGTCGCTGACCCGGCTCTCCCGGACGACGACGCGGTCCCGAACCGCCCACCTGCACCCCGCTCCAGGCCGATCGCGGGACGGGCCGCGTGTGTCGCCGCCCCCGTCCGAACCACGAGCAAACGAACCGAGGAGCACCACACATGAGTCGCCAGGACGCCCTGGTCAGTGCCGACTGGGCCGAGCAGAACCTCGACGCCCAGAACACCGTCTTCGTCGAGGTCGACGAGGACACCACCGCCTACGACGGGGGCCACATCCCCGGCGCGGTGAAGCTGGACTGGAAGACCGAGCTGCAGGACCCGGTGCGCCGCGACTTCGTCGACAAGGCCGGCTTCGAGGAGCTGCTGTCGTCGAAGGGCATCTCGAACGACGACACCGTCATCCTCTACGGCGGCAACAACAACTGGTTCGCCGCCTACGCCTACTGGTACTTCAAGCTCTACGGCCACGACGCGGTCAAGCTGCTCGACGGCGGCCGCAAGAAGTGGGAGCTCGACGGGCGCAAGCTCGACACCGAGGTCCCGCAGCGCCCGCGGACGCAGTACACCGCGAAGGAGCAGGACACCGCGATCCGCGCCTTCCGCGACGAGGTCGTCAACGCGATCGGCGCCAAGAACCTCGTCGACGTCCGCTCGCCCGACGAGTTCTCCGGCAAGCTCCTCGCCCCGGCGCACCTCCCGCAGGAGCAGGCGCAGCGCGGCGGCCACATCCCGTCGGCGCTGAACGTCCCGTGGTCGAAGGCCGCCAACGAGGACGGCACCTTCAAGTCGGACGACGAGCTGCGCAAGCTCTACGAGGAGCAGGGCCTCGACTCGTCGCGCCCGACCATCGCCTACTGCCGCATCGGCGAGCGCAGCTCGCACACCTGGTTCGCGCTGCACGAGCTGCTGGGCGAGCAGGACGTCAAGAACTACGACGGCAGCTGGACCGAGTACGGCTCGCTCATCGGCGTGCCGATCGAGACGGGGGATGGGAAGTCCTGATGTGTGGCGCACCTGAGCAGACCGCAGAGCTGCCCGCCGGCACCGACCTGTCGAAGGAGTCGGTGCTCGTCGGCAAGGTCACCGCGTCCGGCTCGCCGATCGGCGGGGCCTACGTGCGGCTCCTCGACGGCACGGGCGAGTTCACCGCCGAGGTCGTGTCCTCGGCGTCCGGTGACTACCGTTTCTTCGCCCGCCCCGGCACCTGGACCGTGCGCGCCCTCTCGCGCTCGGGCAACGGCCAGACCGAGGTCACCGTCGGTGGTCCGGGCCTGTTCACCTCCGAGGTGTCGGTGGCCTGAGGTGTCGGCGAAGTGCCCCTATCGGCGTGCTCGTCTCATCTGACGTTGAGTGTCCGTATCGGTCCTTCGATCACCGCCACGACCCGCCCGCCCCGCCCGCCAGGGTGGGGCGGGCGGTGTCGTTAGGCTGGTCCGGTGGCGTGGTTCTACACCGTCCTGCTCGCCGCGTGCAGCGCCGGCATCCTGGGCGCCGGCATCGCGCTGACGCGTCGGCTCTTCCGTGACGAGCTCCTCACCAGCGGCGACGAGGAGGCTCGATGAACGCGCCCTTCGCCGACGAGGCCGGCGACCTGCCCGAGGGCAGCAGCGGCAACGAGGCGATCCGGGCGGCCGCCGAGCGCGCCGCCCGCACCCGCGACGCGAACCTCCCCGGCTGGCCCGATCTGCCGGTGCCGAACGACACCGCGAACCTGCGGCTCGGCCCGGAGCTCCACGACGCCCTGCTGGGCCTGCTGCCGCTGGTCGGGGTGTGGCGCGGCGAGGGCGAGGTGGTCTACCCGACCATCGAGGGCCCGTTCCACTTCGGCCAGCAGATCACCGTCGCCCACGACGGTCGGCCCTTCCTGTCCTGGGAGGCGCGGTCGTGGCTGCTCGACGGGCCGGGCGGCGCGGTCGTGCGCCCCGCCGCGCGCGAGGTCGGCTGGTGGCGCGCGCAGGAGGACGGGACGATCGAGCTCCTCCTCGCCCACCACACCGGGATCATCGAGCTGTACTACGGCGCCAGCCGCACCCAGACGTCGTGGGAGCTGCAGACCGACGCGATCGCCCGCACCTCCTCCGCCAAGGAGGTCAACGGCGCGACGCGGCTCTACGGCATCGTCGACGACGGCGACCTGGCCTACGTCGAGGAACGCGCCATGGTCGGCCAGCCCGTGCAGCCGCACACCTCGGCCCGCCTGCACCGCATCGCCGGCTGAGGTCGTCCCGTGGAGGTCCTCCCGGTCGGGCCCGAGGCGCTGCTCGTCGACCTCGACGGCCTCGACGCGGTGGCCGCCGTGGGCGCGGCCCTGCGCGACGCGCTGTCCCGCGGCGAGCTGCCCGGGGTCGTCGACGTGGTGCCGGCGGCGCGGACGGTGCTGGTCACGGCCCCCGGCGCCCGCGAGGCGCTGCCCGGGGTCCGGTCGCTGCTCGCCGGCGTCGACACCACCGCGGTGCCCGAGCGGGGCGCGGCCGGCACCGTCGAGCTCGACGTGCACTACGACGGCGAGGACCTCGAGCTCGTCGCCCGCGACGCCGGGTGCGACGTCGACGAGGTGATCGCCCGCCACACCGGCGCCACCCTGACCGTCGCGTTCGGGGGCTTCGCGCCCGGCTTCGCGTACCTCGCCGGGCTCCCGGAGTCCCTGCAGCAACCGCGCCTGGACACCCCGCGCCCGCGCATCCCCGCCGGCTCCGTCGGCGTGGCCGGCGAGTTCGGCGGCGTCTACCCGCGCACGTCCCCCGGCGGCTGGCGCCTGCTGGGCCGGCTGACCGCGGACGCGCCGACCCTGTTCGACCCCGACCGCGACCCGCCCGCCCTGCTGCAGCCGGGGACGACGGTCCGGTTCCGGGACGCGGGGCGCGCGTGAGCCGCGCGCTGGTCGTCGAGGAGGTCGGGCCGCAGGCGCTGGTCGTCGACCGGGGCCGGCCGGGCTGGGCGCACGTCGGCGTGCCGACGGCGGGAGCCCTCGACGGGCCCGCGCACGCCCTCGCGCAGCGCCTCGTGGGCAACGACCCGGACGCGGCGGGCCTGGAGGTCCTGCTCGGCGGCCTCGCCCTGCGCGTCACCGCCGCGACCACCGTCGCCCTCACCGGTCCCCCCGGCGGCCTGCGCGTCCGCCGGTCCGGCGCGCCGGAGCGCGTGGCGGCGTCGCACCAGCCCGTGCACCTCGACGCGGACGACGTCCTCGTCGTCCCGGCGCCGACCTCGGGCCTGCGCGGCTACCTCGGGGTCGGCGGCGGCGTCGCGGTCGACGCGGTGCTGGGCAGCCGCAGCGCGGACACGCTCTCGGGGCTCGGCCCGGCGCCGCTGGAGGTCGGCACCGAGCTGCCGGTGGGGGCGCCGACGACGGTGCCGGCGATCGGCACGGGCGCGGTCGGGGTGTCGGCGGTCCCCGACGCGGTCGTCGTCACCCTGCACCTGGGCCCGCGGGCCGACTGGGTCGACGACGCGGCCGGGCGCCTGCGCGCCGGCACCTGGACGGTGGCGCCGACCGGCGACCGGGTCGGCGTGCGCCTCGAGGGCCCGGCCCTGGAACGGGCGCCCGCGCGCGTCGGCGAGGAACTGCGCAGCGAGGGCCTGATCGGCGGCGCCGTGCAGGTGCCGCCCGACGGCCGGCCGGTGGTGTTCCTCGCCGACCACCCGACGACCGGCGGCTATCCCGTGGTCGGCGTGGTCGACCCCGCCGAGCTGGCGGTGTTCGCCCAGCTCCGGCCCGGCTCGTCGGTGCGGTTCGCGCCGGTGGCCCCGCCGGTGCCCTGACCCCCGGCGAGCAGACCCAGGCCCTGGGCCACGACCGTCGCGAGGCGGTGCTGCTCGACCCCCACGAGGCGCGCGACCTGCGGAGGGGTCAGGCCCGCGCGCAGCAGGGCGGCGGCCGACGGCCCGGTGTCCCGGTCGGCGGCGGCGAGCGCGCCGACCGCGCCGCGCGGATCGTGCAGCAGGACCGCGAGCAGGCGGTCCTTGGCGGACTCGGTGTCGAGAGGTTGCTCCACGCCGCCGGGTTCGTCGCTCGCGGCGTGGCGCGGGCGCCGGGGCGCCCCGGGCTCCCCGGGACCGGACGGGGCGGACCGGTCGGGGGCCAGCCGCGCGCGCAGCGCGTCGACGTCGATGGGCCCGGTCGCCGGTTCGGTCTCCGCGGACGGAGTACCGAGGGCCGGCTCGATCGTGGGGGGCGGCCACGCCGCGTCGGGCGCGGCCCGCTGCGCCCGACGACGGCGCGGCGCCGCCACGAGGAAGAGCAGGAGCGCGACCACCACGAGGATGGCCGCCAGCACGATCCACGTGACCGGGGACTCGAGCACGCGCATGGCTCTGGAGACTACGCCGTCCGGCCGCGGCTCGGGGACCGTCAGTCACCGTCCGTACGAAGGACTCACCCGTCTGCCGCACGCCCCGAGGTGGACGGCGTGGGAAGGGCGCCGTCGGTCACGTCGGCCGCGGGGTCGATCCCGGCGCCCTCACCGCCGACCGCCACGCCGTCGTCGGTGGCGTCGGCGTCGGCCACCTCGGCCGGCGTGGCGTCGACCGCGACGGTGTCCTCGACGGACGCGTCATTGCCCCCTTCGTGCCGCTCGGGACCGGCGGGCGGACCCATCGGCACCGGCGCGCTGGGCGGGCCCCCGTACGGACCGGGCGGGCGCGGTCCGGGGAACGGCGGCGGGCCAGGAGGACGGCCGGGGCCGCGCCAGGGCGCGCCGGGACGCGGCGGCCCGGGGGGTGCCTGGGGAGAGCCCGACGGGCGCGCGGGCCCCGAGACGATCTCGTCGAGCCGTCCGCGCAGCCGCACGAGCTCGTCGACGACGGCGTCGCGCTGGGCGCGCAGCTCGGCGAGGGCGGCGCGTGACTCGGCGTGCTCGGCGAGCAGCGACTCGGCGGCCTTGCTGCGCACGAGCTGCGCCTCCTGCTCGGCGGCCTGGAGGATGCCGCGCAGGCGGTCGTTGAAGGCCCCGACCATGTCCGGGCTGCCGGCGGCGCCCTCGTCGGGCGCGGACGACCGACGCGCCTCGGGCATCGTGTCCGACAGCGCGCCCTCGAGCGCCTGCGCCGAGGTGGCCCCGGCGCGCCGGCGCTCCCGCACCGCGAGCTGGGCCCGGAGCTGGGCGTTCATGCGCCGTAGGCCGGCCACGTGCTCGTCCACCTGGCGGCGGTCGTAGCCCCGCAGCACGACGTCGAAGTGTGGCCCCGGGCTGTCCTCCTCGATCCCGGAGAGGTCCAGGTAGTGCTCGGCGTCGGGCGGTGTGCGTCCCTGCTCACCGGTCGTCATCGTCACCTACCTGCTGGCCGGGGCTCGGTGCGCCCGGCGTCGGACGCGGAGTCCCCGATCGTAGGGACCGCCACCGCCGGGCGCACGGACCGGGACCCGCACACGCCCGGGTGGACGCACCGCTGGACGGCGTGCACGCCCGCCACCGGCCGGGCTCCGGGAGGCCTACGATCGGGGAGGTGGACACCGAACTGCGGCAGACGCTGCACCGCCGTGGCCTGCGGATGACCCCGCAGCGCCAGCTGGTGCTCGACGCCGTCACCGAGCTCGGCCACGCGACGCCGGAGGCCATCTGCACCCGGGTGCAGGAGACCGCGCCGGCAGTGAACATCACCACCGTCTACCGGACCCTCGACCTGCTCGAACAGCTCGGCGTGGTCCGGCACACCCACCTCGGGCACGGGGCGCCCACCTACGCGACCTCGGAGCACGAGCACGTCCACCTCGTCTGCCACCACTGCGGGACGGTCGACGAGATCGACGTCGACGCGCTCGACGACCTGGCCGCCGCGCTCCGCTCGTCCCGGGGATTCCGTCTCGACGCCGCCCACGTCGCCCTGTCGGGCACGTGCGGCGCCTGCGCCGAGCGGGCCGACGCCGAGCTCACGGAGGACCTACCGTGACCGACCCCTCTCCCGCCTTCGCCGAGTCCGGCGCCGTCGCGCCCCAGCCCGCGACGGATGACGACGACGCGCCCGAGCCCCGCGACGCCGCGGTGCCCGGCCACTACGGCGACCCGTTCGGCGAGCAGCGCGCGCTCACCCGCCGCGCGGGCGTCGTCGACCGCTCCCACCGCGGCGTCGTCCGCGTCACCGGTCCCGAGCGTCTGAGCTGGCTGCACCTGCTGCTGACGCAGCAGGTCGCCGATCTGCCCGACGGCGCGGGCACCGAGGCCCTGGTGCTCGACGCCCAGGGCCGCGTCGAGCACCACGCCGTGCTCGCCCACGTCGACGACACCGTGTGGCTCGACGTGGAGCCCGGCACCGCGGAGCCGCTGGCCACCTACCTCGACCGGATGCGCTTCTGGTCCGACGTCACCGTCACCGACGCGTCCGACGAGTACGCCGTGCTCTCGGTCGTCGGGCCGGCCGTCGACGAGGTCCTCACCGCCGCGGGCGTGGTGGCGCCGCACGGCGACCACGCCGCGGCCGCCCTGCCCGGCGGCGGGGTGGTGCGGCGGATGCCGTGGCCCGGCCCGGGTCCCGAGGCGGCCGTCGACCTCCTCGTCCCGCGCGGCGAGCTCGCGTCCTGGTGGTCGCGGCTGCGCGGCGCCGGCGCACGCCCCGCGGGGCACGACGCCTTCGAGGCCCTGCGGGTCGGCTCCCTGCGCCCCCGGCTCGGCCTCGACACCGACGAGCGCGCGATCCCGCACGAGATGGGCTGGATCGGCGAGGCCGTGCACCTGCAGAAGGGCTGCTACCGGGGCCAGGAGACGGTCTCGCGCGTGGCCAACCTGGGCCGTCCGCCGCGCCAGATGGTGCTGCTGCACCTGCAGTCCGGCGACGACCCGCTGCCCCCACCCGGCACCCCCGTGCTGAACGCCGAGGGCGGGCGCTCGGTGGGCCGCGTGGGCACGGCCGTGCGCCACCACGAGCTCGGCACGGTGGCGCTGGCGCTGGTCAAGCGCTCCGCGGTCAACGCCGCGCCGGGCAGCGAGCTCTGGGTCGCGCCCGAGGGCGACGACGCCGCGCCCGGCCCCGCCGCCGTCGATCCCGACTCCGTCCCCCCGGACACCGGCGAGCCCCCGGGGCGCGCGGCCGTGCGGCGCCTGCAGGGATGACGCTGCTCGGTCCCGACGACGTCGCCAGGGCCGCCGCGGTGCTCGAGGGCGTCGCGGTCCGCACGCCGGTGGAGGACCTCGCGCCCGGCTTCGCGGTCAAGCGCGAGGACCTCCAGCCCGTCGGCGCCTTCAAGCTCCGCGGGGCCTTCCACGCCGCGAGGCGCCTCGAGGCCGACACCCGCGCGGCCGGCCTCGTCACCCACTCCTCGGGCAACCACGGGCGCGCGCTGGCCTGGGTCGCCCGCCGGCTCGGGGTGCCGTGCACGGTCGTGGTGCCCGACGACGCGGTGGCCGCCAAGGTCGACGCGATGGCGGCGCTGGGCGCGCGCCTGGTCCGGGTGCCCGCCGACGACCGGGAGTCGGCGGCGGCCGAGGAGGTCGCGCGCACCGGCGGCGCGTTCGTCCCGCCCTACGACCATCCCCACGTCATCGCCGGCCAGGGCACGGTGGGCGCCGAGATCCTGGCCGACCGCCCGGACGTCGAGCAGGTCGTCGTGCCCATCGGCGGCGGTGGGCTGATCAGCGGGATCGCCGCCGCGCTGCGCGGCTCGGGCGTGCGGGTGCTCGGCGCCGAGCCGGAGCTCGCCGGCGACGCCGCGGCCAGCAAGCGGGCCGGTGAGCGGGTCCGCTTCCCCCGCGAGCAGGTCGCCGCGACCGCCGCGGACGGGCTGCGCGCCACCGTGCTCGGCGAGCTCACCTGGCCGCACGTGCGGGACCTCGTCGCCGACGTCGTCACGGTCGACGAGGAGGCCATCGCCGACGCCACCCGCCACCTGCACGCGGCCGGGGTGCCGTGCGAGGCCAGCGGCGCCGTCGCGACCGCCGGGTACCGCGCGCTCGGGGGGGCCGACCGCGCCCGGCGCACCGTCGCCGTCGTCAGCGGCGGCAACGTCGACCCCGCGTGGCTCGCCCGGGTGCTGGCGGACGGGCGCGGGGTGCCGACGGTCAGATGAGCCGCCCGCCCGCCCCGCCCGACCGGCGCGCGCGCCGCACACACCTCTCGACGCGCGACCCCGAGCGGCGGCGTGACACCACCGTGGGGCGTCGCGCACGATGGAGCGATGATCGAGTTCCGCCAGGGTGGACGTCGACGCCTCGACCGCGTGCTCGACGCCGCCTTCCTCGCGGACCTGGGCACCTGCCCCATGGACGACGTCCGGGCCCGGCGCGACGACGCCGCGCAGGAGGAGACCGACCTGTCCTACCTGCGGCGACTGCTGCACGCGCGGATGGACATCGTGCGCTTCGAGCAGCGGCGCCGGGCCGCGCCGCACGGCGAGGACGCACCGTCCGATGGGGTCGAGCTCCGCTCCGCCACGTCTCCCTCGCTGGTCGACGAGCTGCCCCGGATCCTCGCCGACAACGCGCTCGGCCCGTCGGCCGGACGCGGGCGCCACCACACCGTGCAGCCCTCGCGGGCCGAGTCGCACCGCCGCCACGTCGAGGCGCTGCTCGCCGACACCGGCCTCTCCGACGTCGCGACGCTCTCCGACGACGACCTCACCGCGGCGGCCACGGCCTACGCCGACGAGGAGCGGGCGGTCTCGGAGTTCCGCGGGCGCGTGCAGCAGGTCATGGACGCGTGCAACGACGAGCTGGGCCGGCGCTACCGCGACGGCTCGGCGTCGGTGGACGACCTCCTGCGCCGCGAGATGCAGTGAGGACCGGACCACCGGAGCGCGCCGGATCTCCCTGGCGCGACTAGTTGGCTCGCTGGCGGGCGGCGCGGAGCGCCCAGAAGTCGCGTAGGCGCCGGTAGCTCGCCATCGCCCGCTCCGGGTCCCCGGCGCGCAGCGCCCGGAGGGCCTCGGCCACGTCCTCCGCGGAGGTGTCGGCGGCGAGGGTCTGGTCGTCCATCAGCGCGACCAGCCCGCCGTAGTCGAGCTCGACCAGCGCGCCCGGGTCGAAGTGGCGCAGCCACCGGGCGGTGTCGCGGAGGATCTCGGCGGGCCCGTCGTCACCCAGGGTGTCGGCGAGGAGGTCGGCCGCGGCGTCGGCGCGGGCCAGGGCGTCGGCCACCCCGACGCGCCAGTAGCAGCGGCGCGTGGGTGCCTCCGGCGCGGTGACCGCGTCGTCGCTGGGCAGGACGAGCACCCGCTCGGCCGGGTCGACGAGCGCGAACCACGGGAGCGGCACGGTCCAGTTGGCCGAGATGATGTGGGTGGCGGCGTCGCCCAGCTCGGCGACCACGGCCTCGGCCCGCGAGCGGACCACCGACTCCTCGGTGGCGAGCGCCGCGCTGCGCAGCACCGGGGTCTCGCTGCCGAGGAAGCCGACGAGCGCCGCCGCCGCCCGCGGCCGCGTCTCGAGGGGACAGACGAGGGTCTTGGGCCCCACCGGCTCCTGCCCGGCCCCCGCCGGCGCCTCGGCGAGGAGCACGTCGGCGGGCACGTCGAGCGGGGTGCCGTCGCTGCGCTCGCCGGGCAGCAGCCGCGCCGGGACGCTCAACTGTGCGCGGAGACACACTTCCCGGTCGCGGAGCCCCGCCTCGGCCACCGGAACCGCCCCCCGGGCCAATCCGGCGCGCACCCGCGCGGCCAACGGCGCCCGCAGTGCACCCAGCGGCTCGTAGACGCGCAGGTAGCAGACGAAGGGTGCGGGCACGGCCGTCGATCGTGCCATGTCACGTCGCGACCCCGATCGGACACACGGTATTGTCGTGAGTACGAGAGTTACCTCAGATTTCAGGGGGCCGCCGGAGATGCTCCGGCCGCCCCCGCCCTGTGCGAGGGGGTCCAGCCATGGGACGCGGACGAGCCAAGGCCAAGCAGACGAAGGTGGCCCGAGAGCTCAAGTACAGCTCCCCCAACACGGACTTCGACGCGCTGCAGCGCGAGCTGGGCAGCGGCGAGGACCCGTTCTCCCCCCGCTCGGTCTCCAGCGACGACGAGACGGTCGACCCGCGCTGGGGCGAGTACAGCTACGACGAGCGGTGACACGCCGCTGACGCACGCCACCACGGTCACCCGCTCGGGGAGCACGCATCATCGCTCCCGGGGCGGGTAACCGCGCGCGTCGGTCGTCCACGGGGGCGGCCTCCCGACGGGCGAGGAGCGCGTGGTGGCCAAGACGTTCAGCAAGGGCGACGACGTCAAGTGGAACTGGGGCCCCGGCCAGGCCGAGGGCACGGTGGAGGAAGTCCACACCGAGCGGGTCGAGCGCACGATCGACGGCAAGACGAAGACCCGCAACGGCTCGGACGACAACCCGGCCTACGTGCTGAAGCAGTCGAACGGGCAGAAGGTGCTCAAGCTGCACTCCGAGCTCATGCCCGACGACTGAGCATGCAGCTCGCGCAGGTCGACGCCGCGCGGCTGCGGTACCCCGTCGACGACCCCCGGGGGGCGTCCTTCGCTGCCCCAGGTGACCCCGGAGCGCGGCGCAGGTCGCTGCACAGCGCGACGCAGGGGCGCTGACCGCCGGATCTTCTTGGCGCCCCGGGCTAGAAGCGGGGGTGGTCGCCCCGGAGCACGGCGTGGCCGCTGCCGGGCGCGGCGGCGTCGGCCTCGCTCGTCGCCCGGACCTCGCCGATCACCCACGACGGCACGTGCTTGGCGGTGAGGACCGCCATGGCGCGGTCGACGTCGTCGGGCGGGAGGACGGCGACCATCCCCACGCCCATGTTGAAGGTCCGCTCCATCTCCTCGCGGGTCACGCGGCCGCGGGAGGCGATGAGCTTGAACACCGGGGCCGGGGTCCACGTCGTGCGGTCCAGCTCGGCGGTGAGGCCGGTGGGCAGCACGCGGGCGAGGTTGGCGCGCAGGCCCCCGCCGGTGACGTGGGCGAACGTGCGCACGTCGGTCTCGGCGGCGACCGCCAGGCAGTCGCGGGCGTAGATGCGGGTCGGCTCGAGCAGCTCGTCGCCCAGCGTGCGGCCGAACTCCTCGACGTGGCCGTCGAGCGACATCCGCCCGATCTCGAGCAGCACCTGGCGCGCGAGCGAGTAGCCGTTGGAGTGCAGGCCGGACGCGGCCATGGCGACCACGGTGTCGCCGGGGCGCACGCGGTCGGGCCCGAGCATGGCATCGGCCTCGACGATCCCGACGCCGGTGGCCGAGAGGTCGTAGTGGTGGGGCTCCATGACGCCGGGGTGCTCGGCGGTCTCGCCCCCGAGGAGCGCGCAGCCGGCGAGCCGGCAGCCCTCGGCGATACCCGAGACGATCTTCTCGACCTTCTCCGGGACGAGCTTGCCGATCGCCAGGTAGTCCTGGAGGAACAGGGGCTCGGCGCCGCACACGACGAGGTCGTCGACCACCATGGCGACGAGGTCGCGCCCGACGGTGTCGTGGCGGTCCGCGGCCTGGGCGACGGCGAGCTTGGTGCCGACGCCGTCGGTGGACGCGGCCAGCACGGGCTCGCGGTACTTGCCGGTCCGCAGCGCGAACAGGCCCGCGAACCCGCCGATGCCGCCGAGCACCTCGGCGCGGGCGGTCGACTTGGCCAGCGGCTTGAGGCGGTCGACCGCACGCTCGCCGGCCTCGACGTCCACCCCGGCCGCGGCGTAGCTGGCCTGGCCGGCCGGGCCGGCCTCACGGGTGGTGTCGTCGGGGGCGTGCGTCATCGGCGGGCCTCGCTGGGGAGTCGGTCCAGGACAGGGACGGGCGTCTACGGACGGCTCAGGGCGTCCTCGGCACCGTATCCGGGAGCGCCCAGCATCTCCGGTCGCGCTCCCCGCGGCGCCTCCGCCGGCACCGAGCCGTTGGACCGGCCGGTGTGCACGACGGGTCCGCCCGCGTCGCCGCCGTCGCCGCAGCTGGCGCCGGTGACGTCCTCGAGCAGGTGCTTGCCGACCATCGCGTCCTCGGGCAGCGCGATGGGGTACTCGCCGGAGAAGCACGCCGTGCACAGCCGCGAGCGCGGCTGGTCGGTGGCGGCGACGAGGCCCTCCTGCGAGATGTAGCCGAGGCTGTCGGCCCCGACCGAGCGACGCACCCCGTCGGACTCGAGTCCGTTGGCGATCAGCTCGGCGCGCGAGGCGAAGTCGATGCCGTAGAAGCAGGGCCAGCGCACGGGCGGGCTCGCGATGCGCACGTGCACCTCGAGCGCGCCCGCCTCGCGCAGCATCCGCACCAGCGAGCGCTGGGTGTTGCCGCGCACGATGGAGTCGTCGACGACGACGAGGCGCTTGCCGCGGATGATCTCGCGCAACGGGTTGAGCTTGAGGCGGATGCCGAGCTGGCGGATGGTCTGCGACGGCTGGATGAACGTGCGGCCGACGTAGGCGTTCTTGACCAGGCCCTGGCCGTACGGGATGCCCGAGCGCTCGGCGTAGCCGATCGCGGCGGGCGTGCCCGACTCGGGCACCGGGATGACGAGGTCGGCCTCGGCCGGGTGCTCGTCGGCCAGGCGGCGCCCGATCTCGACGCGGGCGGAGTGCACGCCCCGGCCGGAGATCGTGGTGTCGGGACGCGCGAGGTAGACGTACTCGAAGATGCAGCCCTTGGGCTCGGGCGCGGCGAAGTGCGCGCTGCGCAGGCCCTCGGCGTCGATGGCGAGCAGCTCGCCGGGCTCGACCTCGCGCACGAACGACGCGCCGACGATGTCGAGCGCGGCGGTCTCGGACGCCACGACCCAACCGCGGTCGAGGCGGCCGAGCACCAGCGGGCGCACGCCGTGGCGGTCGCGCGCGGCGTAGAGCGTGGTCTCGTCGGTGAACACGAGGCTGAACGCGCCACGCAGGTCGGGCAGCAGGCGCAGCGCCGCCTCCTCGACCCCGAGGTCGGCGGCGGCGTCGGCGATCAGGCCGGTGACGACGTCGGAGTCGGTGGTGGCCCCGTCGAGCGCGGAGCGCCCGCGGCGGCGCGCGCCGCCGACCGGCGCCGCCGCGTCACGGCGGCGCACGAGCTCGGCGGTGTTGACGAGGTTGCCGTTGTGCCCCAGGGCCAGCCCGGTGCCCGCCGCGGTGGTGCGGAACGTGGGCTGGGCGTTCTCCCAGGTGGGCGAGCCGGTGGTCGAGTAGCGGGTGTGCCCGACCGACAGGTGCCCACGCAGCGACGAGAGCGTCTGCTCGTCGAACACCTGGCTGACCAGCCCGAGGTCCTTGAAGACCACGATCTGGCGGCCGTCGCTGACGGCCATGCCCGCGGCCTCCTGGCCACGGTGCTGGAGGGCGAAGAGCCCGAAGTACGTGAGCTTCGCGACCTCCTCGCCGGGCGCCCACACGCCGAAGACGCCGCACTCCTCCTTCGGCCCCTCGTCGAACGCGGGGGCGTCGGCGGGAGTGGTGGTGGGTGACGTGGGCCCGGGATCGCCGGCTTCGTCCACCGGGACGGCTCCTCTTCGACGGGGCTGCCTCGAGTCGTACCGAGAGCCAGCCTACGCGCACCGACCGGCCGGCAGGGACGGGCGACGGGCCGGGTGGGGCGATCCCGCTCTCAGGTCGGCTCGGCGCCCAGCGGGAGCCCGCGGTGCAGGATCGCCGCGATGTCGCCGGCGGGCAGGGCGGGCGCGAACAGCCAGCCCTGGCCCTCGTCGCAGCCCAGCGCGCGCAGCCGGGCGGCCTGCGGCGCGGTCTCGACGCCCTCGGCGGTGACGGTCAGGTCCAGGGCGTGGCCGAGCGCGACCAGCGTGCCGACGATGCGCTCGTCGACCTCGTCGGAGAGCTCCTCCTCGCGCAGCCCCTCGCCGAACGACCCGTCCAGCTTGATCACGTCGACGGGGAGTCGGCGCAGGTAGGACAGGTTGGAGTAGCCGGTGCCGAAGTCGTCGACGGCGATCTTGATGCCCATGGCGCGGAGGCCGTCGAGGGCCTTGAGCGGCGCGCCGTCGTCGGTGGTCAGCGCGCGCTCGGTGAGCTCGACCTGCAGGCGGTCGGCCGGCAGGCCGGTGCGATCGAGCAGCGCGGCGACCTCGGCGACCAGGCCGGGCTCGTGGAGCTGGCGCGGGGCGACGTTGACGCTGACGAACGGGGAGGCGTCGCCGAACTCGGCGTGCCACGCGCGGGCGTCGCGGCACGCGGCCTCGAGCACCTTCCGCCCGAGCGGCACGATGACGCCCGTCTCCTCGGCGGGCCCGATGAACAGCGACGGCGAGAGCACGCCGAGGCGGGGGTGCTGCCAGCGCACGAGCGCCTCGACGCCCCGGATCCGGTGGTCGGCCAGCGAGACCAGCGGCTGGTAGAGCACGAAGAACTCGTCGTGGGCGACGGCCGCGGGCAGGGCCGCCGACAGCGTGAACCGCGCGGTCTCGGCCTCGTCGCGGCTCGGGTCGTGCACGGCCCAGCGCCCGCGCCCCTCGGCCTTCGCGGTGTAGAGCGTGATGTCGGCCGCGCGCATGAGCTCGGACGCCGTGGTTTCGGCCACCGCCTTCTCGACGACGCCGATGCTCGCGCCCGTGACGAGCTCCTGGCCCACCAGGCGGAACGGGGGCTCGAGCGCGGCGAGCACGCGGTCGGCCAGGTCGACGAGGCGCTCGACGCCGTGGGAGTCCTCGACGAGCACGACGAACTCGTCGCCGCCGGTGCGGGCCACGAGCTCGCCCTCGCCGGCGCACGCCGCGAGGCGCCGGGCGACCTCCTGGAGCATGACGTCGCCGACGTGGTGGCCGAGGCTGTCGTTGATCGTCTTGAAGCCGTCGAGGTCGAGGAAGCAGACCCCCACCCGACGGGTCGAGGTCGGGCCGGCCTCGGCGAACACCCGCTCGAGGCGCTCGGTGAACCGGGCGCGGTTGGCCAGCGTGGTCAGCGGGTCGTGGTAGGCCTGGTACTCGAGGTGCTCCTGGAGGCGGTGGCGCTCGCTGACGTCCTCGAGCATCGCCACCTGGTACGCGGGTTCGCCGAGCTCGTCGCGCACCAGCGAGAGCGTGAGGTGGACGACGATCTCGGTGCCGTCGGCGCGGTAGAACCGCTTCTCCACGCGGAAGTTGTCGAGCACGCCGCGCACCAGGAGCTCGTAGCGCTCCCACACCGACGGGGCGTCGTCGGGGTGCATCTGCTGGACGACGGAGCGCTGGGTGAACTCCTCGGGGGTGTAGCCGAACATCCGGCACAGCGCGGGGTTGACGTCGATGATCCGGCCCTGCATGTCGCCCAGGCCGATGCCGATCGCGGCCTCGTGGAACATGGCGCGGAAGCGGGCCTCGCTCGCGTGCAGGGCCAGCTCGGTGTGCTGCCGGGCGACGAGCACCGCGCGGCGGATGGCCTCCTGCTCGTCGAGCGTGCGGTCGCGCAGGGCGGCGGCGTAGCCGGCGGCCAGCGCCCCGGTGAGGGCGTGCGCGGCCGCGCGCACCCGCGGCCCGTACAGCGCGGGCAATCGCTCGCCGAGCAGCAGGACGGTGCGCGCCACCGTCGCCGGCCCCGTGAAGTGGGCGAGCACGAGGCGCCGCCCCACCTCGGCCCCGGCCTCGGGGCGCGGGGGCTCGGCGTGGACCGCCGCGACGACCAGTCGGGCGAGCTCGCGCAGGTGCGCGCGCAGCTCGTCCGCCGCCATCGGCACGTAGCTCGTGCCCTCGACCTCCTCGGCCCACTCGGCGGCGAGCACCTCGAGCGGGTCGGCGCCGGCCAGGCGTCCCGGCTCAGTCACGACGGCCCACGGCGGCGTAGCCGGTGAACCGCTCGGGGTTCGCGGCGGGGACGGGGTCGTCGGGGCGCCACTGCGGGAGGAAGACGATGCCGGGCTCGACGAGGGTGAACCCGTCGAGCAGGGCGGCGACCTCGTCGCGCGTGCGCATGGTCATGGGCGTCGCGGTGCGGCGGTAGAGCGACTGGTGCTCGTCGGCGCGGTCGGGCGCCCCGTCGGCGCTGGCGTGGCTGACCACCAGGTGGCTGCCCGGCGCCATGGCGGCGCGGTAGCGGGCGAGCACCTGGGCCGGGCCGCGCTCGTCGCCGACGAAGTGCAGCAGGGCGACCACCAGCACGCCGACCGGGCGGGACAGGTCGAGCAGCGACTGGGTGATCGGGTCGCCGAGCACCGCGTCGACGTCGGTGAAGTCGGCCTGGACGACGCCGGTGCGCGGGTCGTCGGCGAGCAGCGCGCGGGCGTGCGCGACGGCGACGGGGTCGATGTCGACGTAGACCACCTGCGCGCCGGGGACCGCGGCCTGGGCGATCTCGTGGACGTTGCCGGCGGTGGGGATGCCGGAGCCGATGTCGAGGAACTGGTCGATGCCCTGCGCGGCGAGGTGGCGCACGGCCCGGCGGAGGAACGCCCGGTTGGCCTGCATGATCCTCGGCAGCTCGGGCCAGTCGGCCACGGCGCGCGCGGCCATCTCGCGGTCGGCGGCGAAGTTGTGCAGGCCCCCGAGGTAGTAGTCGTAGACGCGCGCGGCACTCGGCCGGTCGACGTCGACCTCGTCGGGAGCCCAGTTCGGCCGCTGCACCCGCACCCCTTCCGTCTCGCCCACCCTGACGAGTCGTCACGATCGGGTCCCCCGATAGTACGGAGACCACCGGACCGGCTCAGCCGTTCTCACACTTCCGGTGCACATCCACCACCGGGAGCCATCGCGCGACCTCGCCCGCACGGTGCCCGGAGGCCGACACGCGGTCCGCGGCCGCGTCCCAGTCGAGGAGCCCCAGCGCCAGCGCGAGCCAGGTCGCGGGGTCGGTCTCGACGACGTTGGGCGGGGTCCCCCGGGTGTGGCGCGGCCCCTCGACGCACTGGACGGCGCCGAACGGCGGCACCCGCACCTCGACGGCGTGGCCCGGGGCCGTGTGCTCGAGCGTGCGCAGCGACGAGCGCACGGCGGCGGCGAGCACGGGGCGCGGGGGGCGGTCGACGGCCTCGGGGTCGCGGACCCACGGGGCCACCGCGAGCAGCTCCTCGCGCACCTGCGCGGGGTCGGGGGCACGTCGGGGCACGATCGCCCACGATAGTGCCGTCGCTAGCGTGGGCACCTGCCGCGCGTCCGCTCGACCGTCCTGGCCGGTGCCGGCGTCGTCGCCGGGGTGTTCGTGGCCTGGCAGGCACGCCGGCTCTGGCGCGCCACCACCATGGAGGACGACCACGCCGCGTACTGGCGACGCCGCTCGCGCAGCCCCGGCGACGTGCTGCTCGTGGCGCTCGGCGACTCGCTGGCCCAGGGCCTGGGCGCCCTGCACCCCGAGCGGTCGTGGGCGGGGCGGCTGGCCGACGCGATCGAGGCGCGCGACGGGGTGCGGGTACGCGTGGTGAACCTTGGGGTCGTCGGCGCGACCGTCGCCGACGTGCGGGCGCGCCAGCTGCCGGACGTGCCCGCGCTCGGGCCCCGGGCGATCGTCGCCCTGGCCGTCGGCACCAACGACGCCGCCCAGGACGTGCCGGCCGAGGACTTCCGCCGCGACCTCGACGCCGTCTGCGCGGCCCTGCCCGCCGGCGCGCTCGTCGCCGACGTCCCGGACCTGCAGCGCGGCGTCGTCCGCGAGCGCGGGATGCGGCTCGCCGAGGTCGCGCGCGAGGTCGTCGCCGCCCACCCGGGGCTGCGCCCCGTCGCCCTCGAGGCGGCGGCGCACGGCATCCACGTGTGGGAGGCGGGCCCTGACCTCGCCCACCCCAACGGTCGGGGGTACCGGCGCTACGGCCGCGCGTTCGTCGAGGCGCTCGAGCAGTAGGGCCGTGTCAGCGAAGTGGCTTCGCTGACGTCGAGTGTCCGTATCGGTACGTCGATCACCGGCGCGGTCAGTCGAGCGCCGCCGGCAGGGTCGCCTCGCCGAGGGCGCGGAGCTCGGCGAGCGGGAGGGGCTCGACGCCCTCGACGATGAGCGCGTCGCCGCCGACCTCGCCCAGGCGCGCGGCGGGCTGGCCCGCCTCGGCGCAGCGGCGCGCGAGCTCGGCCTCGTCGCCCGGGGCCACGGTGACGAGCATCCGCGCCGCCGACTCCGAGAACAGCACGGTGGCCGCGTCCAGGCCGCCGGGGCCGGCCGGCAGGTCGATCGTCGCGCCCCGGCCGGTGGCCACGGCCGCCTCGACGAGGGCCTGGGCGAGGCCGCCGTCGGAGAGGTCGTGGGCGCCGGAGAGCAGGCCGTCGACCGCAGCGCCGGCCATCAGCTCCGCCAGCCGGGCCTCGGCGGCGAGGTCGACGCGCGGCGGGAGGCCACCGAGGTGGTCGTGCACCACGCCGGCCCAGGTCGAGCCGTCGAGCTCGTCGCGGGTCTCCCCGAGCAGCCACACCGCGTCGCCGTCGGGCCCCAGCCCCGAGGTGATGGAGCGCGTCACGTCCTCGAGGATCCCCAGCACCCCGACCACCGGCGTCGGCAGGATCGCCGTGGTCCCGGTCTGGTTGTAGAAGCTGACGTTCCCGCCGGTCACGGGCAGACCCATGGCCGCGCACCCGTCGGCCAGGCCGGCGACCGCCTCGGCGAACTGCCACATGACGCCCGGGTCCTCCGGCGAGCCGAAGTTCAGGCAGTCGGTCACCGCGACCGGCACCGCGCCCGAGGCCGCGACGTTGCGCACCGACTCGGCGAGCGCGAGCTGGGCGCCGGCGCGCGGGTCGAGCCGGCAGAACCGGGCGTTGGCGTCGATCGACACCGCCACGCCGCGCCCGCTGGACTCGTCCACCCGCACCACGCCGGCGTCCGCGGGCGCGGCGGAGGTGACGTTGCCGCGCACGAAGCGGTCGTACTGCTCGGTGACCCAGGTCCGCGACGCCAGCGCCGGCGAGGCGACGAGCGTGCGCACCTGCGCCGCGATCTCCGCGGGCGACGACGGCCGCGGGAACCGTGCCGCCGTGTCGGCCTGCAGCGCGTCCTGGTCGTCGGGGCGGGCGTAGGGCCGCTGGTAGACGGGGCCGTCGTGGGCGACGGTGCGCGGCGGGACGTCGACGACGGTCGCGCCGCGGTGGGTGATGCGCAGCCGGTCGCCCTCGGTGACCTCGCCGATGACGGTCGCCGTCACGTCCCAGCGTCGGCACACCGCCATGAACGCGTCGACGTTCTCCGGCGTGACCACGGCACACATCCGCTCCTGCGACTCGCTGGAGAGGATCTCGGCGGCGGTCATGTTCTCGGCGCGCAGCGGCACGGCGTCGAGGTCGACGTGCATGCCGCCGTCGCCGGCGCTGGCGAGCTCGCTCGTCGCGCACGACAGCCCGGCGCCGCCGAGGTCCTGGATGCCGACCACGAGCCCGCCGGAGAACAGCTCGAGGCAGCACTCGATGAGCACCTTCTCGGCGAAGGGGTCGCCGACCTGGACGCTCGGCAGCTTCTTGCGGCTCGGGGCCTGGGTGGGATTCGACTGGGCGAACGTCTCGGACGCCAGCACCGAGACCCCGCCGATGCCGTCGAGCCCGGTGCGGGCGCCGAAGAGCACGATCTTGTTGCCCGCGCCCGACGCGAACGCCAGGTGCAGGTCCTCGTGGCGCAGCACGCCGACGCACAGCGCGTTGACCAGCGGGTTGCCGGCGTAGCCGGGGTCGAAGACGACCTCGCCGCCGATGTTGGGCAGGCCCAGGCAGTTGCCGTAGAAGCCGACGCCGGAGACGACGCCGGGCAGTACGCGCGCGGTGTCGGGGGCGTCGAGCGGGCCGACGCGCAGGGCGTCCATCACCGCGACCGGGCGGGCGCCCATGGCCATGATGTCGCGGACGATCCCGCCCACGCCGGTGGCCGCGCCCTGGTGGGGCTCCACGTACGACGGGTGGTTGTGCGACTCGATCTTGAAGGTGACGGCCCAGCCGTCGCCGACGTCGACCACGCCCGCGTTCTCGCCGATGCCGGCGAGCAGGCGCGCGCGCATCGCCTCGGTCGTGGTCTCGCCGAACCGGCGCAGGTGGACCTTGGAGGACTTGTAGGAGCAGTGCTCCGACCACATCACCGAGTACATGGCCAGCTCGGCCTCGGTGGGGCGCCGCCCGAGGATCTCCCGGATGCGGGCGTACTCCTCGTCGCGCAGGCCGAGCGCGGCGTGCGGCTGGGGTTCGTCGGGCGTCGCGGCGGCGTTCGCGACGTCGTCGACGGCCGGGAGCGGGGGCGCCTCGGGTGGCGAAGGGTCGACGGGGGCCGGACCCCGGGAGAGCGTCACCCCACGAGGGTAGGACGCCCGCCCGAGTGGGTCCCGCGGCCATGAGCACGGTCTCCCCGGTGGGTCCGGCTCGCCGAGCGCGCGCTTACCCACGGCAGGCGGTCACGAAACCACGACCGGTGGACATCACCACGTCCACCGGTCGACGTGCACCACACGTCCACCGTGCGCACCGCCATGAGCGGCAACCCACTAGACCGTTCATCCGATCGAATGCCGCTCATGGTCCAACAAGGCCATTTCACCGCGACACGGTGCGGGCGTGTCGTCCAATCCCCGGGGGTGTCGGACCCTCGATACATAGTGGAGCCATGACCACCGCCTCCGTCTCCTCGGCGACCGGCCCGGCGTCCGGTGACGCGGTCCTCACCGCCCCCGACCGGGGTGTGGCCGACGGCCTCGCCCGGCTCCGCCTGGTGCTCGACCGCGAGCTGATCGGGGTGCGCCGCCACGAGCTCGAGCTCGCCGGCCGCGTGCCCGACAGCGTGCGCCCGCACGTGGACGTCGCGCAGGGCATGCTCGAGTTCCTGCTCGACGACGGTTCCGGCGGTGTCGTCGTGCTCGCCCTCGCCCCGGGGGCGCGGGGCGACACGGTGGTGCCGCTGATCCCCGCGGTGCAGCCGGCCGAGCCGGGCGGCCGCGACGTCACCGACGAGGAGCCGTTCGCCGAGGTCGCGGGCGAGGCGCTCGAGGACGTGTCCCGCCTGCTCACCCACGTCGAGAGCCCCGACGAGATGCGCGGCCTCGTGCTGCACCTCGGCGGCCGCATGCTGATGGTCTACGCCGACCTGTGGGAGCTCCGCGTCACGCTGCTGCCCTAGATCCTCCAGGCTGACCGCGCCCGCGAGCTCCTTCGTCGCTCCGCGCGCCCGTCAGCGGAGGGCGGCGGACGCCGTGAGCTGGGCCAGCACGGAGGTGAACAGGCCCAGCCCGTCCGTGCTCGGTCCCGTCAGGGGGTCGATGGCGTGCTCGGGGTGGGGCATGAGCCCGACGACGCGGCCGTCGGCCGAGCTGACGCCGGCGATGTCGCGCAGCGCCCCGTTGGGCGCGGGCTCGGTGTAGCGGAACACCACGCGACCCTCGGCCTCGAGCGCGTCGAGGGTGGCGGCGTCGGCGACGTAGCGGCCCTCGCCCGACTTCAGGGGCACGCGCAGCTCCTGGCCGACGGTGAACGACGAGGTCCACGCCGTGGCGGCCTCGACGCGCAGCCCGACCTCGCGGCACACGAACCGCAGGCCGTGGTTGCGCACCAGCGCGCCCGGGAGGAGTCCGGCCTCGCAGAGGATCTGGAAGCCGTTGCAGATGCCCAGCACCGGCATGCCCGCACGACCGGCCTCGACGACCGGCCCCATCACCGGCGAGCGGGCCGCGATGGCGCCGGCGCGCAGGTAGTCGCCGTAGGAGAAGCCGCCGGGCACGACCACGGCGTCGACCCCGCGCAGGTCGGCGTCGTCGTGCCACAGCCCCACCGGCTCGCCGCCGGCGTAGCGGACGGCGCGGGCCGCGTCGACGTCGTCGAGCGTGCCCGGGAACGTGATGACCCCGACGCGGCTCACGACGGCAGCCTCCGCACGACCCACTCCTCGATCACGGGGTTGGCCAGCAGCGTGCCGGCGATCCGCTCGAGCTCGGCGTCGTCGACGGTGTCGTCGACCTCGAGCTCGAAGTGCTTGCCCTGCCGGACGTCGGCGACGCCGGCGACCCCCAGGCGACCCATCGCCCGGGCCACGGCCTGGCCCTGCGGGTCGAGGATCTCGGCCTTGGGCAGGACATCGACGATCACGCGGGCCACGCGCCCCAGGTTACCGGCCCCGTCCGTGGGTACCGGGGTGGCGTGGAACTCGTGCACCTCGGTCACTCGTGCGTCGTCGCGGACACCGGCTCGGCCCGCATCCTGCTCGACCCCGGCGCCTTCTCCTCGGGCTACGAGATGCTCGAGGGGCTGGACGCGATCCTCGTCACGCACCAGCACCCCGACCACCTCGACCTGGACAAACTGCCGGCCCTGCTCGGGCAGAACCCGGACGCCCAGCTGGTGGTCGACACCGGCACCGCGGAGCAGCTGCGGGAGCGGGACATCGCCCACACCGTCCGCGAGCCCGGCGAGACGTTCTCCGTCGGCGGCACCACCGTGGAGGTCGTCGGCGGCGACCACGCGGTGATCCACCCCGACATCCCGCGGATCGCCAACAACGGCTACCTGCTCGACGGGACGGTGCTGCACCCCGGCGACGCGTTCACCGTCCCCGAGCGCACCCCGGACGTCCTGCTGCTGCCCACCGCGGCGCCCTGGCTCAAGGCCTCGGAGGCCGTGGACTACCTGCGCGCGGTCGCCCCGCCGCTCGCGGTGCCGATCCACGAGGCCGTGCTGGCCAACCCCGACCTGCACTACCAGCTGTTCAGCAACCTCGGCCCCGAGGGCACGGAGGTCCGCATCGCGCCCCGGGGCACGTCCTTCACCCCCTGATCCCGGCCGTGGATCTGGTCAAGCCGTGATCGACCACTGCTCCGGGTCACCGGCGGCGCCGGGGCGGCGCGGGACCCGCCGGGCGACGAGCTCGGACGCGGCGAGCGGCGTTGCGCCGCCGTCGAGGGCGGCGTCGACGAGGGCTCCGGCGCGGGCAGCCGGGGTCGTCGCGGTCAGCGCGAGGTGCACCAGGTCGGGCTCCGGGCGGCGACGCAGGGTCCGGCGCGCGTCCCGGCGCGGCTCGCCGGTGACCACCGGCCCGAGCCACGAGCGGACGGTCGCCCCGCCCACGCCGAGGCGGTGCACGCCGGCGTCGTCGACGCACAGGCCGATACCGGCCGCGACGAGCGCGCCGCGGGTGCCGGGCGAGGTCGACCAGCCCGGGGCGGCGAAGCCGTCGACGACCGGGCCGAGGGCGTCACGGGTGCGCAACGCGCCGGCCAGGCGCAGCCCGGCCTCGTGGGCGGGCAGCCGGCGGTACGGGCGGGGGTGGACGGCCTCGCTCCGGGTGCCGTGGAGCAGCGCCACGTCACCGGCGCGGCGCCGCGCGGCCGCCCAGGCCGACACCTCGGGGTGGGGCCGCGGGCCGACGAGCAGCGTCAGCGGGACGCGCCGGGCGTCGAGGGCGTCGGCCAGCGCGACGGCGGCGACGAGCGGCGCTCCGGGCAGGATCCCGGACACGGAGACCAGCAGGCGCGGGGTCGTCTCGTCCACGTCCCCCATGAGGCCAGTCCGAGGTGCCGCCCACGCGACCGGGGGATGAACGGAGCGGCTCGGTCGGACGTCGGTGTCGTCACCGCTCAGGGAGGCGTCACACCGCGGGTGGCCACTGCGCGCCGGTCAGCCGGGTGTACGCCTCGACGTAGCGGGCGCGGGTGGCCTCGACCACGTCGTCGGGCAGCGGGGGCGGCGGCTCGCCGGAGTGGCGGTCCCACCCCGAGGCGGGCGAGGTGAGCCAGTCGCGGACGTACTGCTTGTCGAAGCTCGGCTGGACCCGGCCCGGCGCGTAGCCCTCCGCGGGCCAGAACCGCGACGAGTCCGGCGTCAGCACCTCGTCGCCGAGCACCAGCGTGCCCTCGGGCGTGAGGCCGAACTCGAGCTTGGTGTCGGCGAGGATCAGCCCGCGCGAGGCCGCGTACGCCGACCCGCGGGCGTAGACCGCGAGGGTCTGGTCGCGCAGCGCGCCGGCCAGGTCCGCGCCGACGGTCTCGGCGACGACCTCGAAGCTGACGTTCTCGTCGTGCTCGCCCTGCGGGGCCTTCGTCGCCGGCGTGAAGATCGGGGTGGGCAGCATGCTCGCCTCGACCAGGCCGTCGGGCAGCGGCACGCCGCACACCGCGCCGTCGCGCTGGTAGTCGGTGGTGCCCGAGCCGGCGAGGTAGCCCCGGGCGACGCACTCCACCGGGATCATCCGCAGCCTCCGCACGAGCAGCGCGCGGCCCCGGACCTCCTCGGGGATGCGCTCGTCACGCGAGGCGATCAGGTGGTGCGCCAGGGGCGGCGTGGCCACGTCCGCGCCGCCCAGCAGCCCGAACCAGAACACGCTCATCGCCGTGAGCACCCGTCCCTTGTCCGGGATCGGCGTGGACAGCACGTGGTCGTAGGCCGAGATGCGGTCGGACGCCACCAGCAACAGCGTCTCGTCGTCGACCTCGTAGAGGTCACGCACCTTGCCGGACGCGAGGTGCCGGTACGAGCTGAGCGCGACCACGGGCGGGGAGGCTACGGGAGACGCCGACAGGGGAGCACGCCGAGAGGGGAGCTCGACCCTCCTAGAGGATCGGCGCCGGGCTGTACTCCGCCGCGCCGGGGTGGGCCGCGACGAGCGCGCCGACGCGGCGGGTGATCTCGGCGATCTGGGCACCGGCGGCCCCGACGAAGGCCCGCGGATCGCCGACGGCGGCGTCGAGGTCGGTGGCGGAGAGCCCGAGGCGGGCGTCGGCGCCGAGGCGGGCGAGCAGGTCATTGCCCTCGGCGCCCTTCTCGCGCATGTCCAGCGCCACCGCGCGGGCGTGCTCGGAGATGATCTCGTGCCCGGTCTCGCGGCCGACCCCGGCGCGCACGGCACCCATGAGCACGGCCGTGGTCGCGAGGAACGGCAGGTAGCGGTCGAGCTCGCGGGCGATCACCGCCGGGTAGGCGCCGAACTCGTCGAGCACCGTCAGGATCGTCTCGAGCAGCCCGTCGACCGCGAAGAAGGCGTCGGGCAGGGCGACCCGGCGCACGACCGAGTCGGAGACGTCACCCTCGTTCCACTGGGCGCCGGCGAGCTCGGCGACCATCGCCGCGTTGCCGCGCAGCACCACCGCGAGCCCGTTGACGCGCTCACAGGACCGGGTGTTCATCTTGTGCGGCATGGCGCTGGAGCCGACCTGCCCGGCGCGGAACCCCTCGGTGACCAGCTCCTGGCCGGCCATGAGCCGGATCGTGGTGGCCAGCGACGACGGCCCGGCGGCGAGCTGCACCAGCGCGGAGAGCACGTCGTGGTCCAGCGAGCGGGGGTAGACCTGCCCGACGCTGGTGAGCACCTCGCCGAAGCCCAGGTGCGCGGCGACCCGGCGCTCCAGCTCCGCGAGCTTGTCCGCGTCCCCGCCGAGCAGCCCGAGCATGTCCTGCGCGGTGCCGACCGGCCCCTTGATCCCGCGCAGCGGGTAGCGCTCGACGAGCTCGACGAGCCGCCGGTGGGCCACGAGGGTCTCGTCGGCGGCGCTCGCGAAGCGCTTGCCCAGCGTCGTGGCCTGGGCGGCGACGTTGTGGCTGCGCCCGGCCATGACGAGCTCGCCGTACTCGCCGGCGCGCCGGGCCAGGCGGGCGAGCACGGCGACGGTCTTGTCGGCGACGAGGCGCAGCGAGTCGCGGACCTGCAGCTGCTCGACGTTCTCGGTGAGGTCGCGGCTGGTCATGCCCTTGTGGGCGTGCTGGTGGCCGGCGAGCGCGTCGAACTCCTCGATGCGCGCCTTGACGTCGTGGCGCGTGACGCGCTCGCGCGCGGCGATCGACGCCAGGTCGACGTCGTCGACGACCGCGCGGTAGTCCTCGATCACCCCGTCGGGCACGTCGACCCCGAGCTCGCGCTGGGCGACGAGCACGGCGATCCACAGCCCGCGCTCGAGGGCGACCTTGCGCTCCGGGGACCACAGCTCGGTCAGCTGCGGGGAGGCGTACCGGGCGGCGAGCACGTTCGGGACCATCGCGGCACTCACCCGGGCGAGCCTACGGGCACCGCTCGGAGCAGGGACGCAGCCGAGGACGGCACGGACGGCCGGGCCGACTACCGTCTCTGCGGCAGCAGGAGGAGGGAGTGGGCTGATGGAGCCGGTCGATCCGGACACGTCCGCGCCCCTGCGCGTCCTGCTCGTCGAGGACGACGACGCCGACGCGCTCCTGGTCACCGAGCACTTCTCCGACGCGACCCTGGCCGTCGACCTCCAGCGCGCCCGGTCGCTGGGCGAGGCCGAGCGCTCGCTGGCCGACGGCGAGGTCCCCGACTGCGTGCTGCTCGACCTCGCGCTGCCCGACGCCCTCGACTTCGAGGGCCTGCGCCGCCTGCTGGCCACGGAGGGCCCCGCCGTGCTGGTGCTCACCGGGCGGCGTGACGAGCAGCTCGGCGCCGACGCGGTGAGCGCCGGCGCCCAGGACTACCTGGTCAAGGACGCCGTCGACGGGCCGACGCTGGCGCGCGCGGTGCGCTACGCCGTCGAGCGCCGCCGCGCCGACCGGGTGCGCCGGGCGCTGCGCGACGCCCACCTGCGCGCCGACGAGAACGCGCGCCTCGAGCGGGGCCTGCTGCCGACGCCCCTGCTCACCGACCCCGACCTGCACATCATCGCCCGCTACGAGCCGGGCACCGAGCAGACGCTGCTCGGGGGCGACTTCTACGACGTCGTCGAGGGCACCGACGGCTCGCTGCACGTGGTCATCGGGGACGTCTGCGGGCACGGGCCGGACGAGGCCGCGCTCGGGGTGAGCCTGCGCATCGCCTGGCGCACGCTGGTGCTCAGCGGCATCGACCCCGACCGGGTGCTGCCGACGATGCACGAGCTGCTGGTGCACGAGCGCAGCAACCCCGCCCTGTTCACCACGCTCGCCACCGCCACGGTCGACCCCACGCGCAGCCGGATGACGCTGCGCCTCGCGGGCCACCCGCCACCCGCGCTGGTGGGCGAGGGCGAGGACTCCCGGATCCTCTCCGACGAGCGGCTCGGCATGCCGCTGGGCGTCGGGAACGGGAGCACCTGGGCGCCGGTGGAGGTGGAGCTCCCACCCAAGTGGACGCTGCTGCTCTACACCGACGGGCTCATCGAGGGCCGCCAGCCGTCCGGTGACGTGCTGTGGACCGACGGGCTGCTGGAGCTGCTGCGCGAGGTCACCGGTGCCCCGGAGCCCTGGCGCGACGACCCGGCGGCGATGCTGGACGGCGTGATGGAACGGGTGCGGTCGCTCTCGACGGCGCAGACCGACGACGTGGCCGCCGTGCTGCTGGTGTGCGACCGGTGAGCGCGCCTGCGGTCTCCCCCGACGCGGCCCCGGCCGCGGACGCCCCGGCGGACGGCGACGCCCCGGCGCCCCTCGCCCGCCCCCGCCGGCGGCGCCGGGAGGGCGTGAGCCGCTGGTCCCTGCTGCGCATCCTCGTCGTCACCGGCACCGCGCTGGCGGTGCTGCTCGTCATCGCGGCCGTCGTCGGGATCGTCGGCCTCGCGACGCTCGACCGCCACCGCACCGAGCTGGTGGACCGTCTCGACCCCGCCCTGCTCGCGGCCCAGCAGCTCGACGCGGCCACGGTCGACCAGGAGACCGGGGTGCGGGGCTACGCGCTCGTCCCGCGCCCCGACCTCCTCGAGCCCTACCAGCGGGGACGCGCCGACGAGGACCGGCTGGTCGGCGAGCTGCGGACGCTGCTGGCGGGCCGCCCGGACGCGCTGGCCGAGCTGGACGCGGTGGAGGACGCCACGGACGCGTGGCGCGCCACCTACGCCGAGCCGACGCTGGCGGCGACGACGGCGGGTGCACCCGGCCCGCCGCTCGAGGTCGGCAAGGTCGCCTTCGACCGGGTCCGCGACGCCGTCGAGGCCCAGCGGAGCCGCCTGCTGGCGCTGCGCGACGACGCCCGCGACGCGCTCGAGGGCGCGGCGGACACGCTCTACGTCGTCGGCGCCGCCACGATCGTGCTGCTCGCGCTCGGCGTCGCCGCGCTGCTCGCCTGGCTGCGGCGCGTGGTGGTCGTGCCCACCCACCGGCTGGCGCACGAGGTCCGCCAGGTGGTCGACGGCGACCTCGAGCACCGCCTGGGCACGTCCGGCCCGAAGGAGATCACCGAGCTCGCCGAGGACGTCGAGGCGATGCGTGTGCTCATCGTGCGCGAGCTCGCCGACTCGGAGCGGTCCCGCCGGGAGCTCGCCCGCTCGAACTCCGACCTCGAGCAGTTCGCCTACGTCGCGTCGCACGACCTGCAGGAGCCATTGCGCAAGGTCGCGAGCTTCTGCCAGCTGCTGCAGCGCCGCTACGCCGGTCAGCTCGACGAGCGCGCCGACCAGTACATCGAGTTCGCCACCGACGGCGCCAAGCGGATGCAGGTGCTCATCAACGACCTGCTCGCCTTCTCCCGCGTCGGCCGCCAGGGCGACGCGATGGAGCCGGTGGACCTGAACACGCTGGTGGACCGGGCCGTGCAGAACGTCGCCGGCGCCCTGGAGGAGAGCGGGGGCACCGTCGAGCGCGGTGAGCTGCCCACCGTCCTCGGCGCGCCGACCCTGCTCACCACGGTGTTCCAGAACCTGCTGGGCAACTCGCTGAAGTTCCGCGGCGACGAGCCGCCCCGGGTGCAGGTCGAGGCCGAGCGCGTCACCGACCCGAAGCGCGACCGGTGGCTGCTGCGCTTCACCGACAACGGCATCGGGATCGACGCCGAGTACGCCGAGCGGATCTTCGTGATCTTCCAGCGGCTCCACGCCAAGAGCGACTACCCGGGCACCGGCATCGGGCTGGCGATGTGTCGCAAGATCGTCGAGCGGCACGAGGGCGAGATGTGGCTCGAGCCGCGTCCCGGCCCCGGTACCACCTTCGTCGTGGCGCTGCCCGTCCTGCCCGGCACCGAGACCGCCACCGAGACCGCCACCGCCACCCCTGCCGACGCCGACCCCGACCGTGCCCCGGAGGCCGCCCCGTGACCGATCCCGCCGACGAGATCCACGTCCTGCTCGTCGAGGACGACCCCGGCGACGTCCTCATGACGCAGGAGGCCTTCGAGCACCACAAGCTGCGCAACCAGCTGCACGTGGCCGCCGACGGCGTCGAGGCGCTGGCGTTCCTGCGCGGCGAGGGCGAGTACGCCGACGCGCCGCGTCCCGGGCTGATCCTGCTCGACCTCAACCTGCCCCGTAAGGACGGGCGCCAGGTGCTGGAGGAGGTCAAGAACGACGAGGCGCTGCGCAGCATCCCGGTCGTCGTGCTGACCACCTCGCAGGCCGAGGAGGACATCCTGCGCAGCTACGACCTGCACGCCAACGCCTACGTCGCCAAGCCGGTGGACTTCGAGCGGTTCATCGAGGTCATCCGGCAGATCGACGACTTCTTCGTGACGGTGGTGAAGCTCCCCCGGTGACGCTCGACCTGCGCTCGGACACCGTCACGCGGCCCTCGCCCGCGATGCGCGAGGCGATGGCGCCCGCGGACGTCGGCGACGACGTGCTCGACGGCGACCCCACCCTCGCCGCGCTGCAGGACCGCGTCGCCGACCTGCTCGGCGTGGAGGCGGCGCTGTGGACGCCGACGGGCTGCATGGCCAACACCATCGCGCTCATGCACCACCTGACACGCGGTGACAGGTTCCTCGCGCCCGCCCACGCCCACGTGCTCGAGGCCGAGCTGGGGACCTCGGCGTGGCTGGCGGGCGGGCTGCCGGTGGCCCTGGAGCACGACGCCGGGCCGGGCCGGCCGACGCCCGCCGCCGTCACCGCGGCCGCGGCGCCCGCCGGCCCGTACTTCGCGCTGCGCACCACGCTGCTGTGCCTGGAGAACACCCACAACGGCGCCGGCGGGGCGGTCACCCCGGTGGACGAGCACCGCGACCTCGTCGCCGCGGCTCGGGACGCGGGCCTGGCCGTGCACCTCGACGGCGCCCGGATCTGGCACGCCGCCGCCGCGCTCGGCGTACCGCCCGCGGACCTGGCGGCGGGCGTGGACACGGTCAGCGTGTGCCTGTCGAAGGGCCTCGGCGCGCCCATGGGCTCACTGGTCGCGGGCTCCGCCGCCTTCGTCGACGAGGCCTGGCGGCTGCGCAAGATGCTCGGCGGGGGCGTGCGCCAGGGCGGTGTCGTCGGCGCCGCGGGCCTCGTCGCGCTCGACCAGCGCGACGACCTGGCCGGCGACCACGTCCGCGCGGCGCGGCTCGCCGACGGGCTGCGGGCGCTGGGCTGGCCCGTGATCGCCCCGGACACCAACATCGTCCTCGTCCCGACCGCCGAGCCCGCGACGCTGGTCGCGGCCCTGCTCGCCGAGGGCGTGCGGGCGGTGACGTTCGGGCCCGGGGTGCGGTTCGTGACCCACCGCGACGTCGCCGACGACGACCTCGACACGGTGCTCGAGCGCGCCGCGGCGGTGCCGGCTCCCTCAGCGTGACGCCTGCTCCCGGCCCTCCACCTCGTCGAGCCGGGCGCGCAGGGCGCGGATCTCGGCCAGCAGCTCGTGCACCTCGTGCGTGCCCGCACCACCGTCCGGGACGCCCGGACCGATCCCCGCGTCCGGCGGATCGGGCGGGTCGACGGCGCCGCCGGCCGGCTCCGGGGACGGGCCGCGGACCGCGTCGGCCGGGTCGCGGGCGCCGACCTGCTCGAGGAACCACGTCGCGATCGCGGCGGTCACGGTGCCCAGGACGGCGATGCCGGCGAGCATGAGGCCCGCCGCGACCAGCCGGCCCTCGACGGTGACCGGCGACAGGTCGCCGTAGCCGACCGTCGTGATCGTCGTGAGCACCCACCACAGCGCGTCCCCGAACGTCAGGATCGACGCGTCGGGCGCGTCCCTCTCGGCCTCGAAGACGCCCAGCGCCGCCACCAGGCTCAGCAGCGACACCGAGACGATGAGGTAGCTGCCGACGCGGCCGCGGAAGTCGTCGCGCAGCACCCGCCCCAGCGTCGAGATCGCGGCGACGAGGCGCAGCAGGCGCAGGAAGCGGAAGAACGGGGCGGCGACGATCAGCAGATCCAGGGGGTGGCGGTAGATGAACCGCCACGTCCGGTTCGCGAGCACCAGGCGCACGAAGTAGTCGGCGACGAACAGCGCCCACACCGCCCACAGCGCCACGTCGAGCCGCCACCACCACGGATCCGGGCGGCGGGTCGCGAGCACCTGCACCGCGTAGATCGCCAGGTAGAACACCGCGAGCCCGGTGAGCGGGTAGTCGGTGCGACGCTCCCACGCCTCGAGGCGGGGCTCGTCGGTCTGCGGGCGCATGGCGGGACCTTAGAGCGGGCCACCGCCGCGCGGCAGCCAGTGTCCGAGGCGGTCGAGGGCCTCGCGGATGTCGGCCGTCGCCCCGGCGAACGACAGGCGGATCCAGGTGTGGCCGTCGACGGGGTCGAAGTCGATGCCCGGGGCGACCGCGACGCCGGTCTCGGCGAGGATCCGCTGCCCGAAGGCCAGCGTGTCGTCGGTGAGGTGCGCGACGTCGGCGTAGACGTAGAACGCGCCGTCGGCCGGGGCGAGCCGTGTCAGCCCGAGGCGCGGGAGGCCGTCGAGCAGCAGCCGCCGGTTGAGGGCGTAGCGCCCGACGTGACCGTCGGCCTCGGCGACCGAGGCCTCGGTGAACGCCCCGAGCGCGGCGTACTGCGCGGGCACCGGCGGGCAGACCGTGAAGTTGCCCGCGATGACGTCGACGGCCCGGCGCAGCCGCTCGGGCACGAGCAGCCAGCCCAGCCGCCAGCCGGTCATCGACCAGTACTTCGAGAACGACGTGACGACGATGGCCTCGTGGGAGGTGCTCCACGCGCTCGCGGTCGCCGGGGCGCCCCCGTACTCGATGCCGTGGTAGATCTCGTCGCTGATCAGCTGGACGCCGTGCTCCTCGCACCAGCGCGCGAGGGCGGCCAGCTCGCCGGGTTCGATGACGCTGCCGGTCGGGTTGGCGGGGCTCGCGACGACGAGGCCCTTCGGCGGGCGGTCCAGCGCCTCGAGCATGGCGACCGTCGGCTGGAAGCGTGTCTCCTCCCCGCACGGCAGCTCGACGACCTCGCACCCCAGCGCCGCGAGGATGTTGCGGTAGCAGGGGTAGCCGGGACGGGCGAGCACCACGGTGTCGCCCGCGTCGAACGCGGCGAGGAACGCGAGCAGGAACCCGCCGGAGCCGCCGGTGGTGACCACGACGTCCTCGGCGCGCACGGTGTCGTCGCCGTAGCGGGCGCGGTGGTGCGCGGCGATCTCCCCGCGCAGCTCGAGGGTCCCGAGCGAGCTCGAGTACCCCAGGATCTGCTCGTCGAGGGCGCGCCGGGCGGCCGCGCGCACGTCGGCCGGCGCGGGCGTCGAGGGCTGGCCCGCCGAGAGGTTGACCAGGTCGCCGTGGGTGCGTGCCCGTTCCCCGGCGGCCGCCCACACGTCCATCACGTGGAACGGGGGGACCATCGCCCGCACCGCCGGACCGAGGCGCGCCAGAGTCGTCACCGGCACACCCTAGGTCGGGCTCAGTAGCCGACGTACGGGTCGCCGCGGGCCACGGCGAGCACGCCGGGCACCCGCGAGACCGAGCCGTAGCGGGCGATCGCGTAGCGGACGCCGGCGATGATGTTGTCCACCGGGTCGCGGATGTCGTCGTGGCCCGGCAGCTTGTGGGCCTCGAAGGTCGGGCCGATCGTCTGCATGAGCCCCCGCGACGGCGTGCCCCGCGCGGCGTTGACGTCGTCGTCGTTGACCGCGTCCGGGTCGCCGCCGGACTCGCGCTCGATGATCAGGGCGATGGCCTGCGGGTCCATCTGCTCCGGCGGCACCCCGGCGTCCTTCAGGATCGCGACCGCCTGGTGGATCCAGTCGCCGACCTGGCCGGTGCGGCTCTGCCGTCCGTGGCGGCCGGGCGCCGGGAGCTCGGCGTAGGCGGTGAGGTCGTCGGCGAGATCACGGATCCTCGCTGCCGTCGCGCGCAGGTCGGTCTCGGCGAGCGCGACCGCCGCCCGTGCCGCCTCCGTGGGCGCGCGTAGGGCGTCGCGGGCCAGGCTGTCGGCGAGCTCGGGCGGCGTGTCCGGCCGGGCACGGGCGGCGGCGAGCAGGTCGAGGGCCCGGGCCACCTGGTGGTCGACCTCGCTGCGCAGGTCGTCGAGCACCGCCCCCACCTGCGCGAGTGCGGCGCCGGCCTCGACGAGGACCTGTCGGTCGCGGTCGCCCGCCGTCCCGAAGGCGCGGGTCCAGTCGGCGAACGCATCAGCGCCCCGACCGCGCCAGCGCTTGCCGACGGCGGTCACGCCCCGGTCGACGGCGCCGGCCGCGTGCCCGAGGCCGTCGCCGACCGCCCGCACCTCCTCGGCCGACGCCCGCACCGCGCCCGGGTCGGCCGTCCGGACGCGGGCGGCGAGGGCCACGAGCTCGGCCGCCGCGGGCTCGCCCGCCAGCCCGTGGTCGGTGGACACGGGCTCAGCCCCCGGCCGACGCCAGCACCGCGGCGCCCGCTGCGTCCGCCTGCTGGACCCGCCGGATCGCCGCGTCGAGCGCCCGCTCGGCCTCGTCGAGGCGCCGGCCCGCGGCCTCGAGGTCGGCGACGACCGCGCGCGTCAGCGCCGTGATCGCGTCGGCGACGGCGGGCGCGGCGTCCAGCGTGCCCAGGTCCGGAGCGGGCGCCGACCCGAGCCGGTCGCCCAGCCCCGGCACCCGGCCGGCCTCTCCCGCCACGGCCGCGCGCGCCTCCTCGAGGGCGTCGAGCTCCAGGTCGATGTCGGCCACGGGATCGACGGTAGGTGGCGGTCGGCGGCCGTGGGTGCGGTTCGGGACAACCCGCCGCGTCAGTAGCCGACGTACGCGTCGCCGCGCGCGACGGCCTCGACGCCGGGCACCTGCGACACCGAGCCGTAGCGGTCGATGGCGTAGCGGACGCCGGCGATGATGTTGTCGACCGGGTCCTTGATCTCCTCGTGGCCGTCGAGCTTGTAGGAGTCGAACGTCGGCCCGATCGTCTGCATCAGCCCCTGCGACGGCGTGCCCTTCGCGGCGTTCGAGTCCCAGTCGTTGGTGGCCTCGGGGTCGCCGCCCGACTCGTGCTCGATGATCGTCGCGATGTCGTCCGGGTCCATCTTGTCCACGGGCACGCCCTCGGCCTGCAGCACCGCCATCGCCTCGCGGATCCAGTCGCCGACCTGACCCTGCGGCCCGCCCGTCGGCGCGGCGTCGCCCGAGGCGTCGGGGTCCTTCTCGGCGTCGGTGTCTTCGGCCTCGGCGTCGTCGCCCTGAGCGGCATCCGTGCCCTCGTCGGCGCCGGGACTCGTGCTGGCTGCAGCCTCGTCGTCCTCAGCGCCGGCGTCCGCGTCATCGGCGGTGTCGTCGTCCTCGACGTCAGCTGCGGCGTCGTCGTCCTGGGCATCGGCATTCGTGCCGGCTCCAGCGTCGTCGTCCTCGGCGCCGACGGCCGTCTCACCGGCATAGTCGTCGTCCCCCGCGTCGGCGTCGTCCGCGGCGGCCGGGTCCGCGCCGTTTCCGGTGTCCCCCGAGCCGTCCTCCCGGTCGCCGGGGGACACATCGTTGCCGGCCGTGCCCTCGGCCGCACCGGTCTCGTCCGGCGCGGCGGCGGTCGCCGACCCCGGCTCGGCCCCGCCCCCGGATGCTTCGGAAACCGAAGCATCCCCGGCACCCGAGCCATCGCCCACGTCCGCGGCACCGCCCGCCGACGCTCCCGCGCCCGGCGCACCCGATCCGCCGCCGCCAGATGCTTCGGAAACCGAAGCATCTCCAGCACCGGTCCCGGCGTCGGAGCAGTCGTCCACACCGCTCCCGCTCCCGGCGTCAGCACTCGTCGACCCGGCGTCCGCGAGGTCGGAGGTGCTGTCCGCACCATCGGTGACGTCCGCCGCCGAGGAGGACCCGGACGAGGAGCCGGTGCCGTCGGAGAGGTCGATGCCCTGCACCCCACGGTCGGACCCGCCGGCACCGGAACCGGAGCCCTCGAACAGCGTCGGGGCGGTGGCGATCGACTCGCCGGTGGGCGCCGGGGTCCAGCCGGAGGCGCCGATCGCGCGGACGTCGGGGGTGGGCAGGCGGGAGATGGCGCGGGTGTCGGCGGCGAGCTCCTGCAGCACGGTCGCGGTGTCGCCGAGGTCCGTCTCGGCACGGGTGAGGGCGGCGCGGGCCGCGGCGGTGGGCTCGGCCATGGCCCGGGCCGCGAGCTGGTCGGCCAGCGGGGCGCGGGCGGGGTCGGCGAGGGCCTCGGCGCGGGCGCGGCGGGCGGCGTCGAGGGCCCGCGTGACGTGCCCGTCGACCTCGCGACGCAGCCCGTCGAGCACCTGCCCCGCGCCGTCGACGCGCTCGCGCATCCGGCCGGTCGCCTCCAGCGTGGTGCGACCCGCCCGGCCGAGGTCGCCGACGTGCTCGGCGAACGCCTCGGCGCCCCGACCACCCCAGCCGGCGCGCACGGCCTCGCCGTGGCGGCCCACCGCGGCCAGCGAGCCGTCGACGCCCTCGGCCATCGCCCCGAGCCCGCGACCGACGGCGCGCAGGACCTCGGGGTCGATGCGCTGTACCCGGTCGGCGAGCGCGCTGAGCTCCTGCCCACCGGGCTGCGCCGCGAGCTCGCCGACGGCGTCGAAGGCCACCACGGGGTCAGGCCGCGGTGAGCGCGGTGGCGGCGTTCCCGTCGCCCGAGCGGACGGCGGTGAGGGCGGCGTCGAGGGCGCGGTCGAGCCCGTCGAGACACGAGCCCGCGGCACCGAGCTCGGCGTCGAGGGCCCGGACCACCTGGTCGAGCGCGCCGAGCATCGCACCGGCGGACGTCAGGTCGCCGAGGCCACCGCGGGGGGCGACGACCTGGTCGATCATCGCGGGCAGCCTCCGCGCCTCGGCGGCGACGCCCGTGCGGGCCTGCTCGAGGGCCGCCGGGGCGAGGTCGAGGTCGGGCATGGGCGCGAGGGTAGGTCGGCGCCTCGCCCGCGTGGGGCCGTTCCGTGAGATCCGGTCAGAGCACCGGCACGGCGACCCGGCCGGCGGCGGCGTCCCGCGCGATGTCGGTGCGGTACTGCCCGCCCGGGAGGTGCACGGTGGCGAGGCGTTCGTAGGCGTCGCGGCGAGCGGCCTCGAGGTCGTCGCCGGTCCCGACGACCGACAGCACCCGCCCGCCGCTCGATACCACGGCCCCGTCGTCGCGTCGCCGCGTGCCCGCGTGCAGGACGCCGTGGCCGTCGGCGCCGCGCAGCACGTCGCCGGTGCGCACGGAGCCCGGGTAGCCCTCGGCCGCGACGACGACGGTCACGGCGGCGCCCGACGCCCAGGTCGGTGGCGGCTCCTCGGCGAGACGCCCGGCCGCGGCCGCGGCGAGCAGTGAGGCCGCCGAGCTGCGCAGGAGCGCGAGGACGGGCTGGGTCTCGGGGTCACCGAAGCGGCAGTTGAACTCGATCACCTGCGGGCCCGAGGAGGTCAGCGCGAGGCCGGCGTAGAGCAGGCCCGAGAACGGGGTGCCGCGGGCGGCGAGCTCGGCGACGACCGGAGCGATGATCCGGTCGACGACCTCGTCCACGAGGCCCTCGGGCGCCCACGGCAGCGGGGCGTAGGCACCCATGCCGCCGGTGTTGGGGCCGGCGTCGTCGTCGCCGAGGCGCTTGAAGTCCTGGGCGGGGACGAGCGGGACGACCGTGGTGCCGTCGACGACGCAGAACAGCGAGGCCTCCGGGCCGTCGAGGAACGACTCGAGGAGCACCGGGTGCCCGGCCCCGAGCACCGCGGCGGCGTGGTCGCGGGCGGCCTCGAGGTCCTCGGTGACGAGGACGCCCTTGCCCGCGGCCAGGCCGTCGTCCTTGACCACGTAGGGCGGGTCGAAGCGGGCGAGCGCGGCGTCGAGCTCGACGGCGTCGTGGACGGCCTCGCTGCGCGCGGTGGGCACGCCGGCCGCCGCCATGACGTCCTTCGCGAACGCCTTGGAGCCCTCGATGCGCGCCGCGGCGGCGCTCGGGCCGAAGCAGGCGATCCCGGCGGCGCGCAGCGCGTCGCCCACCCCCGCCACGAGCGGCGCCTCGGGACCGACGACGACGAGGTCCGCGCGCCAGCGGCGGGCCAGGGCCACGACGAGCTCGGGGTCTCCTGCGTCGGCGAGGCCCGGGTGCTCGGCCAGCGCGGCGGTGCCCGCGTTGCCGGGGGCGGCGGCGAGGGCGGTGACCTGCGGGTCGCCGGCCAGAGCGAGCAGCAGGGCGTGCTCGCGGGCACCGGAACCGATCACCAGGACGCGCACGGAGGACACGCTACGGGGAGCGGGCGAGGCGCGAGATGGGGGCTTTCCTGACGTTCAACGCCAGCGTGGCCGCCACGCTGGCACGAGCACCGGCCGTTCACGCCCGCGTCGACGGCCGGCGGTGGCGAAGATCGACGGCCTCGGGAACACTGCGCCGCGATGATCTCGCCGGGGTGGCCACCCGTGTCCCGACGGTCCGCGCTCTGGGGTGGCCTCGCCGCCGCCGGGGCGCTCGCGACGGGGTGCACCAACGCTCCGCCGGGCGCGACCGCCGCGCCGCCCGCCACGACGGCGCCGCCCGCCGGCCCCGCGCCCGCCCCGCCGCCCGGCGACGGCCTCGGGCCCGTCGAGCCCGGGCGCGTCCTCGTCGTCGGGCACCGCGGCGCCTCCGGCTATCGCCCCGAGCACACGCTCGCCGCCTACGAGCTGGCGATCCGCCTCGGCGCCGACGCGGTCGACGTCGACCTCGTCCCCACCCGCGACGGGGCGCTCGTCGCGCGCCACGAGCCCGAGATCGGCGGGACCACCGACGTCGGCACGCACCCCGAGTTCGCCTCCCGCCGCACCACGAAGGAGATCGACGGCACCGCGGCGACCGGCTGGTTCACCACCGACTTCACGCTCGCGGAGATGCGCACGCTGCGCGCCGTCGAGCGCATCCCGCAGACCCGCCCCCACAACACGCTCTACGACGGCCGGTTCGGCGTGGTCACGCTCGACGAGGTGCTCGACCTGCTCGACCGCCTCGCCGCCGAGCTCCGCCGCCCCGTCGGCGTGCTGCCCGAGATCAAGCACTCGACCTACTTCGCGAGCCTGGGCCTGCCCGTCGAGCCGGCGCTCGTGGAGACCCTGCGCCGCCGCGGTCGCGACCGCGCCGACTCCGGGGTGGTCATCCAGTCGTTCGAGACCGCGAACCTCCGCGCGCTCGCCGGCCAGGTCGGGTGCCCGCTGCTGCAGCTCGTCGACGCCGCCGGCACGCGGCCCGCCGACCTCGTCGCGGCGGGCGACCCGCGCACGTCGGAGACGCTCGTGACGCCGGCGGGGCTGCGCGACGTCGCCGGCTACGCGACCTGGCTCGGGCCCGCCAAGGAGCTGATCGTGCCGCTGGGCCCCGGTGACGCCGAGACCGCGCCGACGACGCTGGTGCAGGACGCGCACGCGGCGGGCCTGCAGGTCATGCCCTACACGTTCCGCAACGAGAACGAGTTCCTGCCGGCCGGGCGGCGACGCGGGGGTCCGGCCGGAGATGGTGTGGCAGCGCACGCCGACACCTACGGCGACGCGTACGGCGAGTACCAGCAGTACGTCGCGCTCGGCGTCGACGCGGTGTTCAGCGACGGCCCCGACACCGCCCTGGCGGCGGTCCGGCCCGCGTAGCTCCTACGGCGCGAGGCGGCGGTCGACGTAGCACCAGCGCCAGGTCTCGCCGGGCTCGTACGAGCGCATCACCGCGTGCCCGGTGACCTCGTGGTGCTTCGAGGCGTGGCGGTAAGGGCTGGAGTCGCAGCACGCGACGTGTCCGCACTCCAGGCACTTGCGCAGGTGCGCCCACGCCGTCGAGCCCTCGGCCCGGCAGTCGGGGCACAGCAGCGTCTCGCCGTCGGTCGCGACCGCGTCGGGGGTCGGGTCGGTGGCCACGCCCCCGGTGCCGATGGTCAGGAGGTGTTCACAGGCGCCCACCCGGGCGAGTTTACCGGGCGACGTCCCGGGTGACCGTCTCGTCGCGACCCGGGCCCACGCCGATGGCGGACACCGGGGCGCCGGAGAGCTCCTCGATCCGCTCGACGTAGTCGCGCGCCTTGGCGGGCAGGTCGGCGAACGATCGGCACGCCGAGATGTCCTCGAACCAGCCCGGCATCGACTCGTACACCGGCGTCGCGGTGCCGACCTCGGCCTGCGTCATCGGCATCTCGTCGACCCGCCGGCCGTCGACCTCGTAGCCCACGCACACCGGCACGGTCTCCAGGCCGGAGAGCACGTCCAGCTTCGTCAGGAAGAAGTCGGTGATCCCGTTGACCCGCGCGGCGTAGCGGCCGATCACGGCGTCGAACCAGCCGCACCGGCGCGGACGGCCGGTGGTCACTCCGACCTCGCCGCCGACCTTGCGCAGCCGCTCGCCCATCGCGTCGTGCAGCTCGGTGGGGAACGGGCCCGAGCCGACCCGGGTGGTGTAGGCCTTGAGGATCCCGATCACCCGGGTGATCCGGGTGGGGCCGATGCCCGAGCCGACCGCGGCGCCGCCGGCCGTCGGGTTCGAGCTGGTCACGTACGGGTAGGTGCCGTGGTCGACGTCGAGCAGCGTGCCCTGGCTGCCCTCGAGCAGGATCGTCTCGCCGCGCTCGAGCGCCTCGTTGAGCAGCAGGCGGGTGTCGGCGATCCGGTCGACGAACCGGCGGCTGTGCGCCAGCACGGTGTCGACGACCTCGTCGACGTCCAGCGCGCGCC
>JAQSWW010000112.1 GCA_029266415.1 Actinomycetospora sp. | reverse complement strand
CGCCGCTATCGGCCCTTCGATCCCGCCGGGGCGGGCAACCGTAGGTCGTTTCGCCGGTGCGTGTCACGGGGGGCGGCGTCATGACGTGTCCCCTGCGCGAGCTCGTCGACCAAGGGCGTCCATGGCGTCCACGTTGTTGATCGCCGCGGAATTGCCGACGGCTCGATCTGACCGGCTGCCTCGATGAGCTCGCCGAGCTCTACGGCGAGCTCGGGACATGGTCGATCTCCGCCGACTCTGAGATTGCGGAATAGCGCCCGCCGGGTTCACCAGCCTGCCTGCACCTCGTGCTGCGAGCCCACCCATACCGGGCCTGGGTGCCGCCCGAGCACCAACTCGCAGCCGGCCGAAACGAGCCACCCTCCGGCGCCCCTGGCTAAGAACTCGTTTCAGAAAGATTTCTTGGGTTCGGCGTGTCTACCGAGCAGGTGGCGAGGGCCCGGCCAAGCTCAGATTGTGGTTGAAGATCTTGTGCCGGACTCGTTGTGGGAGCGGGTCGCGCCGCTGCTGCCAGCACGCCCGCCGCGGCGCTACCGCTTTCCCGGACGCCGCCCGGTTGAGGACCGGGTCGCGTTGGCCGGGATCGTGTTCGTGCTCAAGACCGGGATCACCTGGAACGAGGTGCCGGCCGCGGTGATCGGCTGCTCGGGGGTGACCTGCTGGCGCCGGATGCGTGACTGGACCGAAGCCGGGGTGTGGCCCGCGCTGCACGAGCTACTGCTCGGCGAGCTGCGCGCCGCCGGGACACTCGACCTCGAGCACGCCGCGGTGGACGCCTCCCACGTGCACGCCCTCAAAGGGGGGACCACGTCGGCCCGTCGCCGGTCAACCGCGGCCACCCCGGCTCCAAGCACCACCTGATCGTCGACGGCCACGGCATCCCGCTGGCCGTGCTGCTCACCGGCGGGAACCGCCACGACGTCATCGCACTGATGCCGCTGCTCGACGCCGTCCCCCCGATCCGCGGGGTCCGCGGGCGACCCCGGCGCAAGCCCCGCGAGCTCTACGCCGACCGCGGCTACGACTTCGACAAGTACCGCCGGCTCCTACGACAGCGCGGCATCCGCCCGCGCATCGCCCGCCGCGGCGCCGCGCACGGCTCCGGGCTCGGCCAGGTCCGCTGGGTCGTCGAACGCGCCTTCGCCTGGCTGCACGCCTTCAAACGCCTGCGCACCCGCTACGAACGCCGCGCCGACATCCACCTCGGCCTGCTCCAACTCGCCTGCGCCCTGATCTGCCACCGCCAACTGGTCAGATCATTCTGAAACGAGTTCTTACTAGGGGAGCGCGGAGCGCACTCAGCGCCCCCTCCAGACCGGGGCGCGCTTCTCGGCGAAGGCCGCCGCGCCCTCGCGCGCGTCCTCGCTGGAGAGCACCGGGCCCAGGATCTCGCCCTGGCGCTCCCACATCTCCGCCGAGCTCCAGTCGGGCGAGGCGACGATCACCTGCTTGCTCGCCCGCACCGCCAGCGGGCCGTTGGCCCCGATCCGGGCGGCCAGCTCGCGGGCCCCGTCGAGTGCGCCGCCGGGCGCGGTCAGCCGGTTGACCAGGCCCCACCGGTGCGCGTCGGCGGCGCTCATCGGGTCGCCGGTGAGTGCGAGCTCCATCGCGATCGTGCGCGGGATGCGCGCGGGCAGGCGCATCAGGCCCCCGGCGGCCGCGGCGAGCCCCCGCTTCACCTCCGGGATGCCGAAGCTCGCCTCCTCCGAGGCCACGACGAGGTCGCAGGACAGCGCGAGCTCGCACCCGCCCGCCAGCGCCGGGCCCTCGACCGCCGCGATCAGCGGCGTGGCCGGCGGGCGCTGGGTGATCCCCGCGAAACCCCGGTCGCCGACGTGCGGGCGCTCGCCACGCAGGAAGGCCTTGAGATCCATCCCCGCGCTGAAGAACCCGCCGGCGCCGGTGAGGATGCCCGTGACCAGCGCGTCGTCGCCGTCGAGCTCGTCGAGCGCGTGGGCGATCCCCTGCGCGACGGCCAGGTTCACCGCGTTCCGGGCCCGCGGGCGGTCGATCGTGATGACCAGCGTCGTGCCCTCGCGCTCGGTGCGCAGCACGGTCCCGTCGTCGCTGCTCGGAGTGCTCATCGCGGGGGCATCCGGATCGCGCCGTCGAGACGGATCGTCTCGCCGTTGAGCATCGGGTTCTGCAGCATCGCGACGGCCATCTGCCCGTACTCGGCGGGGTCGCCGAGGCGCCGGGGGTGGGGCACGGAGTCGCCGAGGGCCTTGCGCACGTCCTCCGAGAGCGTCGCGAACAGCGGGGTGTCGAAGAGCCCGGGCGCGATCGTGTTGACGCGCACCAGCTTCGACGCGAGGTCGCGCGCGGCGCAGAGCGTCATCGACACGACGCCGCCCTTCGACGCCGTGTAGGCCATCTGCCCGATCTGGCCCTCGAACGCGGCCACCGACGCCGTCATGATCATCGCGCCGCGCTCGCCGTGCACCGGCTCGGTGCGCGCGATCGCCGCCCCGGCGAGGCGCAGGGCGTTGAACGAGCCGAAGAGGTTGACGCGCACGACCCGCTCGAAGGACTCCATGTCGCCCGGCTCGCCGTTCTTCTCGACCACGCGGGTCAGGCTGCCGATGCCGGCGCAGTGCACGAGCGCGCGGAACGGCCCGGCGGCCTCGGCGGCCGCCACCGCACCCCCCAGGGCCTCGGCGTCGGTGACGTCGGCGGCCACGAACTCGCCCCCGAGGTCGGCGGCGACCTCCTTGCCGTTCGACGACGGCAGGTCGGCGACCACCACCCGCCCGCCGGCCGCGGTGATCGCCTGCGCGGTGGCGAGCCCGAGTCCGGACGCGCCGCCGGTGACGAGGGCCGAGACGCCCTGCAGATCCATGATCGGTTCCTTCCCTGGAACGGTGGGTGCCCGCACCGTAACCAGTCAGGACTGACCGCGTCACCGGTCGGCGGCCCACACCCGGTCCCGTGTCGAGAACGCCCACGTCTGGACCCCGAGCCGCGTGGGCACACTGCCGACCATGACCGAGCCGCCCGTCCTGCCCACCCCGACCTACGCCGTCACCGGAGCGACCGGACACCTCGGCCGGCTCGCGGTCGACGCGCTGCTGCGCCACGGCGTCCCGGCCCGCAACGTCTTCGCCCTCGTCCGCGACCCCGGGAAGGCCGACGACCTCGCCGGCCTCGGTGTCGGCGTGCGCGAGGCCGACTACGACCGTCCCGACACCCTCGGGCCGGCCCTGGAGGGCATCGAGCGCCTGCTGCTGGTCTCCAGCCCCTCCACGGAGGACCCGGTCGGGCAGCACACCAACGTCATCCGCGCCGCCGACGCCGCTGACGTGGGGTTCGTCGTCTACACCAGCATCCTGCACGCCGACGAGACCGGGAACGCCCTTGCGCCCAAACACGCCGACACGGAGGACGTCCTGCAGGGCTCGGGCCTGCCGTTCGCCGTGGCCCGCAACGGCTGGTACGTCGAGAACTACACCGCGCGCCTCGACGAGTACCTGGCCGACGGCGAGATCGTCGGCGCCGCCGGCGAGGGCCGCGTCTCCGCCGCCACCCGCGCGGACTACGCCGAGGCGGCGGTCGCGCTGCTGACCGGCGACATCGCCGACCAGCAGGGCTACTGGGAGCTCGGCGGCGAAGCCTTCACCATGGCCGAGCTGGCCAAGACGATCTCCGAGGTCACCGGCACCGAGGTCGTCTACCGCGACCTGTCACCCGAGGAGTTCACCGAGGCCCTGCGCGGCGCGGGGATGGACGAGGACACCGCCGGCTTCGTCACGGCGCTGGAGCTCTCCGTCGCCCGCGGCGAGCTCGAGACCGACAGCCCCGCGCTCGCGAACCTCCTGGGCCGCGCGCCCACCTCGCTCGTCGACGCCGTGCGCGCGGCGCGGCTCTGAGGCCCGCGCCGGTGTAGAACACCGTCCCATGGAGACCTTCCACGGACGCGAGGAGCTCGTCGGGTCGCTGGGGCGCGAGCTCGGGCCGGGGGAGTGGCTCGAGATCGGCCAGGACCGCATCGACGGGTTCGCCGACGTCACCGGCGACCACCAGTGGATCCACGTCGACCCCGAGCGGGCGGCGGGCGGGCCCTTCGGCGCCACGGTCGCGCACGGGTTCCTCACGCTCTCGCTCGTGCCGCTGCTGCTCGACGGGCTGCGGCGGGTGGAGGGCACGCGGATGGGGCTCAACTACGGGCTCGAGCGCGTCCGCTTCCCGTCCGCGGTGCGCTCGGGCACGCGGGTGCGGGCGCGGTCGACCCTCGTCGACGCCACCGACGTCGGCGACGGGGGCGTCCAGCTGGTGACGCGCGTGACGATCGAGGTCGAGGGCTCGGCCAAGCCGGCGTGCGTCGCCGACGTCGTGACCCGCGCCTACTTCTGAGCCGGCGTCAGGCGACCCGGCGCGGGGGGACCGGGTCGAGGAAGCGGGTGTCGACGCCGTCCCGGCGCTCGGGGTGGGCGTGCAGGAAGGCCCGCACGCGGGGGCACAGCGGCACGATCCGGTAGCCCCGATCGCGCAGCAGCTCCAGGGCCGCGCCGAGCAGCGGAGCGGCGTGCACCTCGTCCACCTCGGTGTACGCCAGGACCGCCGCGTCGGCGCGCAGGCCGAACTCGACGAAACCGGCGACCGTCCCGCCGCGGCGGGCCTCGATGCGCGCCCGCGCCGGGACGTACGCGATCTCGAGCGCCTCGTCCATGGTTCCTCGACCCTCGGTGTGGCTCCGACCACGCAGCGTGGCCGGTACCGAGGAGGGACGCAAGCCGGGACGTCCGTCGTCTGATGCGATCGAGGCGCCGCGTGACCGGGGTGAGGCGTGTCCGGGGGAACGAGCGGGTACCAACGGCGGAGACCGGCGTCGCGTCGTGGCGGTGCTGGGCGAGGAGGTGGTCGCCGTGCGCGGATCCACACCGACGCCGATGCGTCGTCTCCCGGACGCCGACCCGACACCAGCGGTCACGTCCCTCCCGTTCCCTCCCTGGTGGCTCACCGCCACCGACCTCGGGCGGGCCTGGCTCGAGGTCGCCGCCTGGCACGCCGTGCGCCACGTCCTGCCCGAGGGCGACCGTGGCGACGGCCAGCCGGTGCTCGTGCTGCCCGGTTTCATGACCAGCGACGTGACGTGCTCGGCCCTGCGCACGCACCTGCGCCGCCGTGGCTTCCACACCCACCGATGGACCCTCGGGCTCAACCGCGGGTTCACCGACGACATCCTGGACGGGCTCGTCGAGCGGTTCGACGAGGTGCACGCCCGGCACGGGCGCCCCGTGGCGATCGTCGGCTGGAGCCTCGGCGGGCTCATGGCGCGCTGGCTGGCGCACCTGCGTCCCGACGCCGTCGAGCGCATCGTCTGCCTCGGGTCGCCGTGGCGGCCGGAGGCCGAGATCAACCGCGTGACCGGGGCGTTCCGCGCCGCCGACCGGCACTGGGGTTTCTCGGCCGACACCGAGCAGATCTTCGACCTGATCCGGCAGCCCGTCCCGGTGCGCTCGGTCGCCCTGTACTCGCCGTGGGACGGCCTGCTGCACGGCGACGGCTGCAAGCAGGACGAGGCCGAGCTCTGCGAGAACGTGGTCGTGCCCGGCGGCAGCCACTGCGGGCTCACCCACAACCCCGCCGCACTGCTCGCCCTCACCGACCGGCTCGAGACGCCTCTCGACGACTGGCGGCCGTTCAGCTGGACCCGCGCGCTGGCCGACGCGGTCGGCGGGCGGCGTGCCGCGGGACGCCGCGGGACGGCCTCCGCGGTGCCCGCCGCGGCAGCCTGAACCGCGGTCGATCGCGCACGATCGATCGAGACGGGGATCTCACACCACCCCACCGCGCCAGGGTGTACGACGGTCGGTAGGAGGTGAGCATCAATGGCCGATGTCTCCCGGCTGCCGTGGGCGATCACCGACCACTGGGACTGGCAGCGCCACGCCGCGTGCCGCGGCATGAACTCCGAGGTCTTCTTCCACCCCGACGGCGAGCGCGACCCCCGCCGCAGCGAACGCGTCGAGGCCGCCGCGCGCATCTGTGCGGGGTGCGCCGTCCGTGAGCCCTGCCGCGACTGGGCCCGCCGCGTCGCCGAGCCCTACGGGGTGTGGGGCGGCGAGAGCGAACAGGAACGCCGCGAGCACCTCGCCCGCGACCGGCAGCAGGACCGCACGGCCTGACCCGGTCGGCGCGTGGCAGGCTGATCGCCATGGACGCGCCGGCGGCATGGGCCCGGGGTCGCCTCCCGGACGGTGACGGTCGCGTGGTGTCGCTCGACATCAACGGGCACGCCCTGGACTGCGTGGTCCCCGCAGGCGGCGGGGAGCCGGAGGGCGCGACGTCGTTCGGGCTGCTGGCCGCGGCGCTGTCGTCGTGCACGGCGATGTCGGTGCGCACGTTCCTGCAGCGCTTCGACCTGCCCCGCGCGACGGTCGAGGTCGACGTCGCGCTGGAGTCCGGACCGTCCCCGGTGCTTCACCGGCGCGTCGCCCTGGCCGCCGACCTCGATCCCGACGCCCGGGCGCAGCTCGCCGCCGTGGTCGACGGGACCCCGGTGACGGTGCTGCTGCGCGACGCGATCGTGATCGTCACGCAGCTGGAGATCGGCGCCGCGGCCGGGTGAGCGTCAGGCGGGCCCGTCGCCCGGCTCGTCGAGCAGCGTGTGCAGCCGGACGATCAGCCCGTCCTCGACCAGGGCGATGTCCGTGCCGGTGACCACCGGCGTGCCGTCCCCGGGGCCGAAGCTCCACGTCAGCACGCCGAGGTCGCCGGACACCCGCACCGGCCCGGTGAGCCGGAAGACGAAGGGCGCGTCGGCGAGTAGCGCCGCCACCTTCGCGTCGACCTCGTCGCGGCCCCGGACGGCCCCCTCGGGGTCCTGGAACAGGACGTCGGCGCTCAGCACCGTGGCCATCGCGGCCCGGCGCCTCTCGCCGTCGCGTTCGCCGAACACCTCGAGGAGGTTCCGCCGCAGGAGCTCGCCGACATCCGCCATCCCCCGATCATGCTCGGGGGCGGCGGCGGGCGGTCAGCGGGGGGACACCGCGGTGAAGACGCGGTGCGCCACCGCCTTGACCTGGTCGGGGAGCAGGCCGTTCACGGCCGCCTGGGCCTTGACCCACGGCGAGCCCCCCACCACCGCCGTGCGGCCGGCGGCGAGGGCGGCGTAGCCCTGCGCCGCGACCTTGGCCGGGTCGTCGACCGCCGAACGGGCCAGCAGCGTGCCCTCGAGCCCGGCGCGCCGGAAGAAGTCGGTGTTGGTGGGCCCGGGCATCAGCGAGGTGACGGTGACCCCGCTGCCCCGGGTCTCCTCGGCGAGGGCCTCGGCGAGCGACTGCACGAACGACTTCGTGGCGTTGTACACCGGCTGGCCCGGACCGGGCATCGTCGACGCGATCGACGAGGTCAGCAGCAGCCCGCCGCGGCCGCGGGCGGTCATGTCCGACAGCAGCAGGTACGCGAGGTGCGTGGTGCCGCGGACGTTGAGGTCGATCAGCCGCAGCTGGTCGGCGACGGGCGCGTCGAGGAACGTGCCGCCCTGACCGACGCCCGCGTTGAGCGCGGCCGCGTCGACGGGCCGGGGGAGGGCGTCGTACAGGCGCCGCACGCCGTCCTCGGTCGCGAGGTCGGCCTGGACCGCCACGACCTCGGCGTCGTGGTGGGTCGTGCGCAGCGTGTGCGCGCTCTCCTCGATGAACGGGTCCTCGGCGTTGACGACGAGGTCGTGGCCGTGCCGGGCGAACTCGTGGGCGAGCTCGAGGCCGATGCCGCGCGAGGCACCGGTGACGACGGCGAGCGGTCGTGGGGAAGGCATGGTGAGGCGTACCCGGTCCGGCCCTGGCCCCATCCGGACCGCGCGGGGCAGGATGCGGACCATGGTCGCGCTCGAGCAGCTGTCCATGCTGGTCGGCGGCACGCCGACCGGTGCGATCTCGGGGCGGACGTTCGCGTCCGAGAACCCCTACACGGGGCAACCGTGGGCGGAGATCCCCGACGGGGGCCCCGAGGACGTCGACGCCGCCGTCGCCGCCGCCCGCGCGGCGCTCGACGGCGAGTGGGGCGCGATGACGGGGTTCGCCCGCGCCGCCTGCCTGCGCCGGCTGGCCGACCTCATCACCGCGAACGCCGAGCGGCTGGCCCGCCTCGAGGTCAACGACTCGGGCAAGCTCTACCGCGAGATGCTCGGGCAGCTCCAGGCCCTGGGCGGCTGGTACCACTACTACGCGGGGCTGGCCGACAAGATCGAGGGCCGCCAGATCCCCTCGCCGAACCCGAACTACCTCGTCTACACCCGCCGCGAGCCCGTCGGCGTCGTCGCCGCGATCACGCCGTGGAACTCCCCGCTGCTGCTGATGAGCTGGAAGGTCGCGCCGGCGCTGGCCGCCGGGTGCACCGTGGTGATCAAGCCGTCGGAGCACGCGCCCGGCTCGACCCTCGGGTTCGCCGAGCTCATCGGGCAGGCGGGCTTCCCGGCCGGCGTGGTCAACGTGGTCACCTCCGGCGACGGCGCGGTCGGCGGGCACCTCGCCGCGCACCCCGGCGTCGACAAGGTCGCGTTCACCGGCTCGACGGCCACCGGGCGCAAGGTCGCCGCCGCCGCCGCGCAGAACCTCAACCCGGCGACCCTCGAGCTCGGCGGGAAGTCGCCACAGGTCGTGTTCGCCGACGCCGACCTGCAGGCCGCGGCCAACGGCCTCGTCGCCGGCGTGTTCGCCGCCACGGGGCAGACGTGCATGGCGGGCTCGCGGCTGGTGGTGCACGCCGACGTCCACGACGAGCTCGTGCGCCTGGTCGCCGAGCGCGCGGCGCAGATCAAGCTGGGCGACCCGTTCGCCGCCGACACCGAGATGGGGCCGGTGGCCAACGGCCCGCAGTACGAGAAGGTGCTGGGCTACCTCGCCACCGCCCGCGACGAGGGCGCGACCATCGCCTACGGCGGGTCGTCGGAGGAGTCGCTGGGCGGCTACTTCGTCCAGCCCACGGTGCTGTCGGTGAAGCCCACCGACACCGTGTTCCGCGAGGAGGTGTTCGGCCCCGTCCTGGCGGCGGTCACGTTCACCGACGAGGACGAGGCGATCAAGCTCGCCAACGACACGCCCTACGGCCTCGCCGGCGCGGTCTGGACCAAGGACGTGCACCGCGCCCACCGCGTCGCCGCCCGCATCAGGGCCGGCACGATCTGGGTCAACGCCTACCGCGTGGTGGCGCCCAGCGTCCCCTTCGGTGGGTTCAAGGCCTCGGGCCTCGGCCGCGAGAACGGCGTCGACGCCGTGGACGCCTACCTGGAGACGAAGTCGGTCTGGGTGGAGCTCTCCGGCGGCACCCGCGACCCGTTCACGCTCGGCTGAGCACTCCCGGCGGGCCCGTCAGGAGGTGTGGGCCTTGCCCACGACCGCGGCGACCTCGTCGAACACCTCGGCGAGACGCTCGGGGGCACCGCGGCTCTTGAGCCCCCGCGCGCCGGGGCTCGGGCCCACCACCGTCGGGAGGCCGTTGTCGGCGCAGGTCAGTGCCCACGCGTCACGCGCGACCGTCCCGAGCAGCGCGACCACCTGGAGGCGGGGCAGGAGCTCGACGAGGCCCGGGAGCCACGCCGCGCCCTTGCGCACGTGGGGCGACGTCGGCTGGCTGGTGCCCTTGGGCAGCGGCGCCGGGACCGCGTTCCACAGCATGATCCGGTCGAAGGCGAGCCCGACGCGCACGCAGTGGTCGAAGCAGACGGCCGAGGCGTCGTCCTGGTTCTCCAGCGAGAGCAGGCCGGACCCGTCGAGCGAGTTCTCCGAGACCCGGGCGGGGTGGGAGAACACGAACAGCACCTCGGCCTCGGTGCCCCCGTGCCCGGGGTCGGGGTAGGGCACCGCGCCGGGGGCGAGCTCGTAGGCCGCGGCGACCCGGTCGGCGTAGGCCACCAGCGGCGCGACGTGGGGCAGCTGCAGGTCCCGTCTCTTCATCCGGACGTGGACCCAGTCGTTCGCACCCTTCTGCACGGTCACCACCCTCCCACGGCGGCACCCGGGTCCCTGCGGCCCGGTGTCAGGGGCGGAGCGGGCGGTCGAGCGGCTGGGCGGAGACGACGGTCAGTCCGAGGGCCCGCAGCTGCGCGAGGACGCCGTGCAGGTGGGAGTCGTCGACGATGTCGCCGCGCAGGACCGTCCCGGTCGTCGTGTCCTCGCGCTCCATGTCGCAGAAGGCGTCGCGCGACGCCGCGGGCACGGCGGGCTCGACCCGGAACTCGTAGCGGCGGCGGTCCGTCATCGGCTGAGCGTGGGCGCGCGGGCGACGCCGTGCCTCACCCGTCGTGGATGGTTCCCGCTCTCCTCACTCGGCACGGGTGAGGTGGCGGGGGAGTGGCGCGACCACCGTCGGGGACGGAGCCGACCGGCTCGTGCCCCGGACACCCAGGAGACCCGCGATGAGTTCGCCGGACCGCCACGCACGGGCGATGTTGCCGATCCCGGACCGTCCGTCCCCGGGCCTCACGACCTACGACGCGAAGGATCCGGACACGGCGTTCCCACCGATCGAGCCGTTGCTGCCACCCCGGGGCGCGCCGAACGTGCTGGTGGTCCTGCTCGACGACGTGGGTTTCGGCGCGTCCAGCGCCTTCGGTGGCCCGTGCCGCACGCCCACCGCCGAGCGGCTCGCCGCGGGCGGGCTGCGCTACAACCGGTTCCACACCACCGCGTTGTGCGCCCCGACGCGGCAGGCGCTGCTCACGGGGCGGAACCACCACTCGGTGGGGATGGGCAGCATCACCGAGACCGCGACGTCGGCGCCCGGCTACTGCTCCCTGCGCCCGAACACCAAGGCCCCGCTGCCGATGACCCTGAAGCTCAACGGCTACTCGACGGCCCAGTTCGGCAAGTGCCACGAGGTCCCGGTCTGGCAGACCTCCCCGATGGGGCCGTTCGACGCCTGGCCCTCGGGTGGCGGCGGCTTCGAGACGTTCTACGGGTTCATCGGGGGCGAGAACAACCAGTGGGAGCCGGCGCTCTACGACGGGACCACGCCGGTGGAGCCGCCGGCGACGCCGGAGGAGGGCTACCACCTCACCGAGGACCTCGCCGACCGCGCCTCGGCGTGGGTGCGCCAGCAGAAGGCCCTGATGCCGGACCGCCCGTTCTTCGTCTACTTCGCACCGGGCGCGACCCACGCGCCCCACCACGTGCCGAAGGAGTGGGCCGACCGGTACGCCGGGGAGTTCGACGACGGGTGGGACGCCGCCCGCGAGCGCACGTTCGCCCGGCAGAAGGAGGCCGGCATCGTCCCGGCCGAGGCGGAGCTCACCGCGCGCCACGCCGAGATCCCGGCCTGGGACGAGATGCCCGAGGACCTCAGGCCCGTGCTCGCCCGGCAGATGGAGGTCTACGCCGGGTTCCTGGAGCACACCGATCACCAGGTGGGCCGCCTCGTCGACACCCTCGACGAGCTCGGGATCACCGACGACACGCTGATCTGGTACATCATCGGCGACAACGGGGCGTCGGCCGAGGGCACGATCAACGGCGCCTTCAACGAGATGGCGAACTTCAACGGCATGGCCGCCCTCGAGACCACCGAGTTCCTGCGCTCCAAGCTCGACGAGCTCGGCGGGCCGGAGTCCTACAACCACTACGCGGTGGGCTGGGCGTGGGCGATGTGCACGCCGTTCCAGTGGACCAAGCAGGTGGCCTCGCACTGGGGCGGCACCCGCAACGGGACCGTCGTGCACTGGCCCCGGGGGATCGCCGAGCGCGGCGGCCTGCGCTCCCAGTTCACCCACGTCATCGACGTCGCCCCCACGGTCCTCGAGGTGGCCGGGCTCCCCGAGCCCACGATGGTCAACGGCGTCCAGCAGTCCCCCATGGAGGGGACGAGCATGCTCTACAGCTTCGCGGACGCCGCCGCCCCGGAGCGCCACGACCTGCAGTACTTCGAGATGTTCGGCAACCGCGGCATCTATCACCGGGGATGGAGCGCGGTGACCAAGCACCGCACCCCGTGGGTCATGATGGGCGGTCACGTGCCGCCGTTCGACGAGGACGTCTGGGAGCTCTACGACGGCGGCAGCGACTACAGCCAGGCCCGCGACCTCGCCGGGGACAAGGCGGAGATCCTCGCCGGGCTCCAGCGCCTGTGGATCATCGAGGCCACCAAGTACGGGGTACTGCCGCTGGACGATCGCGGCGCCGAGCGTCTCGAACCCGCCCGGGCCGGGCGGCCGACCCTGCTCCGCGGACGCTCACAGCTGTTCTTCCCGGGGATGGGCCGGCTCTCGGAGAACAGCGTCCTGAGCATCAAGAACAGGTCGTTCGCGGTGACCGCCGAGGTCGAGGTGCCGCCCGGGGGAGCCCGGGGCGTCGTCATCGCCCAGGGCGGCCGGTTCGGGGGCTGGGCGGTCCACGTCCGGGAGGGGCTGATGACGTTCTGTTACAACGTCCTCGGGATCCGGCACTTCGTCACCGTGGCCGACGTCCCGGTCCCCGCGGGCACCCACCAGGTCCGCGCGGAGTTCGCCTACGACGGGGGCGGGCTGGGCAAGGGCGGCGACGTCCGGCTGTACCACGACGGCGAGCCGGTGGGCTCCGGCCGGGTCGAGCTCACCCAGCCCGCGGTCTTCTCCGCCGACGAGACCACCGACATCGGCTACGAGAGCGGCACCCCGGTCAGTCCGGACTACACCGCCGCCACCAGCCGGTTCACGGGACGCGTCCACTGGGTGCAGCTCGACCTCGGCGACGACGACCACGACCACCACCTCGACCCGGAGGAGGTGCTCCGTATCGCGATGGCGCGGCAGTGAGGGGCCCGGCGGGCGCCCGTCCTCGCGGGCGTTCGGGAGCCGCGAAAGGGCCCTAAGGCCCGATTTCGTGGCTCGGCCGACTGTGCGGGTGGTGCCTCTCGACGATTGCCTGCCCCGGGACCCACGAGGAGGGTGGGACACCTCGAGACCACGGGGTGGAGGGCCATGGGACACGTCTCCCCGACGAGGATGCGCCCTCCTGACGTCGCCCGGGAGCACATCCGGCGGCCCGCGCTCGAGGCCGCGCTCGACCGTGGAGCGGACGGGGGGCTGACACTCGTCTGCGCTCCGCCCGGCGCCGGCAAGACGACGCTGCTCGCCGCGTGGGTGCGAGCCACCCCCGCCCGGCCGACCGCGTGGGTCCGCCTCGAGCCCGAGGACGCCGACCCCCGGCGGCTGTGGAGCGCCGTACTCGCGGCCCTCACTGCCCTCCCCGAGGTACCCGCCTCGAGTCGCCTGCGCCGCCTGCTCGTGACCCGGACCACGGTGGAGCAGGACTTCCTGGCCGAGGTGGTGGAGGCCCTCGCCGTCCTGCCGCAGCGGGTGTGCCTCGTCCTCGACGAGTTCGAGCACCTCCGCGACCCCGTCTCCTGGCACGGCCTCGCGATGCTCGTGCGCAGCGCGCCGCCCGGCCTCCGGCTCGTGCTCTCCGGCCGGCGTGACCCGCTCCTACCCCTGCCCCGGCTGCGCCTGGACGAGCGGCTCCACGAGGTCCGCACCGAGCAGCTCCTGTTCACCCGGTCGGAGGCGGCGGCGCTGCTGGACCGCGCGGGGCTACGGCTCACGCGACCCCAGATCGAGGCCCTGCACGATCGCACCGGCGGCTGGGTCGCGGGGCTGCGGCTGGCGATGGTGTCGCTGCGCGGACACCCCGACCCGGACCGCTTCCTCGCCGAGTTCTCCGGCGACGAGCGCCCGGTCGCGGACTACCTCGTCGACGAGGTGCTCAC
>JAQSWW010000111.1 GCA_029266415.1 Actinomycetospora sp. | reverse complement strand
CGGCGTAGAGCACGGCGCTGACGAGGAAGAACGCGGCGGTGAGCAGCAGCCACGTGGTGGCGTAGCCCTGCGTCGTGCGCCCCGCGGAGAAGAGGAACGCGCCCTCCGCGTGGCCCGTGATGGTCGGCAGGTAGATCAGGCCCAGGAGGGCGGAGGCGAGCACCGGCAGGCGCACGTGGTTGGTCGCCGCGACGGTGACGGGACGCGTGGAGACCCGGCGGCGGACCCAGCGCGTGAGCACCAGCGACCGGTCGGCGAGCGCATAGAGCGGGTAGAGCACGAGGTCGTGCGCGATCACCGCGCCGAGGAACCAGACGAGTAGCCACCAGGCGCTCGGGTCGGGCACGACGTAGGTGAGCACGGCGCCCATCAGCGCGAAGCACCCCAGCAGCGCCAGCAGGTGCAGCGGGTGCGAGCCGTAGGAGCGGCGGAAGGCCTCCATCACGCGACCCGGAAGTCGATCGAGGCGACCCACTTGGTGTTGTGGACCCCCGGCAGCGCCGGGACGATCACGCGCGCCGGGAAGCCTGGTCGAGCGAGAGACCGGCCATCTCCCCACCCCCGTCGTCGCCCACCCGCAGGGCGAGCAGGGCGTCCGGGTGCAGCACCTGGTTGGCCTGCAGCGTGGTCCGGGCGAACGCGCCCGCGGTCTCCACCGACCGGACGAACGCGTTCGCGGGGGCGGGGACGCCGGCCCGGGCGGCGAGGTCGCGCAGCCGCACCCCGCTCCAGGTCCGCGTCGTCGACCAGCCCTCGACGCACGCGATCGGCAGCGTCGCGGTGTGCTGGGGCATCGCCGCGAGGTCGGCGCGGGTCAGGGCCACGGCGGCCGGGCCGCCGGTGAGGCGCAGGGACCAGCCGTCGCCGACCGTGGGCGGGATGCCGGCGCCGAACGCCGTGCGGTTGACCTGGAAGTCGTTCGGCCCGGTGCCGGAGGACTGCCCGCGCGGGTGCAGTAGGGCCAGGGGACGCAGCGCGTCCCACGTCGACCCGATCGACAGGAGACCGACCAGCGCGCCGCCGCCCGCGACGGCGCCCAGCAGCCCGCGGCGGCTCATCGTCGGCGGCGACGGGGCGAGCGCGACGAGGCCGTGGGAGTCCGGGGGCTCGGGCCGCGTCTCGTCGACGGTGTCGTGCAGCCAGCGCCCCGGCGCCCCCGCGCGCAGCGACCGCACCATCGTCGGCAGCTTGATGACGACGTGGCTGACGAAGCCGGCGATGAACACCCACGCGCCCCAGTAGTGCGCGGTGTAGAAGCTGAAGCCGAATGAGTAGTCGTACTGGATGTTCATGGTGCCGGTGACCAGCTCGAACAGGATGCCGCCGACCAGCGCGAGCAGCGAGATCCGCTCGAGCAGCGACGCGATCGAGATCACCGGCGGCCAGGCGAAGAGCGTGGGCACCACCGACCACAGCTTGGCCAGCACCACCGGCACGAGCACCAGGCCGCCGACCACGTGCAGGCCCTGGGTGAGGCGGTAGAGCCACGAGGGACTCGCCGGCCAGTCCCACAGCGGGAGCCGCAGCAGTCCGACGTCGCCGGGGATGGCCTGCCCGAACTGCGGGCCGTAGGCGAGGTAGGACAGCAGCCCGGTGAGGACGACGATCGGGAGGCCGACGAGCAGGACCGACCCGAGCACCGAGGTCAGCCAGGGGCCGCGCAGGGGGCTGCGCCAGGTGCGCGGCGAGAACGGCGGCGGCACCGGCAGGCGCCCCAGGCCCCGCCACAACCCTCGGGGGAAGCCGTAGGCCGGCTCCGGACGGGTCGGGGGCGGACCGTCGTCGACGACGGTCCCGTCCTCGGTGGCACTGCTCACCGCTCGCCTCCCGTGGCCCGGCTCCGGACGCCGGAGCCGCACCGTACGGCCGCTCCGTCGCCGGGGGCCCCCGAGCGACCCCGAGCGACCCCGAGCGACCCCGAGCGACCCCGAGCGACACGGTGCCGCTCACGTGGGTGTCCGTGGTGGAACGGGTATCGGTTCGATGAACGAACATCGCCGTAGGACAGGAGCCCACGCGTGGCGGACAACGTCTACAGCAAGACCGAGATCGTCGGCAGCTCGGCCGAGAGCGTCGACGAGGCGATCCGCGGCGCCGTCCGCCGGGCCTCGGCGACGCTGCGCCAGGTCGAGTGGTTCGAGGTCGTCGAGATCCGCGGGCACGTGCAGGACGGCGAGGTCGGGCACTTCCAGGTGACGGTCAAGATCGGCTTCGCCCTCGAGGACACCAAGCCCTGAGTCCGGACGGACGCTCGAACCGTTAGGTAAGCTCACGATCGTGGTACGTGGATGCGGGTCCCGGTGAGCGGCGGCACCTTCGCCGCCCTCCGGGTCCGCAACTACCGCCTCTTCGCCTCCGGCCAGGTCGTCTCGCTGGTCGGGACCTGGATGCAGCGGGTCGCCCAGGACTGGCTGGTCCTCGAGCTCTCCGGCGGCAGCCCCGTCGCCCTGGGCATCGCCGCGGCACTGCAGTTCGGCCCCACGCTGCTGCTCTCGCTGTGGGGCGGGGCGATCGCCGACCGCTACGACAAGCGCCGCCTGCTCATCGGCCTGCAGATCGGCATGGGCGCCTGCGCGCTCGTCCTCGGGCTGCTCGACGTCGGCGGGCTCGTCACGCTCGCACAGGTCTACGTGCTGTGCGTGCTCCTGGGCTGCTTCTCCGCGCTCGACGGGCCGGTGCGCCAGTCGTTCGCGGGCGAGATGGTCGGCTCGGGCTCGCTGGCCAACGCCGTGGCGCTGAACTCGATGACGTTCAACACCGCCCGGATCGTTGGCCCCGCGGTCGCCGGCCTGCTCGTGGCCGCCGTCGGCACCGGCTGGGTCTTCCTCATCAACGCGGCCACGTTCGCCGCCGTGCTCGCCGGGCTGTTCGCGATGCGCTCCGCCGAGATGCACGCCTACGCCCGCGCCCCCCGCGAGCGCGGCGCCGTGCGCGCGGGACTGCGCGAGGTCCGCCGGCACCCCGACGTCGTGCTGCTGCTGGTGCTCGTGTTCTTCGTGTCCACGCTCGGCATCAACTTCTTCGTGACGCTCGCGATCGTCGCCCGCAACGTCTTCGGTCGCGGCGCGGAGTCCTACGGCCTGCTGACCTCGGCACTCGGTCTGGGCTGCCTGCTCGGGGCGTTCGGCGCCGCCCGGCGCGTGGGTCGCCCGCGCCTGCGCACGGTGCTCGTGGCCGCGGCCGTGTTCGGGGTCTGCGAGCTGGCCGCGGGCCTCATGCCGAACTACGCGCTCGTCGCCCTGCTGCTCGTGCCCACCGGAGCGGCCCAGCTGCTGTTCACCAGCGCCGCCAACGCCGCCGTGCAGCTGGGGGTCGACGAGTCGGTGCGCGGGCGGGTCATGGGCCTGTGGATGCTCGTGCTGCTCGGCGGTACGCCCGCCGGCGGCCCGGCGCTGGGCTGGCTGGCCGAGGAGTTCGGGGGGCGCGCGCCGCTGGTGCTCGGCGGCGCCGCGTCCGTGGTGGCCGCGCTCGCGGCGGGGCTGTGGGTGGTGCTGTGGCGACGCCGGTCGGGTCAGCCGCCGGGCCAGTCGTGGACCGGTGGGCCAGCGGCAGCATCCGGCGCAACGCCAGCTCGTCGGCCCGCACGGTGCCGATGCCCGGCCAGTACAGGGCCGCATCGATGCCGTGGCGCGCGCCGGCGGTGAAGTTGGCCTCGGCGGCGTCGAACGACATGAGCTGCCAGGGCGGGCGCTCGGACTCGGCGAGGGCGCGGATGAGGCCGTAGAAGAACATCGCGTTGGCCACAGCGTCGACGGCCGTCGGCCCGGCGGGCAGCACGCGGTTCTCCAGCCGCAGGTGCGGGACGCCGTCGGCCACGTCGTACACCGGGCGGTTCCAGCGCCACACCGTGCCGTTGTGGAGCCGCAGCTCGTGCAGGCTCGGCGGCCGGCCGGCGTCGAGCTCGGCGAACGGGTCCTCGTCCTCGGCCAGGGGCAGCAGCGCGCCGAAGTAGCGGACGTTCTCCTCGAACAGGTCGTAGGCCGAGTGCGCCCACCGGTCGCCGAACCACACCCGCGGGCGCACGCCCTGGTTGCGCAGCTCGACGGGACGGGTGTCGACGGCCTGCGTGAACAGCGGCACCCGGGTCTCGGCCCAGAGGCGCCGCCCGAGCAGGAACGGCGAGTTGGCCGCCAGCGCCACCTGCAGGCCCGCGATCGCCTGCGCGGCGTTCCAGTACGCCGGGAACGCGTCGGGCGTGAGCTGCAGGTGCAGCTGCAGCGACGTGCACGCCGCCTCCGGCGCGATCGAGTCGACGTCGAGGACGAGGTGCTCGGCCGGGGCGCCGCCGACCGGGCCGTGGCGCGGCGCGGGCGGCTCGGTGATGTCGAGGCGGAACGGCTCGCCGCGGGCCGTGAGCATCTGCCGGTTCAGCAGGGCGTAGCGCGGATCCTCGGTGAGCTGGTCGGACGCGAGGTGCTCGGCGGCGAGGGTGGGCAGGATGCCGATCGTGACCGCCCGGGCGCCGACCCCGCGGGCGCAGTCGCCCGCCGAGGACACCGCGTCGAGCACGTCCTGCTCGAGGTCACCCGCGCTGGCGCCAGGCAGCATCCGCGGCGGCAGGTTGATCTCGAGGTTCCAGCGCCCGAGCTCGGAGGTCAGTACGTCCGAGGCGGACCGGTCCAGCACGGCGTGGTTGAGCATCGCCGGGCGCATGTCGTCGTCGACGAGGGCCAGCTCGATCTCGACGCCGGTGCTGGGCTCCTCGGCGGCGAAACGGCCCTCGGTGACCATCCGACCGAAGGCCTCGAGGCACCGGTGGATGCGGATGCGGTACCGGGCCTGGTCCGAGGCGGTGAAGAGGGTGGCGGTGAGGTGCTGGCCCATTGCCCGCGCGGCTCCCGTCCCGAGTCCGACCTGACCGTCGGCGCCCCCGCAAGCTGGAGCCCCGAACCCCTCACGTGCACCCCGACGATCGGCCACGCTGACACAGCCCGGGGGAACACGCCAGCCGCTGACACCGTCCGTCTGCGGAAAGCGTCCGTTCAGCGTATGACAGCGCGGAGAGCGACCGTTCGTCGACGGAGCGTGACCGGCTGACTCCGGCGTCGTCCCGGGGTCAGCCGCTGCGCCCGAAGTCCTCCGGCGAGATGTTGTCGAGGAACGCGCGGAAGCGGTCGACCTCGTCCTCGTCGCTCGCGCCGCCGCCTGCGGGCGTCTCCTCGGCCTCGTCGTCCTCGACCACGACGCCGGCGTCGGCCAGCACGCCCTCGGTGGCGTGGATCGGCACGTCGGCGTGCAGCGCGATGGCGATGGAGTCGCTGGGCCGGGCCGAGACGCGCAGCCCGCGGTCGAACACGAGGTCGGCGTAGAACGTGCCGCCGCGGACCTCGGTGATCTCGATGCGCTCCAGGCGCCGCCCCAGGGCCGACACCACGTCCGAGATCAGCACGTGGGTCAGCGGACGCTCCGGCAGGCGCCCCTGCTGCTCCAGCGCGATGGCCTCGGCCTCCGCCAGCCCGATCCAGATCTGCAGGCAGCGCTTGCCCTGGGTCTCCTGCAGGAGCACCACCGGGTGCCGGCTCTCGCCGGTACCTCCCGCGCCGCCCTGCTGCGTGGCGTCGTCCACGGCCAGCACGCCGACCACCCGCATCTCGCTCACAGGCCCAGCCTCCCACGTCCCCGGGCCCTCCCGGGGGCTTCCGTCCCGTCGATGGTGGGCCCGACCACCACGACGCCGTGTCCCGCGCTGTCCGGCCACCGGGTGCCCGACCCGCGGGTCGTGACACCCCCGACCTCGCCGATCGCCGCCCTCCCCGACGCCTCGGCGAGGTCTGGAACGATACGCACGTGGCGCGTGTGGTGGCGGTCGACGACGCGGCGGACCCGCGCCTGGCCGACTTCCGCGACCTCGCGCGGGCCGACCGCCGACCCGACCGCCCGGGCGGCCGCGGGCTGGTGCTGGCCGAGGGCACCGTGGTGGTGCGCCGGCTGCTGGCGTCGGGCTACCCGCCGCGCGCCCTGCTCGGGGTGGCCCGGCGGATCGAGGACCTGGCGCCCGACCTGCACGCCACCGACGTCCCGGCCTACGTCACCGACGCCGACACCATGGCCGACGTCGTCGGTTTCCACCTCAACCGCGGCGTGCTCGCCAGCGCCGACCGCGCCCCGAGCCCCGACCTCGCCACCCTGGTGGGCGGCGCCCGCCGGGTGGCCCTGCTCGAGGGCGTGAACGACCACGAGAACCTCGGCGCGCTGTTCCGCAACGCGGCCGCGCTCGGGGTCGACGCCGTCCTCGTCGGGCCGGGCTGCGCCGACCCGCTCTACCGCCGCAGCGTCCGCGTCTCGATGGGCCACGTCCTGCGCGTGCCGTTCGCCACCTGCACCCTCGACCCGGCCGTGGCCGCGCTGCGCGGCGCCGGCTTCACCCTCGCCGCCCTGACCCCGGCGGGCGGCCCGGCGGCGCTGGCCACCCTGGCGGGCCACGAGCGGCTCGCGCTGCTGCTCGGGGCCGAGGGGCCCGGGCTGTCCGGGGAGGCGCTCGCCGCGGCCGACGTCCGCGTGCGCATCCCGATGGCCGGCGACGTCGATTCGCTCAACGTCGCCACGGCCGCCGCCGTCGCCTTCCACGCCACCGCCCCGGCCGCGGGGCCGCTGCGGTGAAGGTCGTCGAGGTGCGGGCCGTGCGCGGCCGCGCGATGGTCGCCGGGGTGCCGCTGGGGGACCAGGGCGCCGAGGGGCCCGAGTCGTCGGGCGGGCGCACCTGGGGCCTGCCACCGGACCTCGTCGACGCGCTGCAGGAGTGGGCGCGGACGGCGGCGTCGGTGGGCCCGCTCGCGGGGGTCCCCGGCGCCCGGCCGCCCGCCCCCGACCCCGCGGCGGACGCCGTCAGCCGCCGCGGCCGCCACCTCGCCGCGCGGGTCTCGGTCGAGCTCGCCGTGCCCGTCGACTACTGCGACCCGGTCACGGGCCACCGCGTCGCCCTGCGCGCCGTGACGCGCACGCCGTACCCGCCGCCGGTGCCGCTGCCCGTCCGCGGCGCCGAGAGCAACGGGGCGGCGGCCCACCCGGCCGGCGAGGGCGCCGGCGACGGCACGCCCACGCCCGCGGCGGCCGCCGCCGAGCCCACGCCCTGGGGCACGGGGCTGGTGCTCGCGGTGCTGGTCGCGGGCCTGGTGCTGCTGGCCAACCTCGCGCTCGCCACACCCCTGATCACCGGGCTGGGTGTGCTCGGCCTCGTGGTCGACGTTGCGGTCGTCGCCGGCCTCGTGCCCGCGCTGTGGCTCAACCGCCACGTGCCCACCTGGCGCTGGGCGGTCTACGGCACGTTCGCCGGCACCGGCGTCGCGCTGCTGTTCCTCGCGGTCGCGGCCTTCTGACCCACGACGGTCAGGTCCGGGGCGAGCGCGTCCCCAGCAGGACGTCCTCCCAGGACGGGACGATCGGGTGCGACCGCCGACCCCGGCGGCCGGTGTCCACGGGCGCGGCCGTGGTGGCCGTGGTGGCCGTGGCGGCCGTGGCGGCCGTGGCGGCCCCGCCCTCGTCGCCGTCGCGGCGCTCGGTGCGCGGGACGGGCACCTGCTCGCCCGTGACCGGGGGCGTGGCGGCCGCGGCCGGCACGTCGACGGGCGGCACGCTGCGGGAGGGTCGCGTCCCCCGCCGCGCGGCCGGTCGGTCGCGGCGGCCCGACGGGGACGACGCCGGGGGCGTGCCGTGGCCGTTGCCGTGGGTGTGACCGTGTGCCGACGCCGCGGCCCGGCGCGCCGGCGCCGTGTCGCCGGAGACGGCCAGGGCCGGCGTCTCCTCGGGCGTCTCGTCGGGCTCCTCGGCCGCGGGCTCCGGCGCGCTCACCGCGGCCGGTGTGCCGTCGCCGCGGCGGGGCCCGCCGACGGGGTCGTGGCCGAGCAGCTCGCGGGCCGCGTCGTCGCGCGGGTCGACGGTGCCGCCGGCGGGACCGGGGCGGAACGTCCAGCGGGCGGTGTTGTCCGAGCGCCCGGTCTGCCAGGCGAGCGTCACGACCCACTGGGCGTCGTCGCCCTTGCAGGCGTCCCAGCGGGCGTCGTCGTGGTCCTGCCCGCGGGCGGTGAACGTGGCGGCGACGATCTCGCCGAGCGTGCGCCCGTCGGTGCGGGCGGGCTCGAGGGGCAGCTGGGGGTGGGCGCGCCGGGCGATCTCGGCGACCCGGGCGCGCTCGAGCAGCACCGGGTAGGCGAAGCGCTCGACGTGCGCGACCGTCACCCCGCCCGCCGCCGCCACCTGGTCCACCGACTCGCCGGCGCGCACCCGGGCCTGGATGTCGCGCGGGCGCAGGGGGCTGGTCACCTCGATCTCCATCTGACCGAGGCGCCGCACGTCGCCACGGGCCGCGGCGCGCAGCCGCTCGTCCCCGGACACCGCGAAGCGCTCGTGCCGGATGGGGTCCTCGAGGATCACGGTCTCGTGGTCGTCTGCCAGGCCGACGACGCGCAGCTGACGCATCCAGGCCTCCCCGTCGGCTCGCGGCCCGGGCCCCGGACAACGCTGCCGCTCTGGGTGAGCGGTGGAGGGGGCGCCGTGCTCGCTCACCGACGCTAGGCGACCGTTCTCCCCGGACGAGGGAGGCGCGCCGCCCGTGTCGCGGGTCAGGAGTGACCGGTGTGAGCGGTGGACACGGGCGGGGCGCCTCCGTCAGCACGCCCTCGCCCGTTCAGCCCAGCGCGATCACGTCAGACGCTCGACCACCCAGTCGATGCAGCGGGTCAGCGCGGTGACGTCGTCGGGCTCGACCGCGGGGAACATGCCGACGCGCAGCTGGTTGCGGCCGAGCTTGCGGTAGGGCTCGGTGTCGACCACGCCGTTGCTGCGCAGGATCGAGGCGACGGCCGCGGCGTCGACGTCGTCGGAGAAGTCGACGGTGCCCACCACCCACGAGCGGTGCTGCGGGTCGGTGACGAACGGGGTCGCGAAGGACGACTCCTCGGCCCAGGTGTAGAGCCGGTCCGACGAGTCGCGGGTGCGCCCGGTGGCCCAGTCGAGCCCGCCGCCGGCGTTCATCCACTCGATCTGGTCGGCGAGCAGCAGCAGCGTGGCCACGGCCGGCGTGTTGTAGGTCTGGTCCTTGCGCGAGTTGTCCAGTGCGGTGGACAGCGACAGGAACTCGGGGATCCAGCGCCCGCCCGGGCGGTCGGTGTCGATCTGCTCGACGCGCTCGAGGGCGGCCGGCGACATGATCGCGATCCAGAGCCCGCCGTCGGCGGCGAAGGACTTCTGCGGGGCGAAGTAGTAGACGTCGGACTCGCTGATCTGCACCGGCAGGCCGCCGGCCCCGGAGGTCGCGTCGATGGCGACGAGCGCGTCGCCCGACCCGCTGGGCCGCGTGACGGGCACGGCGACGCCGGTCGAGGTCTCGTTGTGGGCCCAGCCGATGAGGTCGGCGCTCGGGTCGGACGTGGGCGACGGGGCGCTGCCCGGGTCGGCGGAGACGACGATCGGGTCGGCGAGGAACGGCGCGCCCTGGGTCACCGAGGCGAACTTCGAGGAGAACTCGCCGTAGGTCAGGTGCAGGCTGCGCTCGCGCACGAGGCCGGCCGCGGCGGCGTCCCAGAACGCGGTCGTGCCGCCGACGCCGAGCACCACCTCGTAGCCCTCGGGCAGCGAGAAGAGCTCGCGCAGGCCGTGGCGCACCCGGCCGACGATCGACTTGACCGGCTTCTGGCGGTGCGAGGTCCCCATCACGCCGGCGGACTCGGCGAGGTGGGCGAGCTGCTCGGGGCGCACCTTCGAGGGGCCGCACCCGAACCGCCCGTCGCTGGGCAGGAGCTCGGTGGGAATCTGCAGCGTGTCGGTCGACGTGGTCACGGCGGCCATCCTGGCAGCGCGCCCGCCCCGGTGCTGTCGCCTGGGCCACTGTCGCCGCGGTGCCAGCCTGGGGGCCACGCTGGCGTCCAACACCAGGAAAGCCCCCACGATCACTCCGCTCAGGCACTCCGGGCGACGTCGGCCACCGGCCGCGCACCCGGGCCGACGTACTGCGCCGACGGGCGCACGAGCCGCCCGGTGCGCCGCTGCTCGAGGACGTGCGCCGCCCAGCCCGCGGTGCGTGCACAGGTGAACATCGCCGGCATCATCGCCGCCGGGACGCCCGCGAGGTCGAGGACGACCGCCGCCCAGAACTCGACGTTGGTCTCGATCGCGCGGTCCGGGCGACGCTCGCGCAGCGCGGCCAGCGACGCGGACTCCAGGGCGGCGGCGGCCTCCCAGCGCGGGGCCGCGAGCTCGCGGGCGGTGCGCCGCAGCACCCGGGCCCGGGGGTCCTCGGCGCGGTAGACGCGGTGCCCGAAGCCCATGAGGCGCTCGGAGCGGTCGAGCACGCCGCGGACCACGGCCTCGGCGTCGCCGGTCCGCTCGACCTCCTCGACCATCGGCAGCACGCGCGCCGGGGCGCCGCCGTGCAGCGGGCCCGACATGGCCCCGACCGCCGCCGACAGCGCGGCCGCGGCGTCCGCGCCCGTCGAGGCGACGACGCGGGCGGTGAACGTGGAGGCGTTGAGCCCGTGCTCGGCGTCCGAGACCCAGTAGGCGTCGAGGGCGCGCACTGCGACGGGGTCGGCCTCGCCGCGCCAGCGTCGCAGGAAGCGCTCGACGGGGTCGGCGACGCCGTCGAGCTCCGCCTCGGGCACCGGCGGCAGGCCGTCGCCCCGGGCCGCGCGGGCGGCGAGGACGAGCGCGGCGGCCGCGCCCCGGGCGAGGTCGTCCCGGGCGCGCTCCGGCGTGGCGTCGAGCAGCGGCGGCAGCGACCAGCGCGCCCCGAGCAGCGCCAGCCCGGCCTGCACGTCCACCCGGACGTCGCCGCTGAACGGGGGCTCGATGCCCGGCTCCTCGTGGGGCAGCGGCCGGCCGAGGTCGCCGTCGACGAGGAGCCCGAACACGTCGCCGAAGCCGACGGTGCCCACGAGGTCCTCGATGTCCACGCCGCGGTAGCGCAGCGCGCCGCCGTCCCGGTCGGGCTCGGCGATCTCGGTGCGGAAGGCGACGACGCCCTCGAGGCCGGGCGAGTAGCCCGGGGGCGGCGGCGGGACCGGCGTGGGGGCGGGAGCGGCAGGGGTCAAGGGGTCCTCCTCGCGTCACGACGCGGGGACCGGAGGGTGCGGGCCCCGCTGCCCGGCTGACCCACCGTCCGCCGGGTGTGGCGACGCGTGGTGGGCCCGCGTGCACGGTGCGCCGCGAGCGCGTCGACGGGCTATGTGGGCCTGCTCACGTCGGCCCGGGAGTGACGGGGGATCTGTCGCGCACGGCGCCGGATCCCTACCGTGCGCCGGGAAACGGACATCGACCTGACGGCGGAGCCGACGAGGAGGCCGGGTGACGACCACGGGAGCGGAGCTGCCGGGGATGCGGGAGGACTACCGGTCCGCGTCGCTCGACGCCGCCGACCTGGCGGAGACGTGGCACGCCCAGCTGCTCGCCTGGATCGGCGCCGCCCGCGAGGCCGGCCTGCCCGACGCCAACGCGATGGTGCTCGCGACCGCCGACGACGAGGGCCGCGTGACCACCCGTACCGTCCTGGCCAAGGACGTCGACGAGCGCGGGGTCACGTTCTTCACCAACTACACCTCGGAGAAGAGCCACCAGCTCCGGCAGACGCGGCGCTGCTCGGCCACGTTCCCGTGGCTCGCGCTGCAGCGGCAGGCGACGGTCATCGGCACCGTCGAGCTCGTCTCCCGCGAGGACACCCTGGCCTACTGGCGCACCCGGCCCCGCGGCTCGCAGCTGGGCGCGTGGGCGTCGCCGCAGTCGGCCGTGGTGCGCGACCGCGGCACCCTCGACGACCAGCTCGCCACGGTCACCGAGCGCTTCGCCGACGAGGAGGAGATCCCGCCGCCCCCGCACTGGGGCGGCTGGCGGATCACGCCCACCCACGTCGAGTTCTGGCAGGGCCGCCCCGACCGCCTCCACGACCGCCTGCGCTTCCGGCGCACGGACCCCGGCTGGGTGGTGGAGCGCCTCGCGCCCTGAGGGCGCAGGATTCGCGGGTGCCACGGGATCGCTCAGCGCGGGGGTTCCTCGCCGACACCACACCCCTGCGCACACCGGCCTTCCGCCGGCTGTGGATCGCCGCGATCGTCACCGTGGTCGGCGCGCAGCTCACGGTCGTCGCGGTCCCGACGCAGCTCTACCAGCTGACGGGGTCGTCGGCCTGGGTCGGGCTGACCGGCCTCTTCGGTCTCGTCCCGCTGATCGTCTTCGGCCTCTGGGGCGGCGCGATCGCCGACGCGGTCGACCGCCGCGGCCTGCTCGTGGTCACCGGCTCCGGGATCGCCGTGACGTCGTCGCTGCTCGCGGTCGTCTCGCTCACCGGCGTCGGCGGGCCCTGGACGATCCTGACCCTCTACGCGGTGCAGAGCGCGTTCCTCGCGGTCAACCAGCCGACCCGCGCGGCGGTGCTGCCGCGGATCCTCCCGCACGGCGAGCTGCCGGCGGCGAACACGCTGCTGTTCACGGTCAACCAGCTGGGCTCGATCGCGGGCCCGCTGCTGGCCGGGGTCGCGCTGACCTTCACCTCGGTGGGCACGCTCTACGTCGTCGACACGGTCTGCCTGGCCGCGTCGATCTGGGCGGCCTACCAGCTCCCGCGCCTGCCCGTCGCCGACGGCGAGCCGGGCGGCCTGCGCGGGGCGGTGCGCGCGGTGCGCCGCAGCGCCGGGTTCCGCGACGTCATCGCCGGCTTCCGCTACATCGCCATGAGCCAGGTCCTGCTCGTCTCGTTCCTCGTCGACGTCATCGCCATGGGCGTCGGCATGCCGCGCGCGGTGTTCCCCGAGGCGGCCGTCGAGACGTTCGGCGACCCGCCGACCGGTGGCCCCGCGCTCGGCGCCCTCTACGCCTCGATCGCGATCGGGGCGACGCTCGGCGGGCTGTTCTCCGGGCGCCTGCACGGTATCCGGCGCCAGGGCGTCGCCGTGACGATCGCGATCTGCCTCTGGGGCCTCGGCGTCGCCCTGTCCGGGCTGACCTCGATGCTGTGGCTCGCCGTCCTCCTGCTCGCCCTCGCGGGCGCCGCCGACCTCGTCAGCGCGGTGTTCCGGCAGACCATGCTGCAGGTCGTCGCCACCGACGAGATGCGCGGACGGATGCAGGGCACGTTCACCGTCGTCGTCGCCGGGGGCCCGCGCCTGGGCGACCTGTGGCACGGCCCCGCCGCCGCGGCGTTCGGCACCGGGGCGGCGACGACGATCGGAGGCGTCGCCGTCATCGTGCTGACGGTGCTCGTCGTGATGATCTTCCCGGTGTTCTGGCGCTACCGGGCCCCGGTCTCGGACGACGACATCGTCGGCTGAGGTCCTACTCCGCCACCTCGCTGCGCTGCTCCTGGCGCTGCTCGCCGTGCTGCTCGTTGCGCCGCGACCCCGGCGCCGCGGCGTGGGGGAAGCCCAGGCCGTGCTGGGGCACCTCGGGGGAGGCGGAGTCCAGCGGCACGGCCGGCGAGCGCACCAGCCCGAGCTGGGCGGTCTGGCGCGGCAGCAGCGCGTCGAGGGTCCAGTCGACGGCCGTGCGGATGCGGTTGCCCGGCATCGACATCAGGTGGTAGCCGCGGGCGACCACGTGGGCGGGCGTGCCGGTCAGCTTGACGCCGAGCGGGTTGGCCGCCGCCTCGAAGCCCCCGAGGTCGACGACGAAGCCGAGGTCGCGGTGCTTGTAGGCCTTCTCGCGCCCGTGGCCCAGCGACGCCGCGACGTTGCGGCCCGCCAGCGCGCCCTGGCGCTCGGCGTGCTGGGCGGTCATCGCGGTGTACTCGCCGGGCCGCGCGCGGTCGGGGACCGCGGCGGCGTCGCCGCACGCGAACACCTCGGGGTGGCCGGGCACGCGCAGGTGGGAGTCGACGACGAGCCGACCCTGGTCGACCTCGAGGCCGAGGTCGTCGATCAGCGGGTCCGGGCGCACGCCGACGCACCAGAGCAGCGTGCGGGTGGGGATGGTGTCGCCGGACTTCAGGCGCACCCCGTCGCCGGTGGCCTCGTCCATCTGCTCGTGGGTGCGGACGTCGACCCCCCGTTCGCGCAGCACCCGGTCGGCGGTCTTCGCGAGGTGCTCGTCGAGGCCCGCCAGCACCTCGCCGCGGCTGACCAGCACCCAGCGCGGCTCCTCCAGCCCGCGGCTGCGCGCGAGCTCCTTCATGAACAGCTGGCCCTGCGCGGCGACCTCGGTGCCGGTGTAGCCGGCGCCGACGACGACGCAGGTCAGGCGGGCCGCCCGCTCCTCGGGGTCCTCGCACATCGCGGCGAGCTCCACCTGCCGGATGAGGTGGTCGCGCAGGTAGAGCGCCTCGGGGACGCCGCGGAAGCCCTGGGCGTACTCCGTGACCCCGGGCACCGGCAGCACCTTGTGCACGCTGCCGGCGGCGATGACCAGGCGGTCGTAGGTGGTCTCGTGGTGGATGCCCTCGGGGTCGAGCCAGCCGATGCGCCGCTCGTCGAGGTCCAGCTCGTCCACCTCGCCCGGCGCGTGGCGCACGCAGGCCGGCAGCGCCCCGCGCAGCGCCACCGAGATGCGGCGCGGTTCGAGGATGCCGGCGGCGACCTCGGGCAGCAGCGGTAGGTAGAGGAAGTAGTTGGTGGGGCTCACGAGCACGATGTCCACCGCGTCGCCCATGCGGCGGGAGAGGGAGCGCGCGGCCTTGAACCCCGCGAACCCGCTGCCGACGATGACCACCTTGGGCGAGCGTCCGGTCGTCCCGGAGGGGTCGAGCTCCCCTCTCGGCGTGCTCCCCCCGATGCTTCGTCTCCCGGCCGCCGTGTCGTCCGTCATGCCCGGCTCTGTTTCCGCTCGGAGGCCTCCACCAAACCGGGCACGTACGGCCGACCCCCGATCGTCACAGCGTTAACGTGAGCCGGTGCCCCCCACCGGCGAGCAGATCGACCTCGTGGCGGCGGACGCCCGCGCCGTCGTGACGGAGGTGGGCGCCGGTCTGCGGGCCCTCGCCGTCGGCGGCCACGACCGCGTCGAGGGCTTCGACGTCGAGGAGACGCCGCCGAAGGGTGCGGGCGGGGTGCTCGTGCCCTGGCCCAACCGCATCGCCGGGGCCCGCTGGACCTGGCGCGGCGAGGAGTACGCCCTCGAGGTCACCGAGCCCGCGCGCGGGCACGCCATCCACGGCTTCCTGCGTGGCCGGGCGTGGACGGTCACCGCCCGCACCGAGGACGCGGTCACGCTCGCCGCCGAGGTCGACCCGGCCTGGGGCTGGCCCGCGCCGCTGCACGTCGAGACCACGTACGCGCTCGACCCGACGGGTCTCTCCGTCACCCACGCCCTGACCAACACCGGCGACCGCGACGTCCCCGCCGGCCTGGGCACCCACCCCTACCTGCGCGCCGGCGACGCCGCTCCTGCCGACTGCGTGCTGACCCTCGCCGCCGACCGGGTCGTCGACGTCGACGACGCGCTCGTCCCGACGGGGGTGCGCCCGGTGACCGCGGACGAGGACCTGCGCGACGGGCGCCGCGTCGGCGATCTCGCCCTCGACACCTGCTTCGGCGCCGCGCCCGGGCCGGACGGGGTGCTCGGCGTGCTCGCCGCGCCCGACGGCCGCGCCACCGCGCTGTGGGGCGACACCGCCGTCCGCTGGCTGCAGGTCTTCACCCCCGACGACCTCGCCGGGCGCGGCCCCGCCGTCGCCGTGGAGCCGATGACCTGCCCGCCCGACGCCGCGCACTCGGGCACCGACCTGCACGTCCTCGCGCCGGGTGAGATGTGGACGGTCCGCTGGGGTCTCGCCTCCCGGGACCGCACGTGACCGGCCGCGTCGTCGTCGGCGGCGAGGCGCTGGTCGACCTCGTCCCGCTCGACGACCCCCGGCTGGCCGACCCGTTCGACGGCGACCCGGCCCTGCGCCCGCTGGCCCCGCGCCTGGGCGGCGGTCCGTTCAACACCGCGGTGGGCCTCGGGCGCCTCGGGGTCCCGACGACGATGCTCACCCGCCTGTCCACCGACCCGTTCGGCGACGCGCTGGTCGCGCGCCTCGAGGCCAACGACGTCGACACCGCCCTGGTCCAGCGCGGGCCCGAGCCGACCACGCTGGCCGTCGTCACCCTCGACGCCGGCGGCGCGGCCCGCTACGCGTTCCACGTCGAGGGCAGCGCCGACCGCCTCGTCGCCGACCCGGGCGAGCTCCCGCCCGACACCGCGGCGCTGGCGGTGGGGACGCTCTCGCTGGTGCTCGAGCCCGGCGCGGGGCGCTACGCCGCGCTGGCGCAGCGGGAGGCCGGGCGCGGGCGGCTGGTGAGCCTCGACCCCAACCTGCGGCCCGGGCTGGTCGACGACCCGGACGCCGTGGTCGCCCGCCTCGACGCGATCGCGGCCGTGGCCGGACTGGTCAAGCTCTCCGACGAGGACGCCGAGCGGTGGGGGCGCACGCCGGCGGACCTGCTCGACGCCGGCGCGGGCGCCGTCGTGCTGACCCGGGGCTCGGCCGGCCTGACCGCGCACACCCGCGGCGGTGGGGTCGTCGAGGGGTCCGCCGACGAGGTGGGCCCGCTGGTGGACACCATCGGCGCCGGCGACAGCGTCCACGCCGCCCTGCTGGCCTGGCTGGCGGGCCGCGACGCCCTCGACCGCGACGCCGTCGCCCGCCTGGACGCCGACGCCTGGACCGAGGGGCTGCGGTTCGCCGCGCGGGCCGCGGCCTGGACCGTGTCCCGCGCCGGCGCCGAGCCGCCGTGGCGGGCCGAGATCGACGGTTCGTAACACGTCCGACACACAGTGACGCGGGCCACGTCGGGTGGCGACGTTGCACGTGATGCGTCACGGACCGTGCGAGCGCTACGGTTCGCGCTCGTACGAACCCCGACTGCTGCGGGAGTGCGCCGCGGGGACATCCCCGGCGACCGGGCGGTCCGGCTCCACGCGCCGGGCCGGGACCGCCGCCCCTCCCGCTCACGACGATCGTGAGAGGGACTGACTGCCGATGGCCAGCGAGGACTCAGAGAAGCGCACCGCCACGCTGTCGTACCCGGGCGGCGAGCACACGATGGAGATCGTCGAAGCGACCGAGGGGTCGTCCGGCGTCTCGCTGGGCAAGATGCTCGGCGAGACCGGGCTGATCACTCTCGACCCCGGGTTCGTGAACACCGGCGCGTGTCGCTCCGACATCACCTACATCGACGGTGATGCCGGCATCCTCCGCTATCGCGGCTACCCCATCGAGGATCTGGCGAAGAACTCGACGTTCGTCGAGACGAGCTACCTGCTGATCTACGGCGAACTGCCGAACAAGCAGCAGCTGGAGACCTTCACCGACCAGATCCAGCGGCACACGATGCTGCACGAGGACCTCAAGAAGTTCTTCGACGGCTTCCCGGTCGACGCGCACCCGATGCCGGTGCTGTCG
>JAQSWW010000110.1 GCA_029266415.1 Actinomycetospora sp. | reverse complement strand
GCGCGCGCGATGCACGGCCGCGGCGGCGCGATCTGCCGGGTGCTGACCTCGGGGACCATCACCGTCGGCGACACGGTGGGGCTGCCGGTCCTCAGCGTCTGACCGTCACCCCGAAGGGCGCGCCCGCGGGGTCGCCCAGGGTCGCCGGACGGGAGGCCGACGCCGGCGCCACCACCGTGCCGCCGGCTTCCCGCGCCGCGGCCACCGTCGCGTCGACGTCGGCGACGGCGAACACCGGGAGCCAGTGCGGCAGGGCGTCGCCCGCGAACCCGATGCCGGCGAGGAGCTCGCCGGCCCCACCGAGGCAGGCGGTGTGGTCCGGCGCGTCGTGGGACGTCGGGCCGAACCGGTAGCCCAGCAGCGCGCCCCAGAACCTGCGCGTCGTACCGGGTTCCGCCGACGCCGCCTCGGCCCCGACCAGCATCCCGTGGGCGGTCCCGGGAGCCTCGTCGTCGGACTCGCGCAGGCCCACCACGGCGCCGCCCGCGTCGAGGGCGAGCAGGACGCGCGCGCCCCGCTCGTCGTCCTCGGGGCCGTGCAGCAGCTGTCCGCCCAGCTCCTGGCAGTGCTCGGCGGCGGCGTCCACGTCGTCGGCGGCGAGGTGGACCGTCCAGGCCGGCGGTGTCGCCACCCCGGCCACCCCGAGCGCCGCGACCGGGACCCCGTCGCGGCGCGCGACCACACCCCCGCCGTCCGGCGGGTCGAACGACCAGCCGAGCACCGCGGCGTAGAAGGGGAGCACCGCCTCCCGGTCGTCGACGTCCAGCTCCGCCCAGCACGCCGTCCCGGGCTCCGCCGGCATCGTCGACCCCCTCGTCCTGGTGACCGGGACGAGTCTGCCGCCCGTGCGGCCGCCCCGGAAAGTCGATCAGCCGTGACCGGCCCGCACGTCGCCCGTGGCTTGGCCCCGGGCGACGGAAAACCCGTGCCGGGCCGCGCGGCGGGCGAGGACAGCACGAGCGCCGTCCGAGTTGATCGAGCTCTCACCGCGGGAACAGGGTGTCCGAGGGGGGACTTGAACCCCCACGCCCTACTAGGGCACTAGCACCTCAAGCTAGCGCGTCTGCCATTCCGCCACTCGGACCGTCGGGGTTGCAGCGTAGACGACGACGCTCCGCGCGATCACGGTGGGTGGCAGGATGCGGCGCATGGGTCGTGCCGAAGACGAGGTCGTGACGCTGACCAGCGAGCTCATCCAGATCGACAGCCAGAACACCGGGGAGCTCGAGACGACCACCGGCGAGGCCGAGGCGGCCGCGTACGTGGACGCCAAGCTCCGCGAGGTCGGCTACGAGACCGAGGTCGTCGAGTCCGGGGCGCCGGGGCGGCACAACGTGTTCGCGCGGCTGGCGGGCGCCGACCGGGACCGGCCGGCGCTGCTGGTCCACGGCCACCTCGACGTCGTGCCCTTCGACGAGGCCGAGTGGTCGGTCCACCCGCTGTCCGGGTCGGTCCAGGACGGTTACGTCTGGGGCCGCGGTGCGGTGGACATGAAGGACATGGACGCGATGATCCTGGCGCTCGCCCGCCAGTTCAAGGCCGAGGGCGTCGTCCCGCCGCGCGACATCGTGTTCGCCTTCCTCGCCGACGAGGAGGCCGGCGGGGCCTACGGCGCGCACTGGCTCGCCGAGCACCGCCCCGATCTGTTCGCGGGCTGCACCGAGGCCCTCGGCGAGGTCGGCGGCTTCTCGCTGACCCTCGCGGAGGACGTCCGCGTCTACCCGGTGATGACCGCGGAGAAGTCGATCGCGTGGATGCGGCTGCGGGTGCGGTCCCGTCCGGGCCACGGCTCGATGATCCACGACGAGAACGCCGTGACGATCCTCGCTGAGGCCGTCGCCCGGCTGGGCCGCCACCGCTTCCCGCTCGTGCTCACCGAGTCGGTGCAGGGCTTCTTCGACGAGATCACGGCGCTGACCGGCATCGAGTTCCCCACCGACTCCGCCGCCGCGCTCGACTCGGCCGTGGCCAAGCTCGGCGGCGTCGCCCGCGTCGTCGGCGCCACCACCCGCGACACCGCCAACCCGACGATGCTGTCGGCCGGCTACAAGGCCAACGTCATCCCGTCGGTCGCCGAGGCCACCATCGACTGCCGGGTGCTGCCCGGGCGCCAGGAGGCGTTCGAGCGCGAGCTCGACGAGCTGCTGGGCCCCGACGTCGAGCGCGAGTGGATCCGCAACCTCGAGGCCGTCGAGACCTCGTTCGACGGCGAGCTCGTCGACGTGATCACCCGGGCCGTGCAGGAGGAGGACCCGCAGGCCCACACGCTGCCCTACATGATGTCGGGCGGCACCGACGCCAAGGCGTTCGTGAAGCTCGGGATGCGCTGCTTCGGCTTCGCGCCGCTGCGCCTGCCCCCGGACCTCGACTTCACCGCGCTGTTCCACGGCATCGACGAGCGCGTGCCGGTCGACGCCCTGCTTTTCGGGACGCGGGTGCTCGAGCGCGTCCTGCGGTCCTGCTGATGCGCGCCTGGCGCGTCCCGCGGTACGGCCCGTTCGACGAGGTCCTCGAGGTCGCCGACGTCCCCAGCCCGGAGCCGGGGGAGGGGCAGACGCGCGTGCGTGTGGAGGCCGCGGCGCTGAACTTCGCCGACATCCTCTACGTCGCCGGCGAGTACCAGGACCGGGTCCCGCCGCCCTTCACGCCCGGCCTCGAGGTGGCGGGCACGACCGAGGACGGCGCGCGGGTGTTCGGGCCCGTCGTCATGCCGCACGGCGGCTTCGCCGAGGAGGCCGTGCTCAGCACGACGTGGCCCTGGCCCGAGGGCATGACCGCGGCGCAGGCCGCGGGCTTCTTCGTCGCCTACCAGACGGGGTGGTGCGCGCTGCACCACCGCACGACGCTGTCGGCGGGCGAGACGCTGCTGGTGCTGGCCGCGGCGGGCGGGGTGGGCGCGGCCGCGGTGCAGCTCGGTGCCGCGGCCGGCGCGCGGGTGATCGCCGTGGTGGGCGACGAGGACAAGGCCGCGGTCGCCCGGATGCTGGGGGCCGACGAGGTGCTGGTCCAGCCCGACGACCTCGTGTCGGCGGTGCGCGACCTGACCGACGGCCGCGGCGCCGACGTCGTCTACGACCCGGTGGGCGGCGACTCCTTCGACGCCGCGCGCCGGGCGGTGGCGTGGGAGGGTCGGCTGCTGGTGATCGGCTTCGCCGGCGGCCGGATCGCCGACGCGCCCACCAACCACGCGCTGGTGAAGAACTACGCGGTGATCGGTGTGCACTGGGCGGCGTACCGGCAGCGGTCGCCCGAGCTGGTCGTCGCGTGGCAGCGCGAGCTCGAGGCCCTGTGGGCGCGGCGCGCGATCGACCCGCTGGTCGGCGCGGAGTACGCCTTCGACGACCTGCCCGTGGCCCTCACCGAGCTGGCCGCGCGCCGCACGACCGGCCGCGTGGTGCTGCTGACCCGCTGAGGTCGTCAGGTCGCCAGCCCCGCCGCGAGCGAGCGGGAGACCCGCCGCCGCAGCCACACCTTCCGGGTGCCGTCGGCGTAGAGCAGCGTGCGCGCGAGCTCCCAGCCCCCGAACTCGGCACGGATGCCGAGCTGGACGGTGGCCGAGATGCGCGTGACGTCGGGGGGCAGGCGGACGGGCTGGTACTCCCAGTCGCCGTCCACCACGGGTGCGCCGACGAGCGCACCCCCGTCGCGCGTACCAGCGTCGTTCACGAGCCGACCACCTCCGGGGCACCTGACGGAAGCCGGAACCACCGTACGCAGACGGCGGTGGCCCGCGCACGCGTCGCGGAGCTGGATCGGATCACTCCCAGGGCGGGAGGTCCGGCTCGTCGGGCTCGTCGTCTCCGGTGGTGGGGGAGCTGACGTCGTCGAGGGCGCCGCGGATCGCCGGGGGCAGCACGAGCTCCTCGGCGGCCAGCGATCCCAGCAGCTGCGCCCCGTCGCGGGCGCCGACGACCGGGGCCACGACCCCGGGCCGGTCGCGCACCCAGGCCAGGGCGACGGCCAGCGGCGAGATGCCCAGGCCGTGGGCGGCGGTGACCACGGCCTGGACGATGCGGGCGGTCCGCTCGGTGCGGTGGCGCCCGACGTAGCCCGCGAGGTGCGCCGAGGCGCCGCGGGAGTCGGCGGGCACGCCCTCGCGGTACTTGCCGGTGAGCACCCCGCGGCCCAGCGGGCCCCACGGCAGCAGACCCAGCCCGTGGTGCTCGGCGGCGGGCAGCACCTCGGTCTCCACCGAGCGGTCGAGCAGCGAGTACTCCGACTGCACCGACACCAGTGGCAGCGACGTCAGGCTCTGGCGCACCGCGGCCGACGCGACCTGCCAGCCGGCGTAGTTGGCGACCCCGGCGTAGCGGGCGCGCCCCGTCGTCAGCGCGACGTCCACCGCGGCGAGGGTCTCGTCGAGGGGCACGTCGTCGTCCCAGGCGTGCAGCTGCCACAGGTCGACGTAGTCGGTCTCCATGCGGTCGAGCGAGGCGTCCAGCGCCGTGAGCAGCGCCGCCCGCGACGCCCCGCCCCCGAACGGCCCGTCGTCGCGGCGCGCGCCGGCCTTGGTGGCCACGACCACCTCGCTACGCGGGATCACGTCGTCGAACAGCCCGCCCAGGATCCGCTCGGCCTCGCCGGCGCCGTAGACGTCGGCGGTGTCGACCAGCGTGCCGCCCGCGTCGAGGAACGCGAGCAGCGCCGCGCCCGCCTCGTCGGGGTCGGTGTCGCGTCCCCAGCTCATCGTGCCCAGGGCGAGCCGCGAGACCCGCAGCCCGCTCGTGCCCAGGCGTCGCTGCTCCACGGCGGACGAGCTTACGAAGCCCCCACGGGCGGGGGTCCGGCGGCACGGGCGGACGGCCGCGCCCGGGCCGTGGTCTACCGTCACGCGCCGTGCAGGGCGCTCCGATGGGCTGGCTCGAGGCCGTGGTGCTGGGCATCGTGCAGGGACTGACCGAGTTCCTGCCGGTGTCCTCGTCCGCGCACCTGCGGATCACCTCGGCGTTCTTCTTCGGCAACGACGCCGGGGCGGCGTTCACCGCCGTCACCCAGCTCGGCACCGAGACCGCGGTGCTCATCTACTTCTTCTCCGACATCTGGCGCCTGCTGCGGGCCTGGTTCGTGGGCCTGGCCCGGCGCGAGGAGCGGGGCTACGACTACAAGCTCGCCTGGTACGTGATCCTCGGCTCGATCCCGATCGGCGTGCTCGGGCTGGCGTTCGAGGACGCGATCAAGGGCCCGGCCCGCAACCTGTACCTCAACGCCACCGTGCTGATCGTCTTCGCGCTCGTCCTGGCCGCCGCCGAGCGCTACGGCCGGCAGCGCCGCGGGCCCGACCAGCTCACGCTGCGCGACGGGATCGTCATGGGCTGCGCGCAGGCGATGGCGCTGATCCCGGGCGTGTCGCGCTCCGGCGGCACGATCAGCGCGGGCCTGTTCCTGGGGCTCGAGCGCGCCGTCGCCGTGCGCTTCTCGTTCCTGCTCGCCCTGCCCGCGGTGTTCGCCTCCGGGCTGACCCAGATCCCCGACATCCTCGAGCCGAGCGCCGCGGACGTGCAGGGCAGCCTGGTCGTGGTCCCGAGCATCCCGCAGATGATCGTCGCCACGGTGATCGCGTTCGCCCTCGGCTACGCCTCGATCGCCTGGCTGCTGCGGTTCGTCGAGAACCACACGATCTACGTCTTCGTCTGGTACCGGGTCCTGCTGGGCCTCGTGGTGCTGCTCGCCGTGAGCAACGGGGTCGTCCCCGCCACGTAGCCGGGTCGAGCTCCCCTATCGGCGTGCTCCCCTGGGCGCTCCGTCTCCCACACGTAGGGTCGTTCCCGTGACCACGGTGATCCTCCTGCGACACGGGCGCTCGACGGCCAACGTCTCGGGCGTGCTCGCCGGCCGCAGCGAGGGGGTCGGCCTCGACGACCACGGCCGCACGCAGGCCGAGAAGCTGGTCGACCGCCTGGCCGAGCTGCCCCTCGCCGCGGTGGTGACCTCGCCCCTGCAGCGCTGCCGCGAGACGCTCGCGCCGCTGCTGGAGGCCCGGGGGCTCACCCCGACCGTCGAGGAGGACCTCTCCGAGGTCGACTACGGCGACTGGACGGGGCGGAAGCTCTCCGAGCTGGGCGGGGAGGACCTCTGGAAGGTCGTCCAGGCCCACCCCTCGGCGGCGGTGTTCCCCGGCGGCGAGGGCCTGGCGGGCATGCAGTCGCGCGCCGTGGCCGCCATCCGTCGCCAGGCCGCCCGCATCGGTGCCGAGCACGGCGAGCGCGCCCTGTGGGTGGCGTGCAGCCACGGCGACGTGATCAAGGCCGCGGTGGCCGACGCGCTGGGCCTGCACCTCGACTCGTTCCAGCGGATCGTCGTCGACCCGTGCTCGGTCAGCGTCATCAGCTACACGCCGACGCGGCCCTTCGTCGTGCGGGTCAACGACACCGGCGGCGACCTGTCCGCGCTGGTCCCGAAGCCGGAGGAGGAGTCGGCGGCCGCCGAGGACACCCCCGCGGCCGACGACGCCGCCGTCCCGACGGCCGCCGCCGTCGGGGGGTCGACGGGCGTAGCATGAGGAAGCCCTCGACGCCAGGTCTGCGTGCGCCGCGCGCACCGGCCCGGCGGCGTCCCGCCCGGAGTCCTACGATCGAGAAGCCATGCCCAGGGTGATCCACGTCTTCCGCCAGCCCGACCGGTTCGTCGCCGGCACCGTCGGGCAGCCCGGCGAGCGCTCCTTCTACCTGCAGGCGACCGAGCAGGCCCGGAAGGTGAGCGTGCTGCTGGAGAAGCAGCAGGTCTCGGTGCTCTCCGAGCGCATCGGCACCCTGCTCGAGGAGGTCTCCCGCCGCTTCGGCGCCGAGGTGCCCGTCACCGTGCCCGAGGACGAGGTCGACACCTCGCCGCTCGAGGTGCCGGTGGAGGAGGAGTTCCGCGTCGGCACCATGGGCCTGGGCTGGGACGCCGAGTCCCGCAACGTCGTGGTCGAGCTGCTCGCGGTCACCGAGGAGGAGGTCGACGAGTCGGTCGTGCTCGACGACACCGACGAGGGCCCCGACGCGCTGCGCGTGTTCCTCTCGCCCGCCGGGGCGCGGGCGTTCGCGACGCGCGCCGAGCGGGTCGTCGGCGCCGGACGCCGCCTCTGCCCGCTGTGCACCCAGCCGCTCGACGCCGCCGGCCACGTCTGCCCGCGCCAGAACGGCTACCGCCGCGTCACCACCCCCGAGTAGGCGCGTGACCGAGACCCCGGACACGCTCGAGCTCCTCGTCCACGGCACCATCGAGATCCAGGGCCGTCTCACCGAGGCCTCGAACACCACGCTGCTCTGCGGCATCGCCGTCGACGGTGTCGAGGAGCTCTGCGTCTACAAGCCCGTGCGCGGCGAGCGCCCGCTCTGGGACTTCCCCGACGGCACGCTCGCCGGCCGCGAGGTGGCCACGTACCTGGTCAGCGAGGCCGCCGGCTTCGACGTCGTCCCGCCGACGGTCCTGCGCGACGGCCCGTTCGGCCCCGGCATGGTGCAGCGTTGGATCGACGTCGACGAGGAGCGCGAGCTGGTCGACATCGTCGCGCCGAAGGACGTCGGCAAGGGCTGGCGCACCGTGCTGCGCGCCCGCGGGTCCAACGGAGACCCGGCGCTGCTCGTGCACGCCGACGACCCCGCGCTGCACCGCATGGCCGCCCTCGACGTCGTGGTCAACAACGCCGACCGCAAGGGCGGGCACGTCCTCGCCGGCGCCGACGGCGGCGTGTACGGCGTCGACCACGGCATCTGCCTGCACCGCGAGGAGAAGTTGCGCACGGTGCTGTGGGGCTGGGTCGGCGAGCCGCTGCCGGCGGACATCGTCGAGGGCCTGCGGCGGCTGCGCGCGATGCTCTCGCCCGGGCACCCGAGCGGGCTCGGCGACACGCTGCACGAGCACATCACGCGCGCCGAGGTCTCGGCGCTGCGCTCGCGCGTCGCGCGGCTGCTCGACGCCGGCGAGCTGCCGGCCCCCGGGGGTCGCTGGCCCCCGATCCCGTGGCCGGCCTTCTAGTCCCTGCTCTCCCTTCTCCCCGAGGTGCTCCGTCGTCGTGCCCACCCGCCGCGATCCCCGCTGGCCGCGCGACTTCCACCACCGCCGCACCAGCGGGCTCCTCGCGCCCGTCCAGGCGTGGGAGCTGCTGCGCTCGTTCCCGTCGCGGACCGAGCGCGCCGCCGCGCGCGTGCCGGTGGTCGACGCGCTGCCCCTGCCGCCCGCGGGCCGCGGGCAGATCGCGGTCACGTGGCTCGGCCACTCCTCGGCGCTGCTGCGCGTCGACGGGGTGACGCTGCTGGTCGATCCCGTGCTCGCGGGCGGCATCCCGGGCGCCCGGCGCCGCCTCACCGCGCCGCCGCTGACCCCGGAGCAGCTGCCCCCGATCGACGCGGTGCTCATCAGCCACGACCACTACGACCACCTCGACGCGCCCACCCTGCGCCGGCTGCCGCGCACGACGCGGGTGCTGGCCGGGGCGGGCAGCGCGCCGTGGTTCACGCGCCGCGGGTTCACCGACGTCACCGAGCTGGACTGGTGGGACGGGGTCGACGTCGAGAGCGTGCGCGTCGAGTTCGTGCCCGCCCACCACTGGTCGCGGCGTACCCCGTTCGACACCTGCCGCCGGTTGTGGGGCGGCTGGGTGGTCACCGGGCCGGACGGGCGCAGCGTCGTGCACGCGGGCGACACCGGCGCCGGGCCCTTCCACGCCCGCATCGGCGCGCGGCACCACGACGTGGCGGTCGCCGTCCTGCCCGTCGGGGCCTACGCGCCGCGCCCGCTGCTGCGCGGCGTCCACATGGACCCCGCCGAGGCCGTCCGCGCCGCCGCCGACCTCGGCGCCCGCCGCGTGGTGCCCGTGCACTGGGGGACGTTCGTGCTCTCCGGGGAGCCCGTGCTCGAGCCGCTGGAGCGCGTGCGCGCCGCGTGGGCCCGCGCCGGCCGCGACCCCGACGACCTGTGGGACCTGCCGATCGGCGGGACGGGGGTGCTGTGAGCCACCCCGTCGTCCCCCCGCGCCGCTCGGGCCGGGCGCTCGTCGTCCTCGGCGTCGCGATCCTCGCCTACGTCGCCGCGGTGCTCGGGCGCTCGTCGCTCGCCGCCACGGGCGTCGCCGCCGCCGAGCGCTTCGACGTCTCGTCCGGCGTGCTCTCGCTGCTCGCCGTGGTGCAGCTCGCGGTGTACGCGGCGCTGCAGGTGCCCGCCGGCGTGCTCACCGACCGCCTCGGCCCGCGCCGGCTCATCGCGGGCGGCGCCGTGCTCGTCGCCGCCGGGCAGGTGGTGCTCGCGCTCGCGGCGCCGTTCTGGCTCGCGGTGCTCGGGCGGATGCTCGTCGGCGCCGGCGACGCGGTGACCTTCGTCAGCGTCCTGCGCCTCATCCCGTCGTGGTTCCCGGCGCGGCGGGTGCCGGTGCTCAACCAGCTCGCGGGCATCCTCGGCCAGCTCGGGCAGGTGGTGTCGGCCGTGCCGCTCGCGGCGCTCGTGGTGGGCGTGGGCTGGACGCCGGCCTACCTCGCCGCGGGCGGGACCGCCGTGCTCGTCGCCGTGCTCACGGTCGCGGTGGTCCGCGACGGGCCGGCGGGCGCGGGGGCGTCCTCGGCGGGAGACGGAGCGGAGCGGAGCTCGACCATCGGGACCGGGCCCGCGACCGCCGGGGGCCTGGGCGCGGCGGTGCGCGAGCCGGGCGTGCGCCTGGCGTTCTGGTGCCACCTCGCCGCCCCGTTCCCCGGCAACGCCTTCGGGCTGCTCTGGGGCTTCCCGTTCCTCACCGGCGGCGAGGGCGTCGCCGGGGGCATCGCCCGCGCCCTGCTCGCGGCCTACGTCGTGGCGGGCATCGCGATCGGGCCCCTGCTCGGCCTGATCGCCGGCCGGTGGCCGCAGCGGCGGGTGCGCCTGATCGTGGTCAGCGTCCTGGCGCAGGCCACCGCGTGGCTGGTCGTCCTCGCCTGGCCGGGCCCCGCGCCCCTGGCCCTGCTCGTCCTGCACGCAGTCGTCCTCGGCGGCGGGGGACCGGCCTCGCTCGTCGCCTTCGACATCGCCCGCGCGGCCGTGCCCCCGGAGCGGCTCGGGCGCGCCTCGGGGATCGTCAACGTCGGCGGCTTCGTCTCCACGATCGCCGTCGTGCTGCTCGTCGGCCTCGCCCTCGACCTGCAGGGCGCCGGCACCCCGGACACCTACGACCTCACCGCGTTCCGGGTGGCGATGCTCGTGCAGATCCCGGTGTGGCTGGTCGCGCTGCTCGGGATTGCGCGGTCCGCGCGGCGGGTGGATCAGTCGGCGGCGGACGGGAAGCGGGGCTCGCGCTTCTCGCGCAGCGCCGTGTAGCCCTCGACGACGTCGGGGCCCAGGAAGGTCAGCATCTCGTAGGCCGCCGACTGGTCGAAGGTCGGACCGGCGGCGCGCAGCCAGTTGTTGAGCGCGCGCTTGGTCAGCCGGATCGCCTGCTGGGAGCCGGTGGCCAGCCGGTCGGCCACGCGCAGCGCCTCGTCGAGCACCTGGTCGCGCGGCAGCGCCTTGGCCACCATGCCGAGCCGCTCGGCCTCGGCGCCGGTGAGCATGTCGCCGGTGAGCAGGTAGTAGCGCGCCTTGGCCATGCCGGCGAGCAGCGGCCAGATGATCGCGGCGTGGTCGCCGGCGGCGACGCCGAGCTTGACGTGCCCGTCGCCGAGCTTGGCGTCCTCGGCGGCGATCGCGATGTCGGCGAGCAGCGCGACGACCACCCCGGCGCCGACGGCGACGCCGTTGATCGCGGAGATGATCGGCTTGTCGCAGTCGATGATGGTGTACACGAGGTCGGACATCTCGCGGAGCATGTGCTGGACGCGGTCGTAGTCGCCGGCCATCCGCTCGACCATCGCGAGGTCGCCGCCGGCCGAGAACGCCTTGCCGGCCCCGGTGACGACGGCGACGCGGGTCGCCGGGTCGTCGCTCACCTCGCGCCACACGCGGGCCAGCTCGCCGTGGAGCTCCTCGTCGGCGGCGTTGTACTTGTCCGGGCGGTCGATCGTGATCAGCAGGACGCCGTGGTCGCGGCGCTCGAACGTCAGCTGGTGGTAGTCCTCGAACGGCACGGGCGGTCTCCTCGGTGGGTCCGGTGACGGGCGCGGTCAGCTCATCGACAGCCCGCCGCTGACGGACAGCGTCTGACCGGTGATGTACGCGGCCTCGCCGGAGGCGAGGAAGGCGACGGCGTGCGCGACGTCCGTCGGCTGCGCGAGCCGGCGCAGCGGGATCGCCGTGACCAGCGCGTCGCGCAGCTTCGGGTTCTCCTCCACCACCGACGCGAACAGCGCAGTGTCGGTGGGTCCGGGGCACACGCAGTTGACCGCGACCTGGTGGCGGGCCATCTCGCGCGCGGCGGTCTTGGTGAACGCGATGACCCCGCCCTTGGCCGCGGAGTACACGGCCTCCCCGGAGGATCCGACCCGGCCGGCGTCGGAGGCGAGGTTGACCACGCGCCCGGAGCCCTGCGCGGCCATGAGCGGGAGCACCGCGTGGCAGGTGTGCAGGACGCCGTAGAGGTTGATCGCGAGGATCCGGTCCCAGTCGGCGGGGTCGGAGTCGACGAACGGCCCGACCTTGTCCCACCCGGCGTTGTTGACCAGCACGTCGATCCGGCCGTGGCGCTCGCGCACCACGCCGACCATCGCGTCCACCGACTCCCGGGAGGCAACGTCGACGGCGAGGCCGAGGGCACGGCCACCAGGGCCGCCCAGCGCCGCCGCGGTCTCCCTCGCGCTCGCCTCGTCGACGTCGGTGGCCACGACGGTGGCGCCCTCGGCCGCGAGCACCTCGGCGACGGCGCGCCCGATGCCCCGGCCGGCGCCGGTCACGACGGCGACCTCGCCGTCCATCCTGCCCATGGGGACCTCCGGATCACGGTGACCATCAGCGACGATCAGCGAGGAGGAGCCGTACCGGTCGAGCCGGGTCGAGCGCAAGCGCACACCGCCCGACCCCGACGATCCGGACGATCTCCGCAGCGGAGAGCCGGATCCCGATCGCGGACGTAGCGTGGAGACGTGAGCACTCCTTCGGCTCCTGCTGATCTCCCCACCACCGCCGGCGAGCTGGCGCGCAGCGGCCACCCGGCGGCGACCCCCCGCAGCGTCCGCACCGAACTGCGCGACAACCTGCTCGCGCGCCTGCGCGCCGGCGCCGACCCCTGGCCCGGCATCGTCGGGTTCGACCGCACCGTGCTCCCGCAGTTCGAGCGCGCCGTCCTCGCCGGCCACGACGTCGTCCTGCTCGGCGAGCGCGGCCAGGGCAAGACCCGCCTGCTGCGCAGCCTCGTCGCCCTGCTCGACGAGTGGACGCCCGTGATCGCCGGCTCCGAGATCGGCGAGCACCCGGGCGAGCCGATCGTCCCCGCCAGCCGCCGGCGGGTGGCCGAGATGGGCGACGACCTGCCGATCGCCTGGCGCCACCGCTCCGAGCGCTACGCCGAGAAGCTCGCGACGCCCGACACCAGCGTCGCCGACCTCATCGGCGACGTCGACCCGGTCAAGGTCGCCGAGGGCCGCAGCCTGGGCGACCCCGAGACCATCCACTACGGCCTCGTGCCGCGCGCCCACCGCGGCATCGTGACGATCAACGAGCTGCCCGACCTGGCCGAGCGCATCCAGGTCGCGCTGCTCAACGTCATGGAGGAGCGCGACATCCAGGTGCGCGGCTACACGCTGCGCCTGCCGCTGGACATCATGCTCGTGGCCAGCGCGAACCCCGAGGACTACACGAACCGCGGGCGGATCATCACCCCGCTCAAGGACCGCTTCGGGGCCGAGGTCCGCACGCACTACCCGCTCGAGATCGCCGGCGAGATCGCGCTCGTCCACCAGGAGGCGCACCTCGTCGCCGACGTGCCCGACCACCTCGTCGAGGTCATCGCCCGCTTCACCCGCCACCTGCGGGGCTCCGGCGCGATCGACCAGCGCAGCGGCGTGTCCGCGCGGTTCTCGATCGCGGCGGCCGAGACCGTCGCGGCCGCCGCGCTGCGCCGGGCCGCGGTCACCGGCGAGGACACCGCCGTGGCGCGTCCCGTCGACCTCGAGGCGGTGCCGCCGGTGCTGCGCGGCAAGCTCGAGTTCGAGTCGGGGGAGGAGGGGCGCGAGGCCGAGCTGCTCACGCACCTGCTGCGCCGCTCGATCTCCGAGACGGCCCGCGCCCGCCTCGCCGGGGTCGACCTGACCCCGCTCGCCGACGGCGTGTCCGCTCTGGAGGGCGACCGGCGGGTCGTCACGGGCGACCGGATCGCCGCCAAGGACGTCGTCGACGCCCTGCCCTCGATCTCGGTGGTCTACACGGTCGCCGAGCGCCTCGGCGCCGCCGGCACGGAGGCCCCCGGGCCCCTGGCCAGCGCCGTCGAGCTCGCCCTCGAGCACCTGTACCTCACCCGCAAGCTGGCGAAGGACGACGACGCCGAGGACGGAACGGTGGCCTATGGCGGCTGACCCGAACCCGAGCGGCGGCCACGACGGCGGCCCGCGCAGCGGGCGCTACTCCTACGGCCGCTTCTACGACGGGCCGGACCCCCTGGCGCCGCCGTTCGACCTGCGGTCGGCGATGGACGAGCTCGGCCGCGACGTCATGGAGGGCACGTCGCCGCGGCAGGCGATGCGCGAGCTCATGCGCCGCGGGCTGGGCGACCAGCAGGGTCTCGACGACCTCATGCGCCGGCTCAACGAGCGGCGCAGCAAACTGCAGCGCGAGCACCGTCTCGACGGGACGCTGCAGGAGGTCCGCGAGCTGCTCGAGCGGGCGCTCGAGGCCGAGCGGAACTCCCTGCAGGCCGAGGACTCCGACGACGCCCGGTTCCGCGAGATGCAGCTCGACGCGCTGCCCCCGTCGCCCGCGGGCGCCGTGGCCGAGCTGCAGGACTACGACT
>JAQSWW010000109.1 GCA_029266415.1 Actinomycetospora sp. | reverse complement strand
GCGCGCCGAGACCGGCATCATCTACATCGACGAGGTCGACAAGATCGCGCGGAAGTCGGAGAACCCGTCGATCACGCGCGACGTCTCCGGCGAGGGCGTGCAGCAGGCTCTCCTGAAGATCCTCGAGGGCACGACGGCGTCGGTGCCGCCCCAGGGCGGGCGCAAGCACCCGCACCAGGAGTTCATCCAGATCGACACGACGAACGTGCTGTTCATCGTGGCGGGGGCGTTCGCGGGCCTCGAGAAGATCATCGCCGAGCGCGTCGGCAAGGGCGGCCTCGGCTTCGGCGCCGACATCCGGTCGAAGGCCGAGATGGAGTCCGCGGAGTCGTTCGGCGACACGCTGCCCGAGGACCTCATCAAGTTCGGGCTGATCCCCGAGTTCATCGGCCGCGTGCCGATCGTGGCCTCGGTGTCGAACCTCGACCAGCCGAGCCTCGTCCAGATCCTCACCGAGCCGCGCAACGCGCTGGTGAAGCAGTACCAGAAGCTCTTCGAGATGGACGGCGTCGAGCTCGAGTTCGCTCCCGAGGCGCTCGAGGCCATCGCCGACCTCGCGATCCTGCGCGGCACCGGGGCCCGGGGCCTGCGCGCGATCATGGAAGAGGTCCTCAACCCGGTCATGTACGACATCCCGAGCCGCGACGACGTGGCCAAGGTCGTGGTGACCGAGCAGACGGTCAAGGAGAACGTCAACCCGACGATCGTCCCGCGCCAGCCCTCGCGCCGGGAGCGCCGCGACAAGTCGGCCTGACGGTCCGGGAGACGGGCTCAGCCTGCGCGGCGGGCGCCCGCGCCGACCACCTCGTCGCGCGCGTGCCGGCCGAGGAACCCGATCACGTCGGGCAGCACCCGACCGTAGTAGAGGCCGTCGTGGCGTCCTGCGCTGATCGCGCCGACCTCGGGGCGGGCGAGCGCGATGTAGCGGCGGGTGGCGTCGACGAACGGGTCGCGGTCGCCGCACCACACGCCGGTGGGCACCCCGGCGAGCTCGCCGAGGAAGCGCAGCGGGTCGTTCGCCTCCCAGTCGGCCTGCCCCCGGAACGGCCGCCGCGCGGCGACGCGCCAGTCGGTGAACAGGCCCGGGCTGATCGCGGCGACCGCGCGGACGGGCCGCCGCCGGCGGGTCCGCTCGCGGGCGTAGAGCAGGGCACCGGCGCCGCCCATGGACACGCCCGTCGCGAGGGCCGGCTCGCCGGGCAGGTCACCCGGAGCGGGTGTCGTCGCCAGGCCGCGGTCGCGCAGCCACACCGGCAGCTCGTCGAGCACCATGCGCAGCGGATCGTCGCCGCGGGCGTAGGGGTGCCAGTAGTTGTCGCCGCCGTCGACGGCGACCATCGCGAACGGCGCGACCCCGCGCGCCCAGGCGTCACCGAGCATCCCGCGGTTGCCGGGCTCGGCGTACCAGCTCGCGGTGCCGCGCAGGCCGTGCAGACCGAGGCACACCGGCAGGCGCGCACCGTCGGCGCCGGGAGGCAGGACGGTGACGAGTCGGACCCGGCGGCCGCGGGCGGGGGAGTCGACCCACTCGAGCGTGCTGACCGCGTCGGTCGGGCTGGGCCGGCGCGGCGGGTCGGGGATCCGCTGCGGAGGCGGCGCGGGGTTCTCCTGGCCCACGAGCAGGCCGCCGACGCCCACCGCGCCCGCGACACCGAGGGCGCCGGCGGAGCCGATGAGGAACCGACGGCGGGAGAGCACGGCCGTCCTCAGCCGTCGACCAGGGGCGCGTCGGCCGTCACGATCCGCTCGGTGCCCGCGTAGACGTTCATCGACCGCCCGCGCAGGAAGCCCACGAGGGTCATCCCGGTCTCGCGCGCCATCTCCACCGCCAGCGACGACGGCGCCGACACCGCGGCGAGCACCGGCACCCCGGCCATCACGGCCTTCTGGGTCAGCTCGAACGACGTCCGCCCCGACACCATCAGCACCGTGCCCGAGGCGGGCACGCCGCCGGCGAGCAGGATGTGGCCCAGCACCTTGTCCACGGCGTTGTGCCGGCCGACGTCCTCGCGCGCCACGATCAGGGTGCCGTCGGGCCGGAAGAGGCCGGCGGCGTGCAGGCCGCCGGTGGTCTCGAACACCGCCTGGGCCGCCCGCAGCGTGTCGGGCAGGCCCGTGAGCACCTCGGGCGTCACGCGCACCGGGTCGTCGCCGGGCGCGTAGCGGGTGCGGGTGCGCACCGCGTCCAGCGAGGCCTTGCCGCACACCCCGCACGAGGAGGTCGTGTAGAAGCGCCGCTCCACCGAGTCGTCGGGTAGCGGGACGCCGGGGGCCAGCGCGACGTCGAGGACGTTGTAGGTGTTGCGCCCGCTGTCGTCGACCGAGTCGCAGTAGCGGGCCGTCGCCACGTCCTCGCGGTCGCCGATGACGCCCTCGGTGAGCAGGAAGCCGTGGGCGAGCTCGACGTCGTGGCCGGGCGTGCGCATGGTCACCGCCAGCGCGCGCCCACCGACCCGGATCTCCAGCGGCTCCTCGGCGGCCAGCGCGTCCGGGCGCCGCCGGGTCTGCCCGTCGGCGATGTGCAGCACCGGGCGTCGCACCGTCACGCGTCCCATGGCCGCCTCCGTTCGGTCGCTGTGTGTGTTCGGTGTGTGACCGTCCATCCGACCGGGTACGGGGCCACCATCCGGACGGTGTCGGCGAAAGGGGACCATCCATGGCCGGCGGCTTCTTCGATCGTTCCTCCATCGTCGCACCACCGGGATGGAGTCGCTGGCTCGTTCCCCCTGCTGCGCTGGCGGTCCACCTCGCGATCGGACAGGCGTACGCATGGAGCATCCTCAAGCAGGGGCTCATCGACGCTGAGGACCTCAGCGGCACAGCGACGGCTCTGCCCTTCCAGCTGGCCATCGTCATGCTGGGCCTCTCTGCCGCGGTGTTCGGCACGCAAGTGGAGCGTCGTGGTCCGCGGTGGGCAATGTTCGTCGCCACGATCTGCTTCTCGTCCGGCTTCCTGATCTCCGCGCTGGGGGTCGCCACCGGTCAGTTCTGGCTGGTGGTGGTCGGTTACGGCTTCGTCGGCGGCATCGGCCTGGGCATCGGTTACATCTCGCCGGTCTCCACCCTGATGAAGTGGTTCGCCGACCGCCCCGGCATGGCCACCGGCATCGCCATCATGGGCTTCGGTGGCGGCGCGCTGGTGGCCCAGCCGCTGTCGAACGGACTGCTCAGCGCGTTCGGTCGCACCTCGGGAGGGGTCGCCTCGACGTTTCTCGTCATGGGCATCGCGTACGGCGTCTTCATGTCGCTGGGCTGGCTGCTCGTGCGGGTCCCCGCCGACGACTGGCGGCCGCCGAACGCCCCGGCGGCGTCGGAGGAGAAGGCCGACACCGGCCCTGCGGTCTCCGCGACCGAGGCCCTGAAGACGCCGCAGTTCTGGCTGCTGTGGGTCATCCTCTGCTTCAACGTCACCGCCGGGATCGGTCTGCTCGAGAAGGCGGAGCCGCTCTACCGCGAGTACTTCGGCCAGGCTTCGGCCGGGCAGCAGCTCACGTCCGCGGTCGCCGCGTTCGTCGCGATCCTCTCGCTGGCGAACATGCTCGGCCGATTCGTCTGGTCCTCCACCTCGGACATCGTCGGGCGCAAGAACATCTATCGGCTCTACCTCGGCGTCGGCGCCCTGCTGTACGTGGTGATCCTCCTGCTGGGCAACTCGAACAAGGTCATCTTCCTGATCGCGGCCCTGTTCATCCTGTCGTTCTACGGAGCCGGTTTCGCGACCATCCCGGCCTACCTCAAGGACCTCTTCGGCACCTACCAGGTCGGCGCGATCCACGGCCGGCTTCTCACCGCGTGGTCCGCGGCGGGTGTGCTCGGACCGCTGATCGTCAACTCGATCGTCGAGGCCCAGGGGCCCGAGGGCACGGGCCCGTCCCGCTACGTCGTCTCGTTCTCGATCATGATCGCCCTGCTCGTGATCGGGTTCATCGCCAACGAGCTGGTCCGCCCGGTCGCCCGCAAGCACTACGCGGGCGACGTGGAGCGCGATCGCGCCGCCACCACCGAAGGAGCGTCCCGATGAGCCACGATGCGTCCCCGGCCCGGACGTCGGGCGGAGACACCCCTAACCGCACGGCCCTCATCGTCTTCGCCTGGGCGTGGGTCGGCCTGCCTTTCCTCTACGGCGTCTACTCCCTGGTGCTGAAGGTCCCCGCGCTGTTCTGAGGATCCCTCCCAGAGGATGGCGGTCGTCGGCGCTCGTTCCTCGCGCCACCGACCGATCCTCGTCGGGCCGCGGTGCCGGACACTGTCCGGCGTGAGTGTCCTCTCCGACTGGATCGACGACGTCGCCCGCGAGCTGGGCATCGACGAGCTCGGGGAGCTGGTCGACCCCGAGGTCGTCCAGCCCCTCGTCCTCGACATGACCCGGGACGTCGCCCACGGCGTCGCCCGTCCCGCGGCCCCGATCACCGCGTACCTGCTCGGGCTCGCCGCGGGCCGGGCGGCCGGGTCGGGGCCGGGGGAGCGGGAGCTGGCGGAGGGCTGGGCCGAGCATCTGGCGGCGCGGGCCCGCGAGCGCGCCCGCCCCTGACCATCGGCCGTAGCATCGAGGGCGATGACCAGCGACCGATGGGGCTCCGTCTCCGCCGACCAGGACGCGTCCGGCGACGCGGACGCCGACGAGCTCGCCCAGCTCCTGGCGATGGCGGGTGGTGCCGACGACGCGGGTTCCGGGCCCGGTGGCGGCGCCCTCGCCGACGCGTTGAGCCAGGGCGTGACGACGGGCCCGGTCGACGACACCCCGGGCCGCGAGGCGGACGACGCCGAGTCGCTCGCCGCGCTGCGCGTCGTCGAGGCCGAGCTCGACCAGCGCTGGCCCGAGACGCGCATCGCTCCGTCGCTCGACCGCATCCGCGCCCTGGTCGAGGTGCTGGGCGACCCGCAGCGGTCGTTCCCGGTGATCCACGTCGCGGGCACCAACGGCAAGAGCTCGGTCACGCGGATGATCGACGCGCTGCTCACGCGCATCGGCCCGCGCACGGGGCGCTACACGAGCCCGCACCTGCAGCGCGCGACCGAGCGGATCGCCCTCGACGGCGTCCCGATCAGCGCCCGGCGCTACGTCGAGCTCTACACCGAGCTCGCCCCGTACCTCGGCATCGTCGACCGGGCGCAGGAGGCGCAGGGCGGCCCGAAGCTCTCGAAGTTCGAGGTGCTCACCGGCATGGCGTTCGCCGCCTTCGCGGACGCCCCGGTCGACGTCGCCGTGCTCGAGGTCGGGCTCGGCGGCAGCTGGGACGCCACCAACGTCGCCGACGGCGTGGTCGCCGCGATCACCCCGATCGACATCGACCACGTGAACTACCTGGGCCCGGAGCTCGGCGGGATCGCCGCGGAGAAGGCCGGGATCATCAAGGAGGGGTCGGTCGCGCTCATGGCGCAGCAGGACCCGGCGGCGGCGACGGTGCTGCTGGAGCGCGCGGTGCAGGTCGGCGCGGAGGTCGCCCGGTCCGGCATGGAGTTCGGCGTGCTCGCCCGCGAGGTCGCCGTCGGCGGCCAGCACCTGCGCCTGCAGGGCCTGGGCGGCGAGTACGACGACATCTACCTGCCGCTGTTCGGCGAGCACCAGGCGGCCAACGCGTCGCTGGCGCTGGCGAGCGTCGAGGCGTTCTTCGGGGCGGGTGCGGCGCGCAAGCTCGACATCGACGCGGTCCGCGACGCCTTCGCGTCGGTGCGGGTGCCCGGGCGCCTCGAGCGCCTGCGCGTGGCCCCCACGGTCGTCGTCGACGCCGCGCACAATCCGCACGGGGCGCGCGCGGCGGCCACGGCGGTGCGCGACGAGTTCTCGTTCCGTCGGCTGATCGGTGTGGTGGCGATCCTCGGCGACAAGGACGCCGAGGGCATCCTGTCGGCGCTCGAGCCGGTGCTCGACGAGGTCGTGATCACCGCCGTGTCGTCGCCGCGGGCGATGGACGCCGACGAGCTCGGCAGCCTGGCCGTCGGGTTCTTCGGCGCCGACCGCGTCGTCGTCGAGACGCGGATGGACGCCGCGCTGGAGACGGCGATCGGGCTCGCGGAGGAGACCGACGACGCCGAGACCCCGGTCGCCGGCGCCGGCGTGCTCGTCGTCGGGTCGGTCGTCGCCGCGGGCGAGGCCCGCACGCTGCTGGGGAGGGACCCGGCGTGAGCACGTCGGGAGACGAAGCGGAGCGGAGCTCGACCCGGACCAGTGGCGCCGCCGAGGCGAAGCGCGCGTTCCGGGGGCCGGCCAGCGCCGCCCTGAGCCTCGAGGTCGTCATCGTCCCGCTGGCCCTGCTCGTCATGGACAAGACCGAGGGCGGCCTGACCGCGGTCAAGATCGCCTGGGTGGTCGTGCTGACCCTCGGCATGATCGTCGCCATCGCGACCTTCTCGCGACCGTGGGGCTTGCCGCTGGCGCTGGGCCTGCAGGTGCTCATGCTGCTCGGCTGGATCGTCTCGCCGGCGCTGGGCATCCTCGGGCTGGTCTTCTGCCTCGTGTGGGCGGGGATGCTGTGGATGCGCCACGAGGTGCTGCGGCGCCACGCCCTGTTCGCGCAGCGCGGCGGCGCCGAACCCGGGTGACGGTGGGCCGACCGGGCCGGCGGACCGCCTCGTTAGGCTCCTGCCGGCAGATGTGGCAACGGGAGGGAACGACGTGGACGAGCGCACCCTGGTGCTGGTCAAGCCCGACGGCGTGCGGCGCGGTCTCATCGGCGAGGTCGTGTCGCGCATCGAGCGCAAGGGCCTGCGCCTCGCGTCGCTGGAGCTCAAGACCGTCGACCGGTCGCTCGCCGAGCAGCACTACGCCGAGCACGAGGGCAAGGGCTTCTACGAGGAGCTGATCTCCTTCATCACCTCGGCGCCCGTCGCGGCCATGGTGGTCGAGGGCCCGCGCGCCGTCGCCGCCTTCCGCCAGATCGCGGGCGGCACCGACCCCGTCGAGAAGGCCGTGCCCGGCTCGATCCGCGGCGACCTGGCCCTCGAGACGGGCTCGAACATCGTGCACGGCTCGGACTCGACGGAGTCCGCCGACCGCGAGATCAAGCTCTGGTTCGGCTGAGCGCCTGAGCTCCGCCTGGCCTGGGAGCCCCTGGATCCCGCTCGTTACCCTGGGCCCGTGGTCGATTCCGTGTTCGAGCAGCTGGAGCCGTTGCTGCCCCGGGTCCGCAAGCCGGTGCAGTACGTCGGCGGCGAGCGCAACGCGGGGACCAAGCCGTGGGACTCGGTGCCGGTCCACTGGGCGCTGTGCTACCCCGACGCGTACGAGGTCGGGCTGCCCAACCAGGGCCTGATGATCCTCTACGAGGTCCTGAACGAGCGCCCGGACGCGCTCGCCGAGCGGACCTACGCCGTGTGGCCCGACCTCGCGGCCCTCATGCGCGAGCACGGGGTCCCGCAGTTCACGGTCGACGGGCACCGGCCCGTGGGCGCGTTCGACGTGCTCGGCGTCTCGTTCGCCACCGAGCTCGGCTACACGAACCTGTTGTCGATCCTCGACCTCGCCGGGGTCCCGCTGCACGCCGCCGAGCGCGACACGAGCCACCCGCTCGTGCTCGCCGGCGGCCACGCGGCGTTCAACCCCGAGCCGATCGCCGACTTCGTCGACCTCGTCGCCCTGGGCGACGGGGAGGAGGTCGTCGGCGAGATCACCGACGTCGTCAAGGCGGCGAAGGCCGAAGGACTGGGTCGGCGGCAGGTACTCGAGCGCCTCGCCGGCGTCCCCGGGGTGTACGTCCCGGGCCTGTACGAGGTCAGCTACGGCGCGGACGGGGCGATCGCCGCGGTCACGCCGACCAGCGACGCCGCCCCGCCGCGCGTCCACAAGCGCACCACCTCGGACCTCGACGACTGGCCCTACCCGAAGGCCCCGCTCGTGCCGATGGCCGAGACCGTCCACGAGCGGATGAGCGTCGAGATCTTCCGCGGCTGCACGCGCGGGTGCCGCTTCTGCCAGGCCGGCATGATCACCCGGCCGGTGCGCGAGCGGTCGCCGCAGGGCGTCGGGGAGATGGTCGAGCAGGGGCTCAAGGCCTCGGGGTACGACGAGGTCGGCCTGCTGTCGCTCTCGAGCGCCGACCACTCGGGGATCGGCGAGATCGCGAAGGGCCTCGCCGACCGCTACGAGGGCACCGGCACCGGGCTGAGCCTGCCGAGCACCCGCGTCGACGCGTTCAACGTCACCCTGGCCGAGGAGCTGACCCGCGGCGGGCGCCGCTCGGGGCTGACGTTCGCGCCCGAGGGCGGCTCGGAGCGCCTCCGCCGGGTGATCAACAAGATGGTCTCCGAGGAGGAGCTCATCGCCACCGTCTCCACCGCCTACGAGCACGGCTGGCGGCAGGTGAAGCTGTACTTCATGTGTGGTCTGCCCACCGAGACCGACGAGGACGTCCTGCAGATCGCGTCCATGGCCCACGAGGTCATCCGTGCCGGTCGCAAGGCCGCGGGCCGCGGCGACATCCGGACGACGGTGTCGATCGGCGCGTTCGTGCCCAAGCCGCACACGCCGTTCCAGTGGGCCGGGCAGGCCGCGCCCGAGGTGGTGGACGGGCGGCTGCGCAAGCTGCGCGAGGCCATCAACTCGGACCGGAGCCTGGGCCGCAACATCGGCCTGCGCTACCACGACGGCCAGCCCAGCCTGGTCGAGGGACTGCTCAGCCGCGGCGACCGCCGCGTCGGGCGGATCATCGAGCGCGCCTGGCGCGACGGGCAGCAGTTCGACGGCTGGAGCGAGCACTTCTCCTACGAGCGCTGGATGGCCGCGGCGGAGGCCGTGCTCCCCGTCGACCAGGGCGTCGACGTCGCGTGGTTCACCACCCGCGACAGGGACTCCCACGAGGTCCTGCCCTGGGACCACCTCGACTCGGGGCTCGACCGCGGCTGGCTCTGGGACGACTGGCAGGACGCGCTGGCGTCGCAGGAGCAGGACGACTGCCGCTGGACGCCCTGCTTCGACTGCGGCGTCTGCCCGACGATGGGCACCGAGATCCAGATGGCGCCGCCCGGGCGCCCCTCGCTGCCGATCACACCCGTGGGGCACCGCACGTCCACGCCCGTGCGCAACCCCGCGTTCGCCGCCGACCCCGGCGCCTGACGGTGACGACGGACGACCCGTCGGCCGACGCGCCGGAGGTCCGCGTCCGCCGCGCCGGTGTCCCGGACGGCGACGCCGTCGCCGCCCTGCGTCGTGCCTGGGTGGAGCAGCGCGGACGCGTCCGGCCGGGGACCGACCCGGGCTTCGAGCACGGGTTCGCGACGTGGTGGCGAGCGGAGCTCTCGCACCACGCGGTGTGGGTGGCGGAGGTGCGGGCGGAGACGGACGGGTGGCGGGTGGTCGGTTCGCTCGACGTGGCCGAGGTCGCCGCGATGCCCGCGCCGGGACGTCCGGGGGAGCGGTGGGGCTACGTCGGCAGCCTCGTCGCCCTGGGCGCCGCGCCCCGGGGCGTCCCGCGGCGGCTGCTCGGCGCCGCCGTGGCGCACGCCCGCGACCGGGGGCTCGTGCGGCTCGTGCTGCGCCCGTCCCCGGCGGGCGCGGCGTTCTACCAGGCGGCCGGGTTCACCCCGGCCGGCGACGAGATCGTGGTCCTGCCCACGGCGGGCGGACAGGGAGGGACGGCCTGATGGCGGCCCGGAAGGCGAAGGCCGGGGAAGCGCCGCACCCGTCGGCGCCGACCGTGGCCAAGCTGCGGATGCGCTACGCCAAGCGGGGGCGCGCCCGCTTCAGCTCCCACCGCGACATCGCCCGCACCATGGAGTGGACGCTGCGCCGGGCCGGCGTGCCGGTGGCCCTGTCGCACGGCTTCAGCCCGCACCCCAAGCTCTCGTGGATCGGCGCCGCCCCGACCGGCGCGGCGAGCGAGGCCGAGTACCTCGAGATCGGGGTCACCGAGGACCTCGACCCGGCGGCCGTCGCCCGGGAGGTCGACGCGGTGCTGCCCGACGGCCTGGCGGTGATCGAGGTGGTGCGGGCGGGCCCGGGCGCGCTCGCCGACCGGATCGACGCCAGCCACTGGGACATCGAGACGCCCGGCGTGGGCGACGAGCAGCTCGCCCCCGCGGTCGCGGCGTTCCTGGCCGCCGGCGAGGTGACGGTGGAGCGCCTCACCAAGAACGGTCCCCGTCCCCTCGACGTGCGCGCGTCCGTCGCCGAACTGGGGCTCACGCTCACCCGGACGGGGGAACCGGACGGCGCGGACCGGGAGGACCGTGCACGAGCGGCGACGTGTGGGAGACTGACGGCGGTCGTACGGCACACCACGCCGGCCGCACGACCCGACGACGTGTGCGGTGCACTCCGCGCCGTCGCCGGCCTCGAGTTCCCGGAGCCCGCCAGGGCCACCCGACGAGCCCAGGGTCGGCTCGACGAGCGCGGGGAGTTGATCGACCCGTTCGCGGCGGACCGCGCGGCACCCACCGCGTAGCCGCGAGCGACGATCGGCCACGGTGCTTCCACGTCGCCGGACCGCACGGACGACGGCTCCCGGGCCCACCGGCCCGACACCGCCGCCCGTGCCGCAGTCGGCGGTCGTTCCCGAAACGGCCGCCACGGCGAGACCACGCGAGGTCCCCGTGTGGCCGCGACCCGAGGGTCGCGCCCGGGGACGGAGGAGATGGATGACCGAGACCGACACCCCCTCCGGCGGGAACACCGCCGCAGGGGGCTCCGTCGCACCCGGACGCCCCGACGAGCAGGCCCTGGCCGCGCTCCCGGACAAGGTGCGTGTCCACGCGCTGGCGCGTGTGGTGGGCACCTCGAGCCGTGAGCTGCTGGCCGTCCTGGCCCGGCTCGGCGTGGGGGCGCGCAGCGCGCAGTCGAGCGTCGACCGGGACGTCGTGGCCCGGGTGGTCGACGACGTGTTCCCCTCCGCGGACCTGACGGCGGTCGGTGCCGCGCCGGTGGCCGAGAGCCATGCGCGAGCGTCGACGCCCGCGGAGCCGGACACCGACCGGGACGCCGCGCCCGTCGACACCGACGGCGACACCGCCACGACGCTGCTGCCGCCGCCGGCCGCGTCCACCCCCTCGGCCCCCTCGGCCGCACCGGTCTTCGCCGCCCCGATGTTCCTCGCGCCCGACCCGGGCCCGAGCGACACCGACGCGCCCGCCGCCCCGGCGCGGTCGCGGCGGCGTCGCGGCACCCGGTCCACCGGGGTCGTCACCCCGGGCGAGACCCCCGAGACCGAGACCACCGGCGACCCCGCGCCCGCGGAGCCGGAGGACGACGACACGGTCGGCGCCGCCGCGCCGGCCGCCGACGACGAGACCACGGACACGTCGCCCGCCACCGGGCCCGACGCGGACGACGGCGACGACGACGAGGGCGGCCGACGTCGCCGGCGTCGCGGTCGCCGCGGACGGGGCCGCGGCCGGGGCGGCAGCGACGACGCCGAGGACGGCACCGACGAGTCCGGCGGCGAGTCGGGCAGCGACTCCGGCAGCGAGCCCGGCAGCTCCGAGGACACCGGGACCGACGAGGGCTCCGACGACGAGGGCACCGACGACACCGAGAGCTCCGACGAGGGCGAGTCGGGCGACGAGTCCTCCGGCGGTGGCTCGCGACGCCGGCGCCGGCGGCGGCGCCGCTCCTCCGAGGGCGACGACTCCGACGGCGACGAGCCGGACCCGCCGAACACCGTCGTGCACGTCCGCGACCGGGTCGAGCGGCCCGAGGGCGGCAAGTCGTCCAACGACGAGGTGCGCGGGGTCAAGGGCTCCACGCGCCTGGAGGCCAAGCGCCAGCGGCGCCGCGACGGGCGCGAGTCCGGGCGCCGGCGTCCGGCGATCCTCTCGGAGTCGGAGTTCCTGGCGCGTCGCGAGGCCGTCGAGCGCACGATGGTCGTCCGCCAGCAGGCCGGCCGCAGCCAGATCGGGGTGCTGGAGGACGGCGTCCTCGTCGAGCACTTCATCGCCGGCGACGGCCAGAACTCGATGGTCGGCAACGTCTACCTCGGCCGGGTGCAGAACGTGCTCCCGTCGATGGAGGCCGCGTTCGTCGACATCGGCCGCGGGCGCAACGCCGTCCTCTACGCGGGCGAGGTCAACTGGGACGCCTCGGGTCTCGAGGGCAAGCAGCGCAAGATCGAGCAGGCGCTCTCCAGCGGCGACCAGGTGCTCGTGCAGGTCACCAAGGACCCGGTCGGGCACAAGGGCGCCCGCCTGACCACCCAGATCAGCCTGCCCGGCCGTTTCCTGGTCTTCGTGCCCTCGGGCGGCGCGACCGGGATCAGCCGCAAGCTGCCCGACACCGAGCGCAAGCGGCTCAAGGAGATCCTCAAGCGGATCGTCCCCGACGAGTCGGGCGTGATCATCCGGACCGCGGCCGAGGGCGTCAGCGAGGACGAGCTGGAGCGCGACGTCCGCCGGCTCACCGCGCAGTGGGACGTCATCGAGAAGACCGCCCACGACGGCAAGGGCTCGAAGGGCCCGACGCTGGTCTACGAGGAGCCCGACCTCCTCATCCGGGTCGTGCGCGACATGTTCAACGAGGACTTCTCCTCGCTCGTCGTCTCCGGCGAGCGGGCGTGGGAGACGCTCGAGGGCTACGTGTCGCACGTCGCCCCGGAACTCGCGGGTCGCCTGACCCGCCACACCGGTCCGGAGGACGTCTTCGCCGCGCACAGGATCGACGAGCAGCTGATCAAGGCCCTCGACCGCAAGGTGTGGCTGCCCTCGGGCGGCACGCTGGTGATCGACCGGACCGAGGCCATGACGGTCGTCGACGTCAACACCGGCAAGTTCACCGGCTCCGGGGGCAACCTCGAGGAGACGGTCACCCGCAACAACCTCGAGGCCGCCGAGGAGATCGTGCGCCAGCTGCGGCTGCGCGACATCGGCGGCATGATCGTCATCGACTTCATCGACATGGTGCTGGAGTCGAACCGCGACCTCGTGCTGCGCCGGCTCACCGAGTGCCTCGGCCGCGACCGCACCCGCCACCAGGTCTCCGAGGTCACCTCGCTCGGCCTGGTCCAGATGACCCGCAAGCGCGTCGGGCAGGGCCTGCTCGACGAGTTCTCGACCACCTGCGAGCACTGCCGGGGCCGGGGCGTCATCGTCCACACCGATCCCGTCGCCGTCCCCGACCAGGGCGGCTCGTCGAACGGGTCGGGCAACGGTGCCCAGAGCTCGGGCAACGGGTCGGGCGCGTCGAACGGCTCGGGCAACGGGGCGTCGGGGTCCGGTGGCGCCGGATCGGGCGGCTCCGGGCGTCGCGGCCGGCGTGGTCGGCGCGGCGGCGGCACGGACAGCGCCTCGCCCGCCACCGTCGCCGCGGCCAGCGGCCTCACCGGCACCATGACCGAGGAGGGCACGGCGAGCCCCGACACCGTCGACGACGCCGAGAGCCCCGACTCGGGCGCCGTGACCCCGCCGGAGCCCGCGGGGACGCCGGTCGCCGGCGCCACCGAGTCCGAGGTGTCGCTCGAGGCCGGGGTGGCCGACGCGAGCCCGGGCACGACGGAGCCCAGCGCCGAGGATGCCCCCGAGGCCCCTGACGCCCCCGAGGGCGACGCGGACGCGGCCGAGGCCGCCGAGGCCGCGGCCACCCCCGGTGCCACCGTCGCCGCCGGCGTCGAGGACACCGACGAGGAGGCCGACGAGGTCGAGGAGGTCGAGGAGGCCATCCGCGAGGCCGTCGAGGCCGAGGTGGCCCTGGAGACCGACCTCGCCGAGCACGTGCCCGTCACCAACGGGGCCGCGCCGGAGCAGCCGTCGTCGCCGCCGCGCATCACGGGCGCGATCGGGGCCACGGCCGGCAACGGCCACGGCGCCGACCCCGCGCTCGTGACCCCCGCGGGCACCGGGGACGACCCGCAGGAGCCGCTGCCGGAGAAGGCCGCGCCGCCGAGCGGGGCGGGGCGCCCACGGCGG
>JAQSWW010000108.1 GCA_029266415.1 Actinomycetospora sp. | reverse complement strand
CGTCGACCGGGTCGCCGGTCGCGCCCGCGGCGGGGACGATGCGCCACCGGGCGGGGGCGGGATCGGCGCCGAGGCGCCAGCCGCCGAGGCGGTCGAACGGGGCGTCGCCGGCGGGGAGGTCGAGCAGGCCGGCGAGCGCCGCGGCGACGACCACGTCGTCGGGCACCCCGTCGCCCGGCACGTCGAGGCGGCCGATGAGGCCGGTGTCGAGGCGTCCGGCGCGGACGTCGGGGTGGGCGAGCAGGGTGCGCAGCCAGGCGAGGTTGGTGCGGAGGCCGAGCACGGTGGTCGCGGCCAGTGCCGCGTCGAGGCGGTCGAGGGCGGCGGCGCGCGTCGGGCCGCTCGCGATGACCTTGGCGAGCATCGGGTCGTAGCGCGACCCGACCTCGGTACCGGCCGCGACGCCGGCGTCGACGCGGGGGCGGCCGTCCTCGGTCGAGCTCCGCTGCGCTGCGTCTCCCCCGGGCCAGACGAGGTCGAGCACCGTGCCGCCGGTGGGCAGGAAGCCGCGCGCGGGGTCCTCGGCGTACAGGCGGACCTCGACGGCGTGGCCCTCGATGCGGATGTCGCCCTGGTCGTAGTCCAGGGGCTCGCCGGCCGCGACCCGCAGCTGTTCGGCGACGAGGTCGAGGCGGCGGCCGCGGATCGTCACGACCTCCTCGGTGACCGGGTGCTCGACCTGCAGCCGGGTGTTCATCTCGAGGAAGAAGAACTCGCCGGCGTCGGCGTCGGTCACGAACTCGACGGTCCCGGCGCCGACGTAGCCACAGGCGCGCGCGGCCTCGACGGCGGCCGCGCCCATGGCGTGGCGCTGCCGCGCGCCCAGCACCGCCGACGGGGCCTCCTCGACGACCTTCTGGTGCCGGCGCTGCAGCGAGCACTCGCGCTCGCCGAGGTGCACGACGGTGCCGTGGGCGTCGGCCAGCACCTGGATCTCGATGTGCCGGGGATCGGTGACGTAGCGCTCGACGAGCAGCGTGTCGTCGCCGAACGAGCCGCGGGCCTCGCGGCGGGCGGCACGGATGGCGTCGCCCAGGTCCTCGTCGCGCTCGACGACGTGCATGCCCTTGCCACCCCCGCCCGCGCTGGGCTTGAGCAGCACGGGGAAGCCGATGGCGCGCGCGGCGGCGGCGACCTGCCCGTCGTCGAGCCCACTGCCGTCGGACCCGGGGACCAGCGGGACCCCTGCCGGGCCGACCGTCGCCTTCGCGCGGATCTTGTCGCCCATCGCCTCGATGGCCTCGGCCGGCGGACCGATCCACGTGAGCCCCGCGGCCTCGACCTGCCGGGCGAACGCGGCGTTCTCGGCGAGGAAGCCGTAGCCGGGGTGGACGGCCTCGGCGCCGACCGCGCGGCCGGCCGCGATGATCGCCGCGCCGTCGAGGTAGTCGGGCACGCGCAGCGCGACGTCGGCGGCGTGCACGTGCGGCGCGTCCGCGTCGGGGTCGGTGTGGACGGCCACCGCCCGCAGACCCCGCGCGTGCAGGGTCCGCGTGATCCGCACGGCGATCTCACCGCGGTTGGCGATCAGCACGCTGGTGAACACGACGACCTCGATTTCGCGGTGATCGAAGGAAGAATACGGACGCTGGGTGTCAGCGACGCCACTTCGCTGACACTCCCCTACATCCGGAAGACGCCGAAGTGCGGCGTCTCGAGGGGGGCGTTGGCGCAGGCGGACAGGGCCAGGCCGAGGACGGTGCGGGTGTCGGCGGGGTCGATGACGCCGTCGTCCCACAGGCGCGCGGTGGAGTAGTACGGGTGGCCCTGGTGCTCGTACTGCTCGCGCACCCCCTCGGCGTCCGCGGACCCCACCGTCCCGAGCACCGTCGCCGCCTGCTCGGCGCCCATGACGCTGATCCGCGCGTTCGGCCACATCCACAGGAAGCGCGGGGAGTAGGCCCGCCCGCTCATCGCGTAGTTGCCCGCGCCGTAGGAGCCGCCGATGACCACGGTCAGCTTGGGCACGCGGGTCGTCGCGACGGCGGTGACCATCTTCGCCCCGTCCTTGGCGATGCCGCCGGCCTCGTACTCGCGCCCGACCATGAACCCCGTGATGTTCTGCAGGAAGACCAGCGGGATGCCGCGCTGGTCGCAGAGCTGCACGAAGTGCGCGCCCTTGAGCGCCGACTCGCGGAACAGCACGCCGTTGTTGGCGACGATGCCCACGGGGTGCCCGTGCAGGCGGGCGAAGCCGGTCACCAGCGTCGTGCCGTAGTCGGGCTTGAACGGTGTGAAGGCGCTGCCGTCGACCAGGCGCGTGATCACCTCGTGCACGTCGTAGGCGGTGCGCCCGTCGACCGGCACGACGTCGTAGAGCTCGGCCGGGTCGTGCTCGGGCTCGACGGTCGGGCGGCGCTCCCACGGCGGCGCCGACCGCGGGCCCAGGGTGTCGACGATGTCGCGCACCATCGACAGCGCGTGGGCGTCGTCGTCGGCGAGGTGGTCGACGACGCCGGAGGTGCGCGCGTGCAGCACCCCGCCGCCGAGCTCCTCGGCCGTGACCTCCTCGCCCGTCGCCGCCTTCACCAGCGGCGGGCCGCCCAGGAAGATCGTGCCCTGGTCGCGGACGATGATCGCCTCGTCGCTCATCGCCGGCACGTAGGCCCCGCCGGCCGTGCAGCTGCCCAGCACCGCGGCGATCTGCGGGATGCCGAGCCCGGACATCGTCGCCTGGTTGTAGAAGATGCGCCCGAAGTGCTCGCGGTCGGGGAACACCTCGTCCTGCTGCGGGAGGAACGCCCCGCCCGAGTCGACGAGGTAGACGCACGGCAGCCGGTTGTGCAGCGCGACCTCCTGGGCGCGCAGGTGCTTCTTCACCGTCATCGGGTAGTACGTGCCGCCCTTGACGGTGGCGTCGTTGGCGACCACCACGCACTCGCGCCCGGCGATGCGCCCGATGCCGGTGATGATCCCCGCGCCCGGCGCCGCGTCGTCGTACATGCCGGTCGCGGCCAGCGGCGAGAGCTCGAGGAACGGGCTCGACGGGTCGAGCAGCGCGTCCACCCGGTCGCGCGGGAGCAGCTTGCCCCGCTCGACGTGGCGCTGCCGCGAGCGCTCCGGCCCGCCCAGCCGCGCCACCGCCAGCCGTTCGCGCAGCTCGGCGACGAGCTCGTGGTGGCCTCGTGGGCGGCGTCCGGTGCCGTCGGCCCGGACTCCGCTCACGTGGTCGGTGCTCGGCGCGGCCACGGTCGACCTCCTCGGTGTCGGCGCCTCCGGCGCGGCAGCTACGGTGCGCTCCGTGCCGCCTGGTTAACGCTCATTCACGTTAGCGATCGTTCACGTCCCCGGCAAGGGACGTTAGTGTGCCGAGCGTGCCCGTCACGACGTCGCGCCGCGAGCAGATCCTCACCGAGGCGGCGCGCCTGTTCGCCCGCCACGGCTTCCACGGGGTGTCCATCGACGGCATCGGCGCGGCGGTCGGCGTCAGCGGGCCGGCCCTGTACCGGCACTTCCCGTCCAAGGAGGGCCTGCTCGCCGAGATGCTCGTCGGCATCAGCGAGCACCTCCTCGCCGCCGGGGAGCAGCTCGCGGCCGAGCACGACGACCCGGACGCGCTGCTCGAGGCGCTCATCGCGTTCCACACCGACTTCGCGCTGCGCCAGCCCGAGCTCATCACCGTCCAGGACCGCGACCTCGCCAACCTCCCGGACGCGGCCCGCCGCCGCGTGCGCGGCCTGCAGCGGGCGTACGTGGAGATCTGGGTCGACGCCCTGCGCCGCGCGGGGCTCGCGGCCGGCGAGGAGACGGCCCGGGTCGGCGCGCACGCGGCGTTCGGCCTGATGAACTCCACCCCGCGCAGCACGGGGCGCACGCCGCCGGAGGTCGCCGCCCCGGTGCTCGTGGCCATGACCCGCGCCGCGCTGCACGCGCGCCCGGACTGACCCCGGCACCACTACGCTCCGCGCCGTGGAGCCTCAGCAGCAGGGCCAGCAGATCCCCCAGGGCGGACAGCAGCAGTACCCGATCCTGCTCTCGACGATGAACGACCTGCCCGGCTACGAGGTCGTCCGCGTCTTCGGCGAGGTCTTCGGCCTCACCGTCCGCAGCCGCAACATGTTCTCGACCATGGGTGCGGGCTTCAAGTCGATGGCCGGCGGCGAGCTCAAGGGCCTGTCGAAGCTGCTGTCGGACTCGCGGCACGAGGCGCTCGCGCGCCTGTCGCAGGAGGCGCTGGCGCACGGCGCCAACGCGGTGCTCGCGCTGCGCTTCGACTGCAACGAGATCGCCAGCACGGCGAGCGAGATCGCCGCGTACGGCACGGCGGTGTACGTCGTGCCGTACGCGTCGCGCTAGCGACTAGTACCGGCGCTGCTCCGGGGGCGCGTCGTGCGCCGCGAGGCCGGCGCCGAGCTCGTCCTCGGTCTGCTGCATGCGGTTGCGCCGCATCAGCGACTCCTCGAGACGCGAGCGCACGGCGATCCGGCGCGACACCAGCTCGCGCACGTAGTCGTGGCGCTCCTGCGCGGTGGCGGCGTGGATCTGCTCGGTGAGCTTGGCGTCCTGGCGCTCGAGGATCTGGACCTGCTGGTCGGCCGCGTGGCGGCGCCGGGCCGCCTCGTCGTACTCCGCACGCGTGACCACCCGGGCGTGCTCGTAGGGCGACGGGGCCGGTGGCCGGGCACTCGGGGCGGGCGGGGCCGGCCGCGCCGAGTGCCCGGCCACGTACGTCGTGGGGCTGGCCGGCCCCTGCTGGTAGCCCGCGGTGCCGTGCCCCGGGGCGCCGGGCGGCGGCTCGTACTGCCGCGGGGCCCCGATGCCCGTGTACGCGGGCGGTGCGATGTCGGCCTCCCGGTCGTCCTTGCGGCCGAACAGGCGGGCCAGTCGTGAGGTCGCCACCGCGCACCCCTCCTCACGTGCCGTGACTGCGACCACTCTGCACCGGTCGCGGCCCGGACGGAAGCGGACGCCTGGTCAGCCCCGGTCGCGCAGGACGTTCTTCTGGATCTTGCCCGTCGACGTCTTCGGCAGCTCGCCGAACACGATCCGCTTCGGCGCCTTGAACCGCGCGAGGTGGGTGCGCACGTGCTCGACCAGCTCGTCGGGGTCGACCTCCTCGCGCACCGCCACGTAGGCGACGGGCACCTCGCCCCACCGCTCGTCCGGCGCGCCCACCACCGCCGACTCGACGACCGCGGGGTGGCTGTCCAGCACGCGCTCGACCTCGACCGACGCGATGTTCTCCCCGCCGGAGATGATCACGTCCTTGCTGCGGTCGCGGATCTCCACGTAGCCGTCGGGGTGGACGACGCCGAGGTCACCGGTGCGGAACCACCCGTCGGCATCGACCTCGGCGGTGGCCTCGGGGTCGCGGTAGTAGCCGAGCATGACGTCGTTGCCGCGCAGCACGAGCTCGCCCATGGTCTCGCCGTCGGAGGGGACCTCGGCGCCGGTCTGCTCGTCGAGCACCCGCAGGCGCTGGGCGATGACGTTGCCGACGCCCTGGCGGGCCTTGAGCCGTGACTGCTCGGTCGCGTCGAGGTGGTCCCACTCGGGGTGCCAGTCGTTCACGGCGGCCGGACCGTAGGTCTCGGTGAGGCCGTAGAGGTGGGTCACCGACATGCCCAGGTCGTTCATCTGCGCCAGCAGCGTCGGCGAGGGCGGGGCGCCGCCCGTGGCGACCGTGACCGGCTCGGGCGCCGGGCCGTCCTGCGCGGCCTCCGCATGCGCGATCATCGTCAGCACCGTCGGCGCGGCGCAGTAGTGCGTGACGCCCTCGGTGCGGATGAGCCGCCAGATCTCCTCGGCGTCGATCACGCGCAGGCACACGTGCAGCCCGCCCGCCGCGGTGACCGCCCAGGGGAAGCACCAGCCGTCGCAGTGGAACATCGGCAGGGTCCACAGGTAGCGCGACGCCGGCTCCAGGCGCATGTGGAACGCCATCGCCAGCGCCTGGAGGTTCGCGCCGCGGTGGTGGTACATGACGCCCTTCGGACGCCCCGTGGTGCCCGAGGTGTAGTTGATCGCGAGCAGGCCGCGCTCGTCGGTCACCGGCACGACGCGCTCCGGGGAGTCGTCGACGAGCGACTCGTAGCGCTCGCCCTCCTCGACGAGGTCGACGCCGGTGCGCTCGGCCACGGCCCGGGCCTGCTCGACGAGCTCGCGGGACGCGATCAGCAGCCGGGCGCCGGAGTGCTCGACGATGTGGACGATCTCGTCGACCGAGAGCCGGGTGTTCAGCGGTACGAGCACCGCGCCGGCGTAGGGCACGCCGTGGTGGCACTCGAGCATCACGTGGCTGTTGGTGCACAGGGCGGCGACGCGGTCGCCCGGCTCGACGCCCAGCTCGTGCAGGCCGCCGGCCAGCCGCCGCGACCGCGCGCCGAACTCGGCGTAGGTGAACCGCCGGTCGCCGTCGACGATCGCGTCGCGGGCGGCGAACGCGTGGGCCGCCCGGTCGAGGAACGCCGTCGGCGTGAGCTCGGTGAAGCTGAACGCGGCCGGGGTCACGTGGTCCATGCGCCCGTCCTACACCACGCCCAGGCTGTGCACCGCCTCCGCGACGCGCAGGAAGGCCGCCGCGTTCGCCCCGTTCTCGTAGTCGGCGGGGTCGCCGCAGTAGCGCTCGCCGGCGTCGCGGGCCCGGTCGTGGACGTCGATCATGATCGCGGCGAGGCGCTCGTCGACGTCCTCGGCGGTCCAGCGCTCGCGCCCGGCGGCCTGCTGCATCTCCAGCGCCGACACGGCCACCCCACCGGCGTTGGCGGCCTTGCCCGGCCCGAAGCCGACGCCGGACTCGCGCAGGACCTCGCGGGCCTCCGGGGTGACCGGGCCGTTGGCGCCCTCGACCACCGCCCAGCACCCGCCCTTCACCAGCGCCCGGGCCTCGTCGGGCCCGATCTCGTTCTGCGTCGCGCAGGGCAGCGCGACGTCGCACTCCTGGGCGAAGGCCGAGCCGTCGAAGGTCTGCGCGGCCGAACGCTTCTCCGCGTAGTCGGCGACCGATCCGCCCTGGCCCTTGACCTCGCGCAGCGCGTCGACGTCGACCCCGTCGGGCTCGGCGACCGACCCGCGCGAGTCCGAGCAGCCGACGATCGTCGCGCCCGCGGCGATCGCCCTGTCCATCGCGTAGAGGGCGACGTTGCCGCTGCCGGAGACGACGACGCGGGCGCCGTCGAGGTCGCGCCCCTGCTCGGCGAGCATGCGCTGGGTGAAGTAGACGACGCCGTAGCCGGTGGCCTCGGGCCGCAGCGCCGAGCCACCGAGGACGGCCGGCTTGCCGGTGAAGGCGCCCGGCTCGAGGAAGCCGATGATCCGCTGGTACTGGCCGTAGATCCAGCCGATCTCCCGCGGCCCGACGCCCATGTCGCCGGCGGGGACGTCGACGGCCGCGCCGACGTGGCGGGCGAGCTCGGTGGCGAACGACTGGCAGAAGCGCATGATCTCGGGCGGGGAGGCCTGCTTCGGGTCGAAGTCGGCGCCACCCTTGCCCCCGCCGATGTCCTGGCCGGTCAGCGCGTTCTTGAAGACCTGCTCGAAGCCGAGGAACTTGATCACGTCGAGGTCCACGGTCGGCGCGAACCGCAGCCCGCCCTTGTACGGGCCCAGCGCGGAGTTGAACTGGACGCGGAACCCGCGGTTGACCCGCGTCCGTCCGGAGTCGTCGGTCCACGGCACCCGGAACACGATCTGGCGCTCGGGCTCGCAGAGCCGCCCGAGGACGTCGGCGTACTCCGGGTGCTCGGCGAGCACCGGGCCCACGCTGGTCAGCACCCCGCGGACGTCGCCGTGGAACAGGGACTGGTGCGGGTCGCGGAGCAGCACGTCACGCCAGACCTCGCGCACCCGGGCCCGGATCTCCGGCGCCGGCCGTCGGTCGTCCTGCCCACGCGCGCGGCCCATCCGCGTACCTCCCACTGACGTCGTCGTCCGGTCGGGTGCGGACCGTCTGGTACCCGACGGTAGGGACCCTCAGTCGGGATCAGCGGGCCGGGGTCACCGACCAGAGGCTCCAGGCGTACGAGAACGGCGTGGCCCGGGCGACGCTGCCGAGGGGACGCACCCACGACGGCGAGGCCGGGGTGCCGAACGAGCCCCAGCGGGCCCGGACGGCGTCGACGCCGCCGGCGTCGTTGCGCAGGACGACCCGGATGCCCGCCCGCGGCGGGTCGGCGAGCGCCGCGGAGAACCCGTCGTCGGAGGTGATGCGGAAGCGCTCCGGGTGCGCGCTCGCGGCCACGACGGCGAACCCGCTGCCGGCGTCGACGAGCACGCTCGCGGGCGGCAGGTCCATCGCGTCGATCCGCGCGGCCACCTCCCGGCCGGAGGCCCACATGCCCAGCGCCGAGTCGGGAGCGTCCACGACCAGCGACGCCACCCGGCGGTACTCCTGCGTCGCGTCGATCGGCTCGCTGAGCATCGCCCGACCGGACGTGACGGCCCCGGCGCCGAGCACGGCGACCACGACCAGCCCGCCGGCCACGGCGCGCAGCGGCGACCGGCCGCTGGCCCCGCCGTCGGTGCGGGCCAGCGCCAGCCCGAGCAGCACGACGACCAGCGGGATCGCGGTGATCTGGTAGCGCAGGAAGTCGAAGAGGTTGCCGGAGAGGTAGGAGGCCCACTCGAAGGCGAGCACGGACCCGAACAGCGCGGCCGGGACGGCCACCAGGGCGAGCGCGCGCCGCCGATCGGGGCGCAGGACCGCGCCGACGACGACCGCGACCAGCAGCGGGGCCAACGCCGGGGCGAGCCAGGTCAGCTGGCGCGCCGGGGTCGCCGGCGAGGTCCGCGCTCCCCCGCCGTCCGCGAGCAGCGCGGCGTTGCCGTACGCGGAGGTGAACTGCTCGAACGGCGAGCCCACCACGAGCCAGCTCACCAGCGCCCAGAGCAGCCTCCTCGGCGGTGGTGCTGCCGAGCACCGCGACCCGGTAGCCGCAGCGGGCCAGGCGCAGCCCGAGGTCGGCGTCCTCGGTGACGTTCCACGGGTCCCAGGCGCCGACGGCCACCAAGGCCTCGCGCCGGATGTGGTTGGAGGTGCCGCCGAGCGGGATCGGCGCGCCGGTGGCCATGAGTCCGGGGAGCAGCCAGCGGAACCACGTGTCGTACTCGACGGTGAACCAGCGGTGAGCAGGTTCTGCTCGGCCACCCGCGGGTCCAGGCGCGGTGCCGGGATGTGTTGCGCACGACTAGAAGAGGCACGACTTTAGCTGTGCGTGAGGCAGTTCCGCTCTGACTTCACTCTAAATGGTGTCGCGGAGGCCCGAGCGCGTGGTCTTCGTTACTCAGCGCTGTTCGGCCTCGCACCACCACGTGGTGCGCCCGCCGACCGTGTCCCGCACCATCGGGGCACCGCACCGCGGACAGGTCTCGTCCTTCGCGCGGTACGGGATGACCTCGCCGGTGTGGACGCCGCCGTGCGCGATCGCGCTGCGCGTGGCCTTGCGCAGCTCGCGGCGCAGGGCGTCGAGGTCCTCGGTCGACAGCTCGCCCGCCGGCCGCGCGGGGTTCAGGCGCGCCTGCCAGAGTGTCTGGTCGGCGAGGAGGTTGCCGACGCCGGCGAGTACCGACTGGTCGAGCAGCCGGGCCTTGATCGGCGCCGTGCCCTTGCCGACCCGGGCGCGGAACTCGTCACGGGTGATCTCGGCGGCGTCGGGGCCGAGCGCGTCGACGTCGGGCTCGAGGTGCACGCGCCCGAGACGTCGCTTGTCGAACAGCCGCAGCTCGCCGCCGTCGGTGAACGTGATCCGCACGCGGTCCCACTCGGGCTTGTCGGGGCGCTCGTCGGGCTTGCGCGGCATGCCGCCGACGTGGGGGTCGCCGCCCGCGTAGAGGCTGTTCGCGTCACCGTTCGGGCCGGTGACGAAGATGCGCCCGCCCATGCCGAGGTGGATGCCGAGGCGCGGGCCCTCGCCGCCGTCGGCGGTGACGGTGTCGCACCACATCGTCTTGCCCCGCCGGTGCGCGGCGGTCAGGCGGCCGCCCTTGAGCGCGGTGTCGATCTCGCCGGGGTGGTGGGGCCGGCAGACGAACTCGTCGCGGTCGTCGACACCCGCGATCGTGCGGTCGAGGGCCTTCTCGACGACCTGGCGCGCGTTCTCGACCTCGGGGAGCTCCGGCACGGACTCCAGCATGCCCGGCGGCGCCCGCGCCCATCCGGGCCGCCGCGTGTCAGCGAAGTGCCGTTGCGGACACTCAACGTCCGTGAACTCACTTCGATCACTCACAGCTGGTCCTGAGTGATCGAAGTACGTGTACGGACACTCAACGTCCGTGACGCCACGTCGCTGACACCGGGACGTGGCACGGTGACCGGCGTGATCGAGCCACGCGCCATGCTCGCCGTCGCCCTCGAGGAAGCCCGTGCCGGGGCCGCGGCAGGGGGTGTGCCCGTCGGCGCGGCGCTGTTCGGCCCCGACGGCGAGCTGCTCGGGCGCGGCCACAACCGCCGCGTCCAGGACGGCGACCCCGCCACCCACGGCGAGACCGCCGCCTTCCGCGCCGCCGGGCGCCGCCCGCACTACCGCGGCACGACGATGGTCACGACGCTCTCGCCGTGCTGGTTCTGCGCGGGGCTCATCCGCCAGTTCCGCATACCGCGCCTGGTCGTGGGCGAGGCGGAGAACTTCGGCGGCCAGCACGGATGGCTCGCCGAGCAGGGCGTCGAGGTCCTCGTGCTCGACGACCCGGACTGCGCGGCGCTGATGGCCCGCTTCGCCGCCGAGCACCCCGAGGCCTGGATCGAGGACATCGGCGGACCGGAGTGAAGGAGTTCCCGTCGCCGTGTCGAAGAGGGAGACCGCCGTTCGACCTGAGGGCAGCACGCCACTGACCACCCGCCCCGCGATCCGAGGGAGACCACCGTGCGCATCGTCGTCACCCAGTTCATCAGCCTCGACGGCGTCACCCAGGCCCCCGGCGGGGCCGACGAGGACACCGAGGGCGGGTTCGCCCACGGCGGCTGGTCCGTGCCCTACTTCGACGAGGCCCTCGGCGCGACGTGGGACCGGTCGCTGCGCGAGGCCGAGGCCATGCTGTTCGGCCGGCGGACCTGGGAGGTCTCGGCGGCGGTGTGGCCGCACCAGACCGACGACCCGTTCGCCGACCGGATCAACGGGATCACCAAGTACGTCGCCTCCCGCACGCTCACCGAGGCCGACCTGACGTGGGCGAACTCCCACCTGCTCCCCGCGGACGACGCCGTCGGAGCCGTGCGTGACCTGCGCGAGCGGGAGGGCGGCGACCTGCTGGTGCAGGGCAGCGCCTCGCTGGCGGCCCAGCTCGCCGACGCCGACCTCGTCGACGAGTACCGCCTGATGATCGAGCCGATTCTCCTCGGCGGCGGCAAGGGCGTCTTCCCGACGTCCGGGAACGCGCGTCCGCTCGAGCTCGTGTCGGTCGAGCAGGCGGCGACCGGCGTGGTGATCTGCTCCTATCGCCGGGTGCGCTGACGCGCGGGTCACCAGGACGGAGTGGTGGGACACCCCGCCCTGCTCACCCGCGTGGGGCGCACACCTCGGCGACACAGCGCGCGACCGGCCCGTCCGGGTCGGCGGCCGCCGCGACCGCCACCTCCCCGACCCCCAGGCCGCGCAGCAGCGTCCGGCAGAACTCCGCCGCCACGTCCTGCGCCGGCAGCCGGCCCGCCGGGTCGAACCAGGTCCACATCCAGTGCAGCGAGCCGAACATCTGCAGGCTGCGCAGCCGGGCGTCGCCCGGGACGAACACCCCGTCGGCCTCGCCGTCGCGCAGGACCGCCACGACGAGGTCGCGATAGGCGTCGCGCTGGGCGCGGGCGGTCTCCATGCCCGGCTCGTCGGTGAGGCGGACGACCTCGCGCTGGAACGCCACGGTGGTCGCCGGCTCCTCGGTGGAGTAGCGGACGCCCGCGTGCACGAACGCCGCGATCCGCTGCTCGGGCGCGGTGAGCCGGGACAGCAGGACGTGGGCCTCCTCGAGGCGGCGGCGCATGTAGCGCTCCTGCACCTCGGCGAGCATGCGGTCCTTGGTGCCGAAGTGGTGGACGATCGTCCCCTTGCTCATCCCCAGTTCGGTCGCGACGTCGCCGAAGTTCGCCCGGTCGTAGCCGCGCTCGGCGACGTGGCGGGTGAACGTCGCGAGGATCTCGTCGCGACGCCCGCCGCGGGCACGCCCCGGGGCCACCACCGGCTCGGTCATGGCGCCCCCTTGTGAACTGACCGCACGTACGGGCAGAGTAGCCCAGGTCGCGCCGACGTGGGAGGACAGCCGTGGACGGTGGCATCGCCGACTGGGTCGCCCGGCGCGCGGAGCGCCGTCCCGACGCGGAGGCGCTCGTCGACGTCGCGACCGGCGACCGCCACACCTACGCGCAGCTCGACCGCCGCGTCGGGGCCCGCGCCGCCGCGCTCGGGATCGAGGCCGGCGGACGGGTCGCCCTGCTCGGCGAGAACTCCGCCGCCTACCTCGGGTGGCTCTTCGGCGCCGCCAGGCTCGGCGCGATCGCCGTGCCGATCAACCACCGGCTCGCCCCGGGCGAGGTCGCGCACGTCCTCGCCGACTCGGGCGCGACGGTGCTGGTGCGCTCGACGGCCTTCGCGACGCTGGCCGAGGACGCCCTGGCCGAGCTCGGGGGCGACGCGGTCGGCGCGCTGGTCGAGCTGGCCGAGGAGCCCGGCGACCAGGCCGTCGAGGCGCACCCCGTGGCCGGCGACGACCCCTGCGTGATCATGTACACCTCGGACACCACGGGCGTGCCCAAGGGCGCAGTGCTCACGCACGACAACATGCTGTGGAACGCGATCAACATGGTCGCCGCGCGCCCGGGCATCGGCGGCACGGACGTGACGATCGCGGCCGCGCCCCTGTTCCACATCGGCGCACTGGGGCTCTCCGCGCTGCCACTGCTCTACGCCGGCGGCACCGTGGTGGTCGGCCAGGCCGAGGCGGTCGCCCGGTGACGGCCGCCCCTGTTCCTGGCGAAGGGCACCTGTCGTCGTCTGTGTCGAGCGAAGGCGCCCTTCGGTCAGGACCGGTGAGCGCGCACGACGCCTGGGCGACCCCCGAGCGGCGGGCCCTGCGGCAGCTGGTCGCTGGCTTCACCGAGCGCGAGATCGTCCCCCACCTCGAGCGCTGGGAGGACGACGGCGCGCTGCCGCGGTCGCTGCACGAGCGCGGGGGCGACCTGGGGCTGCTGGAGCTCGGCTTCCCGGCCGCGGCGGGCGGCGCCGGCGACCACGTCGACTCCCTGCTCGTCGCCGAGCAGCTGATCCTCTCCGGCGGGTCGAGCGGCGTGTGCGCGGGCCTGTTCACCCACGGCATCGGGGTGCCCCACATCGCCGCGGCCGGCGACCCCGACCAGATCGTGCGCTTCGTGCGCCCGGCGCTGGCCGGCCGGGCAATCGCGAGCCTCGGGATCACCGAGCCCGACACCGGGTCCGACGTCGCGGCGATCACCACCCGCGCCGAGCGCGACGGCGACGACTACGTGGTCACCGGGGCCAAGACGTACATCACCTCGGGGACGCGCGCGGACTTCGTCACCACGGCCGTCCGGACCGGCGGGCCGGGGCATCGCGGCGTCTCCCTGCTGGTGATCGAGACCGACCGGCCCGGGGTGTCGCGCTCGCGCCTGCGCAAGATGGGCTGGCACTGCAGCGACACCGCCGAGCTGCGCTTCGACGCGGTGCGCGTGCCGGCGGCGAACCTCGTCGGCGCTGAGGGCACCGGCTTCCGCCAGATCATGGTCAACTTCGGGGCCGAGCGGCTGTCGCTCGCCGTGCAGGCGTACGCCACCGCCCAGCGCTGCGTCGACCTGACGCTGGACTGGGTGCGCGGTCGACGGACCTTCGGCGAGCCGCTGGCCCGGCGCCAGGTCGTGCGCCACCAGGTCGCCGAGATGGCGCGCGAGGCCACCGTCGCCCGCACCTACGTCCGCGAC
>JAQSWW010000107.1 GCA_029266415.1 Actinomycetospora sp. | reverse complement strand
CGCCGCGCTCGCTGGCACCCTGGCCGACCGCGGCGTCGTGCTCGACGCGATCAGCGCCGTGTGGCACTGCCGTCCCGTCACCGACGACACCCCCGCGGCGGCCGCGTACCGCGAGGTCCTCGGTCCGCTGCCGCCGGTGTCGCGGCGCGAGGCGTGGCTGGTGGTGCGGCTGGACCCGGCGCGCTGCCCCGACGCGGTCGCCGAGCGCGGCGGCGGGGTCGTCGGGGCGCACCGGGCGGTGGTCGGCGCACTTGCCCGCATCACCCGGGTCCTGGCCGACCACGACACGGCGGTGCGCCCGCTCGGCGCCGACGAGGTCCTCGACGCCGCCGTCGAGGCCGCGGACGCCGACGGGCCCGGCGACCGGCTGGAGGAGCACTGGCGGGCCGTGGTCGTGGGCGAGGTGGGGCACGCCGCGTTCGGGGTGACGCGCTGGCCCGCCGACGCCGCACCCGAGCGGCTCACCGACCTCACCGCCATCGCGGCGCGCACCTGCACGCTGGCGCTCACGCTGGAGCCCGACGCCACGACCGACGCCACCGAGGGGTCCACCGTGGGGCTGCGCGTCACCATGCGCCTCACCGCCGATACCCCCGGCGCGCTCGAGGTCGCCGGTCGCGAGCTGGTCGCCCGGGGCCACGCGCTCGGGGTGTCGCTCGACCCCCTCGACGGCCAGCACGCCGCGGCCCTCGCCGCCACGCTGCCGCTGGGGACCGCGCCGTGACCGCCCCGCCGGGCCCGTCGGCCCGCACCGCCCCGACGCGCGCCGACCCCGAGCTCGCCCCCACCTTCTCGGTGCCGCTCGCCGTCCTCGACGCCCTCGGCCCGCCCGTGCGCCCCGCGGGCGTGGTGCTGGGCGCCGACCCGGACGGCGAGCCGGTCGCCGTGACCCTCGTGCGCCCCGCACCCACCCGCGTCGTCGTGCTCGGCGGCCTCTACCTCGCGCGCCAGGTGGTGCTGCGCGCCGCCGGGGTCGGCATCCGGTCGGTGGTGGTGACGGGGCGCCCGCCGGCGTGGGAGTCCGTGCGCCTCGCCGCGCAGCCCGCGGACGCCGAGGCCGCCGCCGAGCCCGACGACCCGGAGGCCCAGACGACGCTCGTCGTGCTGCCCTCGCTCGTGCCCGCGGTGTCCGACCTCGCCGACGACGCCGACCTCGTGCTGCTCCAGCGCATGCCCCCGCACGAGGCGGAGCTCGCCGGACGGCTGTGGCGGCTGACGCCGTCGATGACCGAGACCCTGCGGACCCTCCCCGACCGCGGCCTCGTGGTGCTGGGCCGCAACCTCTGGCGGCGCGTCGACCTCGTGACCGGCCCTCGCGAGACCGCGATCCTCGGCCCGGTCCGCCGCGGGGACTAGGTCGTCGCGCCGAGGAGGTCCGGCGCGGGGTACCGCGCTACCGGTCCTTCGCCGGGTTCTCGGCCGTGCCGCCGCCCGGGTCGGTGTCGACGATGTCGGGGTCCGTCGCCGGCGCGTCGGCGGTGGTGCCCGGGCTGACGCGCTCCACGGTGTTCTGCTCGGCGAGGAACTCGCCGCTGTCCGGGTCGGGCGCGCTGCCCGGGCTGGTCTGCTCACTCATCCCGTCGAGTACCCGGCCGGTGACCCGGCTCACACCGGTCCCGTCGGCGTACGGTGACGGGCGCCACACCTGGTCGGGAGGTCGCGATGCCGGAGCACACCGTCGACGACACTCCGGTCCTGCCGCTCGCCGTGCTCCGCGAGCGCGGGATGATCGCCGTGCAGGTCGGTACGACCCGCGTGCTGCTGGTCCACGTCGACGGCGAGGCCCGCGCCTACGACAACCGTTGCCCGCACCGGGCGTGGCCGCTCGAGCGCGGCACGCTCGCCGACGGCGTCCTCACCTGCGCGAACCACGGCTGGTCCTTCGACGTGGCCACCGGCCGGTGCGTCGACCCGGGCGAGCGCGACCTGGTCCCCCACCGCTGCCGCGTCGACGACGACGGGATGGTCCGCGTCGCCCCTTGACCTCGACCTTGCTCGAGGTCCGACGCTCGGGGCATGACCATCGAGTTGAACCACACGATCGTCGAGACGCGGGACCGGGACGCCGGGGCGGCGTTCCTCGCCGAGGTCCTCGGGCTGCCCGCGCCCTACCACTTCGGGCCCTTCACCGTCGTCGAGGTGGCCCACGGCACGAGCCTGGACTTCATGGACGTTGCCGACCCGCACCCGCAGCACTACGCCTTCCTCGTCGGTGATGACGAGTTCCCGGTGATCACCGAGCGGCTGCGCGAGCGGGGCGTGCCCACCTATGCCGACCCGATGCAACGCCGTCCCGGCGAGAACACGAACGACGGCGGCCGGGGCGCCTACTTCGCGTCGCCCGAGGGCCACAACCTGGAGATCCTCACGCGACCCTACGGCAGCGGGGGCTGACCGCACGGCTCGTCCCGGCGCCGCCGGGTCGCGGACGCCCGGGCGGCCAGCTCGGCGTCGTCGGGGTAGTCGATCCCGGTCAGGCGCAGCCCGCGGGCGGCGGCCACCGTCACCTGGCTCGAGCGCTCCCGCGCCGCGAGCAGGGCGGCGGGCCACCCGACGGGACGGCGGCCCTCGCCGACCGCGAGCAGCGCACCCACGATCGACCGGACCATCGAGTGGCAGAACGCGTCGGCGGACAGGTGCGCGACGAGGACGTCGGTCTCGCCCGGCGCGGGCGCCCAGTGCAGCGCCTGCAGCTCGCGGATCGTCGTGGCGCCGGACCGCGGGCGGCAGTAGGCGGCGAAGTCGTGCTCGCCGAGCAGGGCGCGCCCGGCCTCGTCCATCGCGGCGACGTCGAGGGGCCGCGGCCAGCGGAGGGTGTCGCGGGCCCGGAGCGGTTCGGGGCCCCAGGGCGCGGTGCTGACCCGGTAGGCGTAGTGGCGGCGCAGCGCCGAGAACCGCGCGTCGAAGCCCTCGGGCGCGGGCGTCACCGCCCGCACCCGCACATCCGGCGGCAGCATGCGCGCCAGCCGGCCCACGAGGCCCGGGTGCGGCACCACGTCGTGCGGGAGGTCGACGTGCGCCACCTGCGCGTCCGCGTGCACGCCCGCGTCGGTGCGCCCGGCGACGGTGAGCGCCACCGGCACCCGCCAGATCGTGGCCAGCGCGTCCTCGAGGACGCCCTGCACCGTGCGCAGGCCCGGCTGGCGCGCCCAGCCCGAGAAGTCGGTGCCGTCGTACGCCAGGTCCAGGCGGTACCGGACCGTCGGAGACACCGCGAGCCCGCCATCGATCTCGATGGCGGGCTCGCGGGTGGTGCGGTCGGTCAGGACTTGTCGTCCCCGGTGGTCGCCGACGAGTCGGCGTCCTCCGACGGGTCCTGGTCGCTCGTCGCGCCGGTGTCGGCCTCGGAGGCCGACGAGTCGGCGTCCTCGGACGGGTCCCCGCCGGCGGACGTCGTGGCGGCCCCGGCCTCGGGCACCTCGGGCGACTCGCCGTCGGTGCCCACGTCCTCCTGGGCCTCGACCGCGTCGCCGGCGTCGCTCGGCTCCGTGGGCTCCGGCGTGGCGTCGGACGTCTCGGCGGCCGCGATGGTGGCCGCGGTCGCCGCGGCACCGGTGGCGGTCTCGCCGATCTGGGCGCCCGGGCCCGACGGCGACTTCGGCGCCGCCGCCGTGCGGGTGGCCTGCGAGGCCTCCGCGCTGGCGGTGCGCTCGCTCACCAGCTCGATGACGGCCATGGGCGCGTTGTCACCCTTGCGCGGCAGCGTCTTGACGATCCGCGTGTAGCCGCCGGGCCGGTCCGCGAAGAACGGGCCGATCTCGGCGACGAGGCGGTGCACGACGTCCTTGTCGCGGATCTGCTGGGCGATGATGCGCCGGTTGTGCAGCCCGCCGCGCTTGGCCTTGGTGATCAGCCGCTCCGCGTACGGACGCAGCCGCTCGGCCTTGGCCCGCGTGGTGTGGATGCGGCCGTGGGTGAACAGCGACGTGGCCAGGTTGGCCAGCATCAGCTTCTGGTGGTCGGGGGATCCCCCGAGCCGCGGGCCCTTGGTGGGCTGGGGCATGGGACTGCTCCTGTCTCAGGACGCCTTTCCTCCCCGGCCCGGGTCGGGCCGGGGAGGGGGCAGAACGTCAGAGTCGCTGAAAGGACGGGGTACTACAGCTGCTCGGTCTCGGCGTAGTCCTGGCCGTCGTCCTCCGGAGCCCCGTAACCGCCGCCGAAGCCGCCGTCGGAGCCGTAGGACTCGAAGCCCTCGGACGGGTAGTCCGCCGCCGCGGCGGACGGGTCGAACCCGGGCGGGCTGTCCTTGAGGGCCAGCCCCAGTCCGGCGAGCTTCATCTTGACCTCGTCGATGGACTTCGCGCCGAAGTTGCGGATGTCCAGCAGGTCGGCCTCCGACCGGCCGACGAGCTCGCCGACCGTGTGGATGCCCTCCCGCTTGAGGCAGTTGTAGGACCGGACGGTGAGGTCCAGGTCCTCGATCGGCATCGCGAAGGCGGCGATCGAGTCGGCCTCGGCGGGCGAGGGGCCGATCTCGATGCCCTCGGCGTCGACGTTGAGCTCGCGGGCCAGCCCGAAGAGCTCGGTCAGCGTCCGGCCGGCCGACGCGATGGCGTCGCGCGGCGACATGGACGGCTTGGTCTCGACGTCGAGGATCAGCTTGTCGAAGTCGGTCCGCTGCTCGACGCGGGTGGCCTCGACCTTGTAGCTGACCTTCATCACCGGCGAGTAGATCGAGTCGACCGGGATGCGGCCGATCTCGGCGCCGGAGGCCTTGTTCTGCGCGGCCGGAACGTAGCCGCGGCCACGCTCGACGACCAGCTCGACCTCGAGGCGGCCCTGGTCGTTCAGGGTCGCGATGTGGAGGTCGGTGTTGTGCACGGTGACACCGGCCGGCGGGACGATGTCGCCCGCGGTGACGGTGCCGGGGCCCTGCTTGCGCAGGTACATCGTCGCCGGCTCGTCCTCCTCGGAGCTCACGACGAGCTCCTTGAGGTTCAGGATGATGTCGGTGACGTCCTCCTTCACCCCCGGGACGGTGGTGAACTCGTGGAGGACCCCGTCGACACGGATGCTCGTCACGGCCGCGCCCGGGATGGACGACAGCAGGGTGCGACGCAGCGAGTTGCCGAGGGTGTAGCCGAAGCCCGGCTCCAGCGGCTCGATGACGAACCGGGAACGGGTCTCGTCGATGGCGTCCTCGGACAGCGCGGGACGCTGGGAGATCAGCACGTGCGTATTCCTTCCGGTGCGGCGTCCGCTATTTGACGCCGAACGTGACCCCGGGCCGACGGGCTGCCGGCCCGGGGGGTCCTGCTACTTCGAGTAGAACTCGACGATCAGCTGCTCGGAGACCGGCGTGTCGATCTGCGACCGCTCCGGGAGCTGGTGAACGAAGATCCGCAGGGTGTCCGGGACGACCTGCAGCCACCCGGGCACCGGGCGGTCGCCGAAGTTCTCCTTCGCCACCACGAGGGGCAGCATGTTCCGGGACTTCTCCCGGACGTCGATGATGTCGTACTGCGTCACCCGGTAGCTGGGGACGTCGACCTTCTGGCCGTTGACCAGGAAGTGGCCGTGGCCCACCAGCTGGCGGGCCTGGCGACGGGTCTGGGCGAGCCCGGCGCGGTAGACGACCGAGTCGAGGCGCGACTCGAGCAGGCGCAGGAACTCGTCGCCGGTCTTGCCCTCGCGACGGTTCGCCTCCTCGTAGTAGGCGCGCATCTGCTTCTCGAGCAGGCCGTAGGTGAAGCGGGCCTTCTGCTTCTCCTGCAGCTGCAGCAGGTACTCGGACTCCTTGATGCGGATCCGGCCGTGCTGCCCCGGGGGGTACGGGCGACGCTCGAACGACTTGTCGCCGCCGATCAGGTCGACCTTCAGACGGCGGGACTTGCGGGTGGCGGGACCGGTGTAACGGGCCATCGTGTGTCTCCTCTGACCTTTCCCTGGGCCCTAGACCCGGCGACGCTTCGGCGGGCGGCAGCCGTTGTGCGGCTGCGGGGTGACGTCGGAGATCGTCCCGACCTCGAGGCCCGCGGCCTGCAGGGAACGGATCGCCGTCTCGCGGCCCGAGCCCGGGCCCTTGACGAAGACGTCGACCTTCTTCATGCCGTGCTCGGCGGCCTTGCGGGCACAGTTCTCCGCGGCCATCTGCGCCGCGAACGGCGTCGACTTGCGCGAGCCCTTGAACCCCACGTGACCGGCCGACGCCCAGCTGATGACGTTGCCGGTGGGGTCGGTGATGGAGACGATCGTGTTGTTGAACGTGCTCTTGATGTGCGCGTGGCCGTGGGAGATGTTCTTCTTCTCCCGGCGCCGGACCTTCTTGGCCCCGGCCGCGCCCTGGCGAGTCCTGGGTGGCATTCACATACTCCTGATCGAGGGGACGCGCTACTTGCGCGTGGCCTTCTTCTTGCCGGCAACCGTCTTCTTGGGGCCCTTGCGCGACCGGGCGTTGGTCTTCGTCCGCTGCCCGTGCACCGGGAGATTGCGGCGGTGCCGCAGCCCCTGGTAGCTGCCGATCTCGACCTTGCGCCGGATGTCCGCCTGGACCTCACGGCGCAGGTCGCCCTCGACCCGGAAGTGGTTCTCGATGTACGCGCGCAGCGCGGCGGCATCGGAGTCCGACAGGTCCTTCGACCTCAGGTCGGGGTCGATGCCGGTCTCGGTGAGGATCTCCTTGGAACGGCTGCGGCCGATCCCGAAGATGTAGGTCAGCGCGATCTCCATCCGCTTCTCGCGGGGGAGGTCGACGCCGGCGAGTCGTGCCATGGGGCGACGTGCTCCTCGTGTCGTCCGGGAGGTCTGGCTCCCCGCCCGTCCCGGGCCGCCGTCCTGCTCTGCGGGTCCGGGCCCCGGCCTCCCGTGCCGGGGGTGTTCCGCCGGGTCTGTGCCGGCGTAGGTGCGGGGAGGAATCTGTTCTGCGGTCGCGCGGACCGCGCCCCGGGCGAGGCCCGGGTGTGCCTGGTCGGCTGCGTCAGCCCTGGCGCTGCTTGTGGCGCAGGTTGTCGCAGATGACCATGACCCGCCCGTGACGGCGGACCACCTGACACTTGGCGCAGATGCGCTTGACGCTCGGCTGGACCTTCACGTCCTCTTCCTCACTGCGTCCGAGGCTGACTCGATCACTTGTAGCGGTAGACGATCCGGCCGCGCGACAGGTCGTACGGCGACAGCTCCACGACGACCTTGTCCTCGGGGAGGATCCGGATGTAGTGCTGACGCATCTTGCCGCTGATGTGCGCCAGGACCTTGTGCCCGTTCTCGAGCTCCACCCGGAACATCGCGTTGGGCAGGGGCTCGACGACCCGCCCCTCGACCTCGATGGCGCCGTCCTTCTTCGCCATGTCCTCCGCATTCTTCTCGACGTACGCTGTCGTCCCGCCCGGGCGACCCGACGCCGGAGCGACGGGACCTTCGGGGACCGGGCACGCGCGGGGACCGGACACCCTCACACGAGCGCGCGCGGGAACCGGCACGACACGCGCACCGAACGTCGAGTGTACGCGGGCCGCGGCGACGACCCAGTCACCGGGGCCCTCGCCCGGTCCGCGACCGGGGCAGGTCAGCGGCGGCGCGGATCAGGACGCGGGCGCGGTGAGGATCCGGGGACCGTCGTCGGTGACGGCCACCGAGTGCTCCCAGTGCGCCGCGCGGCTGCCGTCGGCGGTGACCACGGTCCAGCCGTCGTCGAGCTCGTCGGTCTCGTCGGTGCCCCCGGTGAGCATCGGCTCGATGGCCAGCACCATCCCCGGACGCAGGCGCATGCCCGAGCCGGCGCGGCCGACGTTCGGCACGAACGGGTCCATGTGCATCGAGGTGCCGATGCCGTGGCCGCCGTAGTCGGCGACGATCCCGTACGTCCGCCCGTCGGCCGCGGCGCGCCGGCGCGCCTCCTCCTCGACCGCGTGCGAGACGTCGCCGAGGCGCCCACCGGGCACGAGCTGCTCGATGCCGGCGTGCATCGCGGCGCGGGTGGCGGCCGACAGCGCCTCGTCCTCCGGGCGCGGGGTCCCGACCAGCAGCGTCACCGCCGCGTCGCCGTGCCAGCCGTCGAGGATCGCCCCGCAGTCCACCGAGACCAGGTCGCCGTCACCGAGCACCTGCTGCGGCGCCGGGATGCCGTGCACGACCTGCTCGTTGACCGAGGTGCAGATCGACCGGGGGAACCCCTGGTAGCCGAGGAACGACGGCACGGCGCCGGCGTCGCGGATGACGCCCTCGGCGATCCCGTCGAGGTCGGCGGTGCTCACCCCGGGACGCGCGGCCTCGGTCACCGCCGCGAGCGCGGCCGCCACCACCAGGCCGGCGGCGCGCATGGCCTCGATCTGGCCGGGCGTCTTCATCTCCACCGAACGCCGCCGCACGCGGTCCGCGAGGCCGCCGACCCGCGCCGAGACGACCTCGGCGAGGGGGCGGCGGTCCGTCGCCACCTAGTCGTCGGGCTCGTCGGCGAGCGCGTCCATCGCGCGGTCGGTGATCTCCTCGACCGACCCGATGGCGTCGACCCGCACGGCGATGTCGCGGTAGTGCTCGATCAGCGGCTCGGTCTCCGAGCGGTAGACCTCCTGGCGGTGCCGGATGGTCTCCTCGGTGTCGTCCGAGCGACCCCGGGCCGTGAGGCGCTTGATGAGCTCCTCGTCGTCGACCTCGAACACGAGCACCGCGTCCAGGCGCTGCCCGAGGTCGGTCAGCACGCTCTCGAGCTCCTGGGCCTGCGCCGCGTTGCGCGGGAAGCCGTCGAGCAGGAAGCCCGACTGGGCGTCCGGCTGGGCGAGACGGTCCTTGACCATGCCGACGGTGACCTCGTCGGGCACCAGGTCGCCCGCGTCGACGTACCGCTGGGCCTCCTTGCCCAGGTCCGTCTCGTTCTTCATGTTCTCGCGGAAGAGGTCTCCGGTGGAGATGTGGGGCGCGTCCAGACGCTCGGACAGCCGTGCCGCCTGCGTCCCCTTGCCCGCTCCCGGCGGTCCCACCAGCACGATCCTCACGACGCCACTCCCTCGCCCGACGGTCCCGTTGTCCTGTGTCTACCCGGCGCGACGGGGCTTCAGCGCAGGAAGCCCTCGTAGTTGCGCTGCATCAGCTGGCTCTCGATCTGCTTCACCGTGTCCAGCCCCACGCCCACCATGATCAGAACAGCCGTGCCCCCGAAGGGGAAGTTCTGGTTCTGTCCTTGACCGGTCAGGCCCAGGAAGAAGTTCGGCAGGACGGCGATGATGCCCAGGTAGATCGATCCCGGCAAGGTGATCCGGGACAGCACGTAGCTGAGGTACTCGGCCGTGGGCCGCCCCGGCCGGATGCCCGGGATGAACCCGCCGAACTTCTTCATCTCGTCGGCACGTTCCTCGGTGTTGAACGTGATCGAGACGTAGAAGTACGTGAAGAAGATGATCAGGGCGAAGTAGAGCAGGATGTGCAGCCAGTTGGACTGGTTGGCCAGGTAGGTCTGCACGAACCGGGAGAAGCCCGAGTCCTGGTTGCCCGTGATCCGCGAGAGCAGGTCGGGCAGGTACAGCAGCGACGACCCGAAGATCACGGGGATGACGCCGGCCTGGTTGACCTTCAGCGGCAGGTACGTCGACGTCCCGCCGTACATCCGGCGCCCGACCATCCGCTTGGCGTACTGCACGGGGATCCGCCGTTGGCCCTGCTCGACGAACACCACGCTCGCGATGATGACCAGCCCGAACAGGCAGACCACCGTGAAGGCGACGCCGCCGCTGCTGGACAGGATGTTGCCGCCCTCGGCCGGGATGCGCGCCGCGATCGAGGTGAAGATCAGCAGCGACATGCCGTTGCCGACGCCGCGCTCGGTCACCAGCTCGCCGAACCACATGATGACCGCGGTGCCGGCGGTCATGACGATGACGATGACGGCGAGGTCGAAGACGTCGGCGTTGGGCAGGATCGGGAACTGCGAGGGGTCGCAGTCCTGGAAGAGCTGGTTGCGGTCGGCCAGGGCGACGATGCCGGTCGACTGCAGGACGGCGAGGGCGATGGTCAGGTAGCGCGTGTACTGCGTGAGCTTGCCCTGACCGCTCTGCCCTTCCTTCTTCAGCTGCTCGAAGCGCGGGATCACGACGGTCAGCAGCTGCACGATGATGCTGGCCGTGATGTAGGGCATGATGCCCAGCGCGAAGATCGACAGCTGCAGGAGCGCGCCGCCGCTGAAGAGGTTGATCAGCGAGTAGACGCTCGCGGCGTCACTGCCCTGGACCTGCCGCAGGCACTCCTGGACGTTGACGTAGGACACGCCCGGCGCCGGGAGCGTGGCTCCCAGGCGGTACACGGCGACGATGCCCAGCGTGAACAGGATCTTCTTGCGCAGGTCCGGTGTGGCCAGGGCTGACCGCACGGCGCCGAGCACTCGGACCTCCAGATGTCTTTCCGTCCGCACCGCGGGCGACGGCCACGCGGTGCCGGTGGCACCGACTCGCCACCGACGAGACGCCCGGGGGCGCTGCGCGGGGCGTCGGCGAGCTTGACGGGACGGACGCGCCGACCCGAGCTGAGACTACACGGCGACACACCACCGGCCCCGGGCCGTCCCGCTCTGGAGCAGGGCGGCCACGGGGCCGGTGGGCGTCACGAGGGATCTACTCGACGACGGTGGCGCTGCCGCCCGCGGCCTCGAGCTTCGCGCTGGCGGCGCCGGAGAAGGCGTGCGCGGAGACCCGCAGGGCCACCGAGCCCACCTCGCCGGTGCCGAGCACCTTGACGGGGTGACCGGCGCGCACGGCGCCGGCGCCGACGAGCTCGGCCGGGCCGACCTCGCCGCCGTCGGGGAACAGGCGCGCCAGGTCGCCCACGTTGACGACCTGCGAGACCACCTTGTTGCGGTTGCGGAAGCCCTTGAGCTTCGGCAGGCGCATCTGCAGGGGCATCTGGCCGCCCTCGAAGGACGACGGGACGTTCTTGCGGGCGCCCGTGCCCTTCGTGCCGCGACCGGCGGTCTTGCCCTTCGAGGCCTCACCGCGACCCACGCGGGTCTTCGCGGTCTTCGACCCCGGCGCCGGGCGCAGGTGGTGCAGCTTGATCGGGGCGTCAGCCATCGTTCGACACCTCCTCCACCGCCACGAGGTGGCGGACGGCGTTGATGAGGCCGCGGTTCTGGGGGGTGTCCGGGCGCACGACGCTCGCGCCGATGCGCCGGAGCCCCAGGGTCCGCAGGCTCTCGCGCTGGTGGTGCTTGCCACCGATCTCGGACCGGGTCTGGGTGACCTTGAGGTCGGCCATGTCAGCTCCCCTGCCCCGCGCGGGCGCGGAGCATCCGCGCGGGCGCGACGTCCTCGATCGGCAGGCCGCGGCGGGCCGCGACGGCCTCCGGGACCTGGAGCCCCTTCAGCGCCGCCACCGTGGCGTGCACGATGTTGATCGCGTTCTGGCTCCCCAGCGACTTCGACAGGATGTCGGCGATGCCCGCGCACTCGAGCACGGCGCGCACCGGGCCGCCGGCGATGACGCCGGTACCGGGGCTCGCCGGGCGCAGGAGGACGACGCCCGCGGCGTCCTCGCCCTGGATCGGGTGCGTGATCGTGCCGCCGACGCGGGGGACGCGGAAGAAGTTCTTCTTCGCCTCCTCCACGCCCTTGGCGATCGCGGCCGGCACCTCCTTGGCCTTGCCGTAGCCGACACCGACCATGCCGTCGCCGTCGCCGACGACCACCAGGGCGGTGAAGCTGAAGCGGCGGCCGCCCTTGACGACCTTGGCCACGCGGTTGATGGCGACGACGCGCTCGAGGTGCGGGGTCCGGTCCTGCGAGCGGTCGCGACCGCCCTGCTGGCGGTCCCGGCCGGCGCTGCCGCCCTGACGCTCGCCGCCCTGTGCGCCCGAGCCCGGGGGCCCGTCGCGCCGTGTGCGTCCCGGCATCAGGTGTTCCTTCCAGTCATGGTGTTCGTGGGGCTCGTCCTCTGGGTCGAGCTCCGCTCCGCTGCGTCTCCCAGCATCAGAACTGCAGACCCCCCTCGCGGGCCGCGTCCGCGAGCTGCGCGATGCGGCCGTGGTAGCGGCGACCGCCGCGGTCGAAGACGACCGCGTCGATGCCCTGCGCCTGGGCGCGGGAGGCGACGAGCTCGCCGACCTTGGCGGCCTGCGCCTTCTTGTCGCCCTCCATCCCGCGGACGTCGGCCTCCAGCGTGGAGGCGTGCGCGAGCGTGTGGCCGGCGATGTCGTCGACCACCTGCGCGGTGATGTGCCGGGTGGACCGGGTGACGACGAGGCGCGGGCGCGACGGCGTGCCGGCGATCTTCTTGCGCAGCCGGACGTGGCGCCGCGTGCGACCCGCACGGCGGGTCTCCGAGACGTTCTTGCCCAGGTGGCCCAAGGCCTTCTTCTGGGGCGCTGTCGTGGTGGTGGTCGCGTTCTCTGCCATCACTTGCCCGTCTTCCCGACCTTGCGGCGGATCTGCTCGCCGGCGTAGCGGACGCCCTTGCCCTTGTACGGGTCGGGACGGCGCAGCCAGCGGATGTTGGCGGCCACCTGGCCGACCAGCTGCTTGTCGATGCCCTGGACCGAGAAGCGGGTCGGGCTCTCGACGGCGAAGGTGATGCCCTCCGGGGGCGTGATCTTCACCGGGTGGCTGAACCCGAGCGCGAACTCGAGGTCCGAGCCGCGCAGCTGGACGCGGTAACCGACGCCGTGGATCTCGAGCTTGCGCTCGTAGCCCTGCGAGACGCCCTGCACGAGGTTGTTGAGCAGGGAGCGCGACAGCCCGTGCAGCGCACGGCTCTCGCGCTCGTCGTCGGGGCGCTGCACCGAGAGCACGCCGTCGTCGAGCGAGACCGTGATGGGCTCGTCGACCTCGTGGCTCAGGGTGCCCTTGGGGCCCTTGACGGTGACGTTCCGGCCGTCGACGGTGACGTCGACACCGGACGGCACGGTGATGGGGGCCTTGCCGATGCGTGACATGGGTTCGGTTCCCTCCCGCTACCAGACGAAGGCGAGGACTTCCCCGCCCATCCGTCGCTGGTGTGCCTGGCGGTCGGTCAGCAGGCCCGAGGACGTCGAGATGATCGCGACGCCGAGGCCGCCGAGCACCCGCGGGAGCTCGCCGGACTTCGCGTAGACGCGCAGGCCCGGCTTCGAGACGCGCTTGATGCCGGCGATGCTGCGCTCGCGGTTCGGCCCGTACTTCAGGTCGACCACGAGCGACTGCCCGACGGTGGCGGCCTCGGTGCGGTAGCCCGCGATGTAGCCCTGCTCCAGCAGGACCTGCGCCACGTGGGCCTTGAGCTTGCTGTGCGGCATGGTCGCGCTCTCGTGGAACGCCGAGTTGGCGTTGCGGATGCGCGTGAGCATGTCCGCGATCGGGTCGGTCATCGTCATGACCAGGTCACCTTCCTCGCCGTGGTTCCCCGGGTGACGCGCACAGCGGTGCTGTGGGCGGTCCCGATGGCGGGCCTGCGGCGTGCGGAGCTCCTCGGAGCGTTGGTACGGGGGCGCGTGCTCGCCGCCGGCGCACCGTCGAGCAGGTGCTCGCGGTGGGCGACGCGCTGGATGAGGCGCAGGAGCTCGGGGGCGATGGCGCCCTCGAGCGGGGCCTCGAGCGGGGTGTCCTCGTGCCGGTCGGGGTTCGTCTCGGTCACCAGGACGCCTTGCTCACGCCCGGGAGCTCGCCCCGGTGCGCCATCTCGCGGAGGCAGACGCGGCAGAGCCCGAACTTGCGCAGCACGGCGCGGGCACGCCCGCAACGGTTGCAGCGGGTGTAGCCGCGCACCTTGAACTTCGGCGTCTTCGCGGCCTTGTTGACCAGTGCCTTCTTCGCCATTGTCAGTTCTCCCTGAACGGGAAGCCGAGCTGACGGAGCAGTGCCCGGCCCTCCTCGTCGGTCGTCGCGGAGGTGACCACGGTGATGTCCATCCCGCGCGGCCGGTCGATCGAGTCCTGGTCGATCTCGTGGAACATCGTCTGGTCCGACAGACCGAAGGTGTAGTTGCCCTGGCCGTCGAACTGCTTGGGCGACAGGCCGCGGAAGTCGCGGATGCGCGGCAGGCCGATGGTCAGCAGCCGGTCCAGGAACTCCCACATGCGCGCGCCGCGCAGGGTGGCGCGGGCGCCGATGGGCATGCCCTCGCGCAGCTTGAACTGCGCGATCGACTTGCGGGCCCGGCGGATCTCGGGCTTCTGGCCGGCGATGAGGGTGAGGTCGCGGACCGCACCCTCGATCAGCTTGGAGTCGCGTGCGGCCTCGCCGACGCCCATGTTGACGACGACCTTGACGACGCCGGGCACGAGCATCGGGTTCGCGTAGCCGAACTGCTCGGTCAGCGCGTCCCGGATCGCGTCGTGGTAGCGCTGCTGCAGCCGCGGGCGGGTCGTCTCGGGAGCTTCGGTGGTGGTCACGAGAGGTCCTTCCCGGTGCGGCGCGAGATGCGCACGCGCTTCGCCTCGCCCTCGCCGCCGTCGCGGTGCCCGACGCGGGTCGGCTTGCCGTCGCCGTCGACGACCATCACGTTCGAGACGTGGATGGGCGCCTCCTGCGTGACGATCCCGCCCGACTGCGCACCACGCTGGTTGGCGGACTGGGCCGTGTGCTTCTTGACGCGGCCGACGCCCTCGACGAGGACCTTCTCGCGGTCGGGGTAGGCCTGGATGACCTTGCCCTTCGCGCCCTTGTCCTTGCCGGCGATGACGACGACCGTGTCGCCCTTCTTGACCTTCATCTGCTACAGCACCTCCGGCGCGAGCGAGATGATCCGCATGAACCGCTTGTCGCGCAGCTCGCGGCCCACCGGGCCGAAGATGCGGGTCCCGCGGGGCTCACGGTCGTTCTTGATGATGACGGCGGCGTTCTCGTCGAACTTGATGTACGAGCCGTCCGGGCGGCGCTTCTCCTTGCGCGTGCGCACGACGACCGCCTTGACGACGTCACCGCGCTTCACGCCGGAGGCGGGGATGGCTTCCTTCACCGTGGCGACGATGACGTCGCCGATCCCCGCGTAGCGCCGGGACGACCCGCCGAGAACACGGATGCACAGAATCTCTCTGGCTCCCGTGTTGTCGGCGACCCGGAGGCGCGACTCCTGCTGGATCACTTCTTCTCCAGACCTGCCCGCACGAGCGGGCGGTTTCGGGGGGCACTCGGGGGGC
>JAQSWW010000106.1 GCA_029266415.1 Actinomycetospora sp. | reverse complement strand
CCCCGACTGCCCGCCCGAGGACTGACCCAGCGACGCGATCGCCGAGGTGATGCCGACGACGCGGCCCTGCATGTCGACGAGCGCGCCCCCGGAGTTGCCGGGGTTGATCGCGGCGTCGGTCTGGATCGCGTCGAGCACCGTCGCCTGCCCGCTCTGCGCGCCGCCGCTGGCCACGGGGCGCTGGAGCGCGCTGACGATGCCGGTGGTGACCGTGCCGGAGAGGCCCAGCGGGGAGCCGACGGCCACGACCTCCTGGCCGACCTGCAGCGACGCGGAGCTGCCGAGCGTGGCGGGGGTGAGCCCGGAGACGCCCTGGGCCCGCACGACGGCGAGGTCGGCGCCCGGGTCGGTGCCCACGACCTGGACCGGGGCCCGGGTGCCGTCCTGGAACACCGCGGTCAGCCCCTGCGCGCTCGCGCCGCCCGCCGGCGGCTGCTGCTGGGCGGCCTGCCCGGCCTCGAGGACGTGCGCGTTGGTGAGGATGAGGCCGTCGGCGGAGATCACGACGCCCGAACCCTCGCCCGAGGCGCCCTCGAGCTGCACGACGCTCGGCAGCACGGTCTGGGCGACCTGCTCGACCGAGCCCGCGGGCGCCGCGGGCGCCGGAGCTCCCGCAGGCGGCGCCGACGAGAGCACCGAGGTGCCGGCACCCGCCGACGCGGCCTCGTACCCGACCGCACCGCCGACACCGCCGGCCACCAGCACCGCCGCCAGAGCCCCCGCGACGAGGGCGACCGGACGGCGGCGCCGCGGCGCACCGGGGGGCGGCGCGACGGGGCCGGGCGTGGTGGGCGGGGGACCGGGGGGACCGGTGGGGGTGTCACCGGGGCCACCGGGGCCACGGCGCGACCACGGGTCGCCGGGGTGGCCGAACGGCCCGCCCGCGGGGAGGCCGGAGCCGGGGGGCGCGGTCGGGTACCCGCCGGGTCGCTCCCCGGCCGGGCCGGGCGGCAAGGTGCCGGTGCCCGCGGGACGGTCGGCGGGGGACGGGGAGGAGGGGCTCGTGTCGCTCACCCTGCCCACACTCGGCCCGCGTGCTGTGCCGACCCTGCGTCCCACCTGCGGAGATGCTGAGAGGAGACCCTGGGTTCACCGCACGACGCGGTACCAGTGCTCCGTCTCGCCGTGGAGCCGCTCGAGGCGGACGTGCCGCCCACCCGGGCGCCGGAAGATCGGCGTGCCGTCGCCGAGGAACACCGGCACGAAGAACAGCAGCACCTCGTCGAGCAGCCCGGCCTCGAGGCACTGGGCGGCCACGTCGGCGCCCAGGACGTTGACGTCGCGGTCGCCGGCCAGCGCCTTCGCCCGCTCGACCGCGGTCACGAGATCGGTGACGAACTCGACGCCGTCAGGGGAGCACGCCGATAGGGGGTCGTCCGGGGGTCGGTGGGTCAGGACGACGACCGGGCCGTCGTACTGCCCGCCGAAGGCGCCCTCCGCGTCGGTGCCCGCGTTCGGGTCGTCGCCGCCGTAGGTCACGCGTCCGACGAGGAGAGCGCCGAGGCGCCCGAGCAGCCGGTCGGCCGCCTCGTTCTCCCCGCCGAGGTGCTCGCTCAGCCAGGACATGTCGCCGCCCGGGCCGGCGATGAAGCCGTCGAGCGACGCGGTCGCGGAGTAGATCACGATGGCCATCGGGCTCCTCAGTGCCCCAGCAGGGCGTCGACGAACCGGTCCCACGTCGGCTCCGGCGGCACCTGGTGGCCCGTGCCCTCGAGCTCGAGCAGCCGGGCGCCGGGGATCGCCGCCGCGAGCGCGCGGCCGTGCTCGACGGGGAAGACCGGGTCGGCCGTGCCGTGCACGACCAGGACGGGCAGGCCGGCGAGGTCGCACAGGCCGGTCGGCCCGCCGACGTCCGCGACGAGGAACGGGTTGGTGGTGCTCGCGGCGAGGTCGCGGCTGCGGGCGACGACGCGCTCGGCGATCGCCCGGACCCTCGCCTCGTCGAACGCCCCCGGTCCGGCGTAGGGGCGCTCGCCCTCGACCAGCGCGGTGACGGCGGCCCCGGGGTCGGACCAGTCCGGAGCCGGGGCCTCCTCGGCGAACAGGGCGCGGATCGCGGGTGTCGGGCCGGGCAGATCGCCGACGGGTTCGATCGCGGTGGTGGCGACCAGGGTCAGGGCCGTGACCCGCTCGCGGTGGGCGAGCGCGAGCTCCTGCGCCGTCCCGCCACCCGCCGACAGCCCGACGACGTGGGCCCGGTCCACCCCGACGGCGTCGAGCACGGCGACCGCGTCGTCGTTCAGGTCCTGCCCCGTGTAGCCGGGAGCGCCGACCGGCCAGCACGTCGACGCCCCGGTGTCGCGCTGGTCGTAGCGGATCACCCGCCGGCCGCGGGCGACGAGGCGCGCGCACAGGTCGTCGTCCCACCAATCGCGCGACCAGCCCGCGCCCCCGAGCAACAGCACCGCCGGCGCGTCGTCGTCGCCCAGCACCTCCACGTCGAGCTGCACGCCCTCGTCGACGTCGACCCGCACGGCGGACCCCTTCCGGTGGCGTTCTGCAACCGGTAGTGGAGCCGATGCCACAAGTGGTTGTCAAGTGCAATCGGTCCGGCACCCATGGCTCGGGCGCCGGCGCCCGCGGGCCGTGGTGGAGTGTCAGCGAAGTGGCGTCGCTGACGTTCAGTGTCCGTATTCGTCCTTCGATCACGGCCGTGAGCGCCGGCCCACGTCACGTCGATCGACGTTGCCCGGGGCACCGTGGACCACCGGGCGCACCCCCGCCCGCGAGCCCCGCCGGACCGCCGCCCGAAGCCGGTTCCCGCGAGAACCGTGCGGACCCTCCCCTCGGGTCCGCACGGCCCTCGCCCCCACGTCAGATCGGGCGGTAGGCCTCGACGAGGTGGCCGAAGACGACGACGTTGTCCTCGTAGCTGCCGGTGCTCTCGTTGAACACGCCGCCACAGGTGATGAGCCGGAGCTGACCGTCGTCGGTTGGCCCGTAGACCGCCTCGGTCGGGAACGCGTCCTTGGCGACCTGCTCGACCCGGTCGACGGCGAACACGGCCGTCGTGTCGTCGTCGCGGTGCACCTCGACGGTGTCGCCGGGGCGCATCTCCTTGAGGCGGGCGAACGCGCCGGCCTCACCGCGGAAGTTGACGTGCGCGGCCAGCACGGCGGGCCCGATCGCGCCGGGGCTCGCGCTCTGCTGGTACCAGCCGACGGTGCCCGCGCTGCGCGGCTCGTCGAGCGAGTTGTCGTCGCGCAGACCCAGCCCGGTCGTCTGGTCGGTGGCGAGCCCGATCGCCGGGACCTCGATCCCGGTGATCGACGACGCCGGCAGCGGCGTCGGCACCGCGACGCGCTCGGCGACGGGCAGCGACCGGGCGCGCGGGCCCTCGTCACCGCCGCCCTGCACGAGCGACACCAGCACGCCCACCGCGAGGAGGGCGAGGACGATGGCGGTGATGCGGCCGGTCACGCCGCCGAATATGCCCCCATCGCGTGACGACGACTCCGGCGGTGCCTCGGGGACCTCGGGGGCCTCGGGCGCGGCCACGTCAGCCGGCCGCCCGGCGCGCGGACACGAGCTGGCCGCCGCGGGCGATGCCGGCCCCCGCGCCGAGGGCCGCGATCGCCAGGAAGGCGACCTGACCGAAGTTCGGGCCGGAGTCCGAGCCGTCGCCCGCGGCGACGCCGCCGACGGGGTAGCCGGTGTAGTCCACGCCGCCGACGCCGCGGTCGCAGGCCTGGCCGTCGTTGTCGCCGTCGAGGTTGTTCGGGTCCGACGGGTCGGCGATGAGCACCGCCTGGGCGTCCGACGTGTCGGCGAAGTCGATGCAGTTCAGGTCGTTCGCCCGGACGATCGGGGCGTGGTAGCCGTAGTACGGGTTGCCCGGCCCGTAGTAGGCCGGCGGCACGACGATGATGTTGGTCGTGTCGGGCCTGGTCGTCGGCGTCGAGGACGTCGTCGTGGTGGGCGTGGTCGGGGTGGGGACCTCGGGCAGCTCGATCTCCGGGGCCTCCGGCAAGTCGCCGCCGTCGAGCAGGCCGCCGAGGCCGCCGAGGGTGTCGCCCAGGAAGTCGCTGACCCCGCCCACCGGGTCGGAGAGGTCGATCGGCCCGCTCGCCGACGCCACTCCCGCCGTGGAGATCACGCCCGCCGCCACCAGCCCGACCAGCGCGGTCACTCCGCGCCGACGCCCGTTCGCCATTCCCCGACCCGCCCCGTGGTTCGCCCGATGTGCCAGGGGCCCCACGTTCGCGGCTCCCCCGATCGACCTAACGGAGCAGAGACGCAGAGGGTACGGACGAGTACGGGCGGTGCTCAGGCCGCGGACGGACGCCCCGCGGCGTCCAAGCGGGCGACGGCCTCGTCGGGCAGGCGCAGCGACCCGGCGCCCACGTTCTCCTCGAGGTGGGCGGGGTCGCCGGTGCCCGGGATGGGCAGCATCCAGGGCGACCGGTGCAGCAGCCACGCCAGCGCCACCTGCGCCGGCGTGACTCCCAGCTCGTCGGCGACGTCGGCGACCGCGCCCGGATCGGCCACCGACCCGATCGCCAGCGGGAAGAACGGCAGGTAGGGGATGCCGGCGGCGGTGCAGTGGTCGACGAGCGGGTCGTCGTCGCGCTGCAGCGGGCTGTAGAGGTTGGAGACGGTGGCGACCTCGGTGATGCGCTCGGCCGTCCGGACCTGGTCGACGTCGACGTTGCTTAGCCCGATCGCGCCGATCTTGCCCTCGTCGCGCATCTCGAGCACGGTGCCCAGTGCCTCGGCGAACGGCACGACGTCCGGGCCGCCGTCGTCGATCCAGCGCAGGTGCGCGACGGGCACCGATTCGACCCCGAGCACCCGCAGGTCGCGCTCGCAGCCCGCGCGCAGCTGCTCGGGGCGCAGCGCCGGCGCCCAGCCGGCGTCGTCGGTGCGGCGCCCGCCGAGCTTCGTGACGAACACGAGGTCGTCCGGGTAGGGCCGCAGCGCCTCGGCGAGGACCTCGTTGGCGACGTCCTGGTCCGGGGTGCCGTAGTACCAGGCGGTGTCGATCACGCGGACGCCGAGCTCGACGGCGCGTCGGCACACCGCGATCGCGCGGTCGCGGTCCGGCGGCGGCCCCCACACCCCGGGGCCGGGCAGCCGCATGGCCCCGAACCCCAGGCGCGGCACCTCCCGGCCCGCGAGACGGAGAGTGCCGGCCTCGGTCGCGCTGACGGTCATACGAACCACCCCAGCACAGGCGGCCGCGACCGGCAGATCGGCGATCACTCACCCGTTCGGGTGTTCTCAGTTTCTCTCAGCCGAGATCACTGAGAGTCGGTAACGACGCTCACTCTCCGTGCGACGACTCGGCGTGACGGCCGAAGCGACTCGGCCGCGAGCACCCGATGAGGAGCGAGGATGAGGGGTCGACGGAGCAGCCGCAGCGCCGCGGTCGTGCTGGCCGGCTGTGTGGGCCTGGCGGTGATGGCGCCGGGTCTGGCGCTCGCCGCGCCGGTGCCGGGCGGGACGTCCGAGGCGGAGTGCACGCTCAACGGCGGCACCTGGGTCTCGACGACCGAGACGTGCGAGACCGCCGCGACGACGACCACCACGACGCCTCCCGCGGTCGACGACGTCGAGTCCGGCGACGCGGGGACGAGCGCCTCGGCCGAACCCACGCCGTCCACCACCACCCCCAGCGACACGATCACACCGGTCGACCCCACCACCCCGCCCGGCGGGACGGGGAGCCCGGGCAGCGCGAACCCCGACGCCCCCGCCGCGGACACGACCGGTACGACGGGCACCCAGCCCGTCGCCCCGGTCGAGCCCATCAGCGCCGCCGCGCTCGCGGGTGACGTCCCGGACCTGCAGAGCGAGATCAACCGGGCGCTGGCCCTCGAGGAGGTGCCGCTGGCGGACCTCCTCCCGCTGCCGGACCTCCCCGACATCATTCCGCAGCCCGACGCGGGCGGGAACTTCGAGAACGTCAACGACGCCTGCCTGAACGCCATCTCGCAGCTGCAGTTCCCGACGGGCACCGAGGGCCTCGACGTGCTGAGCGAGCAGCTGCAGGGCTTCTGCTCGACGCTCGACCCGACGACACTGACCGACCTGCTCGACGACCTGCTCGAGCTGCTCAACGGCCTCATCCCGTCGCTGCCGCCCCCGAGCCCGACCATCCCGAACGAGGCCCCGCACTACGTCCCCGCGTACTACTGGGGCTACTGGCACCACCAGTACGACGTGGACTGCCCCGAGCTGACGTACGACGAGGCCAACGCGATCCTGGCCTGGGACCGCTCCGACCCGTTCCGGCTCGACCGGGACGGGGACGGTGAGGCCTGCGAGGCCAACGCCCACGGCGACGACGTCGAGGACGTGGAGTACATCGGCTACCCGGTCGGCGGCGTCGCGACGGGCGACGGCAGCACCGGCTCCGGCGCCTCGGGCGTCGAGGTCGCGCTGGCCGCCGGCGTGCTCTCCGGCCTCGGTGTGACGGGCCTGGCGCTCGTCCGGCGCTTCGCACGGCAGGGCTGAGGTCATGGCCACCACCACCGAGCAGCAGGGCACCGGCACCAACGGCACCACCAGGGCGACCATCGGCATCCTCGTCGTCCTCGTGCTGCTCGCGGTGGTGGCCTACCTGTCGGGCGACCCCTCGCAGCGTGTCGGCCCCGCGGCGGCGGACCTCCCGGCCGAGCGCACCGCGGTGGCGCTCCCGCTGGAGAGCGCCGCGACGTCGAACCTGCGCATCCCCTCGATCGGCGTCGACACCCGCCAGCTCTCCGAGCTCGGGCAGACCGAGGACCGTCGCCTCGAGGTGCCGCGGGACGCCACGACCGTCGGCCACTACGCCGGCGGCGCGGCCCCCGGCGAGCGCGGCCCGGCGATCTACGCCTCGCACGTGAACTACCGCGGCGTCGACGGCGGCTTCGCCCGTCTCGCCGACGTGGAGGCCGGCGACCAGGTGCTGATCGAGCGCGAGGACGGGGTCACGGTGGTCTACGCCGTCGACCGCGTCGACGAGGTCGACAAGAACGCGTTCCCCACGGCCCAGGTGTACGGGCCGACGACGGGCGCGGAGCTGCGGTTGATCACCTGCGGCGGCGCGTTCGACCCTGACGTCCGCAGCTACGAGGACAACGTCATCGTCTTCGGGCACGCGGTGGAGGCCTACCGGGCGTAGGCGCGTCCGACACCACCCGACGGCCGGGGTCCCCGTGACGGGGGCCCGGCCGTCGGCGTCCCGAGGCTCTCAGGCAGGGCACAGGCGACGATCAGCTCCTCCTCACCGGGCGGGCGGAGCGTCGGGACCATGACGACGATCGCGACGGCGCCGACCGTGCCCCTGCTCGACGCGCCACCGCGCCGGCGAGGGTCGGGGGTTCCGGTCGCCGCGGTGCTCGCCGTCGTCCTCGGCCCCGCCGCGGTCGTCGGCGCCTACGTCCTCGCGGTGCTCGATCCCGCGGGCCGCGCCCTCGACGACGCCGTGCTGCGCGTCGCGACCGACCTCGGCCTGCGTGGCGAGGGCCTCAGGGTGCTCGAGCTCGTCGGCGTCCCGACGGTCGCGCTCGCGGTCGTCGTGCTCGCCGGCATCGCGATCGCCCGCGGTCACGGCGCGCGAGCCGTCTCCGTCGTGGCCCTGGTGCTCGGCGCCCAGCTGGTCACCCAGCTGCTCAAGGCGGGCCTGGTCCGCCCGGACTCGGCCGGGGAGAACTCGCTGCCCAGCGGCCACGTCACCCTCGTCGCCTCGCTGGGCCTCGCTCTCGTCCTGGTCGTGCCGCGCCTGCTGCGCCCGCTCGCCGCGCTGGCGGCCGTCGCCGTCACGGGTGTCGCCGGGGTGGCGACGATGGTCGCGGGCTGGCACCGCCCCAGCGACGTCGTCGCCGCGGTGGGCGTCGTGGTGGCGACGGCGGGGGCGGTCAGCCTCGCGGAGGCGCTCCTCCCGGCGCGGCGGCGTCCACGATCTGCATGACCGATTCCCACCGCGTCACCACTCGCCCGAAGCCGTGGCGCACGAGCGCGTCGGCGAGCTCGCTGCGGCGGAAGACCCGCATCTGACCGACGCGGCCGAAGACCTCCGTCGCCCACCGCGTCGGGCCGGGCCCGTGGGAGGGGACCGCGAGGGCGAGCCGGCCGCCGGGGCGCAGGACCCGCGCGATCTGCGCCAGCGCGGTGTCCAGGTCGGGCACCAGGTGCAGGCACAGCGAGCAGCAGAGCGCGTCGACGGTGTCGTCGCGCAGCGGGAGGTCCATCGCGTCGGCGCGCACGAAGACGGTGTTGCCGCCGGGGACCGCCCGCGCGGCCCGGCGCAGCATCGGCGCCGACAGGTCCGCGCCCACGACGAGTCCCGACGGTCCCGCCGCCGCGGCGAGGCGGCGGGTGTGCGTCCCCTGCCCGCAGGCGAGGTCGAGGACGGTCTCGCCGCCGGAGAGCTCGAGGCGGCGGTCGACGGCGTAGAAGTCGCGCAGCAGCCCGCCGACCGCGCCGGGCAGCCGGTCGCGCACGCGCTCCCCGGAGGCGAGGACGAGGTCGTAGGCCCCGGCGCCGCCGACCGACTCCCACAGGTCCTGGATCCGGCCCCGCGATCCGGGGTGACCGTCGACGAGGTCGAGGAACGGCCCCCCGGTGTCCGCCGGCAGCGGGACCGACAGCAGCGGCGTGAGGCGGTCGACCGCGCCGGCGCGTGGGCTCACCCGCCGTCCCGGACCGCGTCGCGCAGCGCGTCGAACTCACCGACGACGGCGTCGGCGAGGTCGTGGAGGTCGGGCAGCAGCTCGGCGCAGGCCAGCAGGCCGATGTCGAGCTCGTCGACGTAGCTCTGCACGGTGATGTTGAGGCCCACGGGGTCGGCGATCGCGGAGACCGGGATGTAGTGGGTCATCGTGGCGCCGCCGAGGTAGAGCGGCTCCCGGGGGCCGGGCACGTTGGAGACCACGGTGTTGAACGGGGCCGGGGCCACCGCGCTCCACCGCGTCAGGGCGCGGCTGACCGCGGTCACCGTCGCCGGGACGCCGAGCCCGGCCGCGTCGGGGCTGAGCTCGCCGGGCAGGGCGGCGAACACCTGCTTGGCGACGCGCAGCCCGTCGTGGGCGACGCGCAGCCGCTCCACGGGGTCCTCGACGTCGGTGGGCAGCGCAGCGACGGTGGCCGAGACCCGGTTGGTCCACTGCTCGTCCTCGCCGCCCTCGCGCAGCGACACGGGGATCATCGCCGTCAGCGGGCGGTCGGGCAGCTCGCCGCGCTCGAGCAGCCAGTGCCGCAGGCCGCCGGCGCAGAGGGCCACCACCACGTCGTTGATCGTCGCGCCGGCCTCCTTGCCCACCGCCTTGACCTCGGCCAGCGGCAGCGCGCGGTGCGCGAAGCGCCGGTACCGGCTGACCGGGGCGTTGAACGGGGTGGGCGGGGTGACCAGCGGCGGCAGGCGCGGCAGGTCCTGCTCGGGGTCGCGCTCGCGGCCGGCGTTGAGCAGCGAGCCCAGCGGGCCGCGCAGGCTCCCGCGCACCCGATCGGCGAGGTCGATCACCGCGGGGTTGCGGCTGGCCCGGGCGACGCTCTGGCCCGCGCGGGCGGCGAGCAGCAGGCCGCGGGCCGGGCGACGCAGCCCGTTCGCGGCCGCCCGGGCGAGCACGCCCGCGGTCGACGGCGGCGGCTCGGCCTCCCACTCGCCCGCGTGGCTGGGCGACTCGGCGTCGGGGACGTCGTCGAGCATCAGCTCGAGCAGGTCCGCGCCCGCGGCCCCGTCGATCGTGCTGTGGTGGATCATCGTGAGGATCGCGAACCGATCGTCCGACAAGCCCTCGATGACGTGCGAGACCCACAGCGGGTGATCGCGGTCCATCGGTGCGGCGACCAGGCGGCCGACGAGCTCGTCGAGGTCGTCGTCGGAACCGGGCGGCGGCACGGCGCTGCGGCGCACGTGGAAGTCGAGGTCGAAGTCGGGATCGTTGATCCAGTAGGGGTGGTCCAGGCCGAACGGCACCTCGACCAGCCGCCGGCGCAGGGGCTCGAGCTGGTGCAGGCGGTCGGCGAGCTGGCGGCGCCACACCGGGTGGGGCTCGAAGTCCGGGTCGTCGGGCCGCCGGAGGATCAGCAGCTGGCTGACGTGCAGGAACTGGTGATCGTCCTCCAGGTCCAGGAACGCCGAGTCCAGACCTGACAACTGCTTCACGTGGGTGGCCTCCTCGTCGACGCCGGCGGCGAGTACCCAGTCTGTCGGCACGGTGTGGCGCGCGACCAGCCGTACCCCGGCGCATCCGGGCGCGCCCGGTTCACCTCATCGACGGACTCAAGTCGTGATCACCGGCGTCCGTAACCTCTGGGCGTCACGTCCGTTGGGCGTTTCGGGCGAGGGTCACCCGATCGGTGGTGCACCCCGGACCGCGCGGACGGACGGAGAGCCAGCGATGGGCAGGCACCAGACGGCGTCGTCGTCGGCCCGCGCTCGCATCGTCCTGGGCGCGCTCCCGCTGGTCGCCACCGTCGGGGCCATCGGTGTCGGCTCCGTCGTGATGAGCCCGACCGCCGCGGAGGCTCCTCTCGAGCGCCCGGGCGGGGGCGCCGGTGCCGTGGCGCCGCCGGCCTCCGCTGCGCTGCCCGGCGCGCCGGTCACCGTGCTCGGCCTCGCCAGCACCGGCGTCCCGGTCGCCGTCGATCCGATCGTCCCCGGTCGCACCGCCGGCGCCGCCCCGACGGGCCGCGGCGACGCCGAGGCGGCCCCGCGCCGCAGCGTGCGCGCCGGTGCGGCGGGCGGCGGCACCGTCGCCCGTGCGACGGCCGCCCGCGACGCCGACACCCCGGCGCGCGGGTCGTCGGGCGGCGGTGGTGGTGGCACCGCGGACCGCGAGGACACCAGCGGCGGTTCTTCCGGATCGGGTGGCTCGGGCGGTTCCGAGTCCTCGGGCTCGGGAGGTACCGGAAGCCCGGGGGGCGGACGCGGCGGAGGTGGCGGCCTGCTCGGCGGCGTCGTCGGCGGCCTGGGCCAGACGGTGTCCGGCGCGACCTCGCTCCTCTCGTTCGGGGAGTCGCCCTCGTCGTCGGTGCTCTCGTTCGGTTCCTGACGCGCGCGGGTCCCCCGCGGAGGACCGGGCCCCGGCGCCTCGAACCGGCGAAGGGCGCCCGTGGCCCATCTGTTCGCGTGGAGGTGCCCTTCGCTCTGAACCCGGTCCGCGGCGCGCCGGAGCACATACATAGTTAGCGTGATACAACGTTCTGGTGACGGCACCGACCGACGCCCACCTGGCCACGGGGGCCGCGGTCGACGCCTTCGCGACGTGGGCGATCCGCGCGACCGCCGGCCGGGACGTCAGCCCGCGGTCGAGGCCGCCGGCGCCCTGTGCCGCCTGACCCTGACCCCCACGCCCTCGCGAGGAGTGTCGTGAGCACCGACAGCCCGTTCCGCCAGCCGAAGGCCGTCTGGGCGGTCGCCTTCGCCTGCGTCATCAGCTTCATGGGCATCGGGCTGGTCGACCCGATCCTCCCGGCGCTCGCCCAGCAGCTGTCCGCGACGCCGGCGCAGGTCTCGCTGCTGTTCACCAGCTACCTGCTCATCACCGCGGTCGCGATGCTCCTCACCGGCTGGGTGTCCAGCCGCATCGGCGCCAAGGCCACGCTGCTCACGGGCCTCGTGATCATCGTCGTGTTCGCCGCGCTCGCCGGCGCCTCGGGCTCGATCGGCGAGATCGTCGGGTTCCGGGCGGGCTGGGGGCTGGGGAACGCGCTGTTCATCGCCACCTCGCTGGCGGTGATCGTCGCGTCCGCCAGCGGCGGCTTCGCCGGGGCGATCATCCTCTACGAGACCGCGCTCGGGGTGGGCATCGCGCTCGGGCCGCTGGTCGGCGGCCTGCTCGGCTCGGTCAGCTGGCGCGCGCCGTTCTTCGGCGTCGCCGTGCTCATGGCGGTCGCGCTCGTCGCGACGCTGGTGCTGCTCGACAGGACCCCCAGGCCCGCCACGAGGATCGGCCTCCTCGACCCGCTCCGCGCCCTGCGCCACCGCGGCCTCGCGACGATCGCGGTCACCGCGTTCGCCTACAACTGGGGCTTCTTCACCCTGCTCGCGTACTCGCCGTACTCCATGGGTGGCCTCTCCGAGCTGGGTCTCGGCGGCGTCTTCACCGCGTGGGGCGTGCTGGTGGCGATCTTCGCGGTGTTCGTCGCCCCCGCCCTGGAGCGCCGCTTCGGGACGGTGCGGGTGCTCTACGTCGTGCTGGCCATGCTGGCCGTCGACCTGCTCGTCATCGCGGCGTGGGACGACACCCCGGGCGTCGTGATCGGCGCGGTGATCGTCGCCGGTGCGATGATCGGGCTCAACAACACGCTGGTCACCCAGGCCGTCATGTCGGTGGCGCCGGTGGCACGGCCCGTGGCGTCGGCGTCCTACAGCTTCGTGCGCTTCCTCGGCGGCGGCCTCGCCCCGTGGATCGCGGGCCTCCTCGCCGACGCCTTCCTGCCGTCCACGCCCTTCCGGGTCGGCGCGGTGGTCGTGGCCCTCGGCGTCGGTGTGCTGGCGACCGCGCACCGCCTGCTGCGCGCGGTGGAGACCGGGGAGACCGTGGTCGACCCGGAGCCCATCACCGGGCCGTGCCCCGTCGTGGTCGTGCCCGACGAGGAGGCGGCACCGACGGCCGTCGGGCGCTGACCGACCCGGACGCGAACGGGCCCGGCCCACCGTGACGGTGGTCCGGGCCCGTGTCCTGCTGCTGCGGTGGCGCTCCGGCTCAGACGCCCGGGAGCTCGAACTGGCTGGGGATCTCCGGGAGGAAGTCGCTCACCGGCGGGGGCGGGGGCAGCACGGGCGCGTTCGGGAGGCCGGGCACCTCGACGCCGTTGAAGGTGTTGCCCTGGCCGTTGCCCTGGCCGATGACGTTGCCGGTGTCCACGCCGATGTTGCTGCCCTCGGACGTGACGTTGTTGTTCTCGTCGATGTGCGACTCGGCGGAGGCGAACGGCGCGGCGGCCATCAGCCCTGCGGTGACGCCGACGGTGACGAGACCCAGCTTCTTCAGCACGTGTGAACTCCTGTGTGTGTGCGGGGGAGCGGGGGCGTGGGGCCAGGGGGATGAGGTGCGCGGCCCGACGCCTCGAACGGCCCAACGAGGCCGTGGGGTCCTCGTGACCTCCCGGGGTGAGATCGTCCCCGAACGGGGGACGTACCCCGGATGCACGACGGCCCGGCCACCTCGCGGGTGGCCGGGCCGTCGGTGGCCAGGACGCTCAGGCCGGCAGGTCGATGGTCTCGCCGCTGAAGGCGCCGGCCGGCTCGGTGCCCTCCGCGGCGGCGGGCTCCTCGTCCTCCTCGACGGCGGTGGGCTCCGGCTCGTCGCCCAGCACGCTCACCGAGATCGCGTTGCCGCTGAGGTTCCCGTTGAGGATGTCGTTGCAGACGATGTTGCCGAGGTTCGCCCCGCCGACGGGGGCCTGCGCGATGGCGTTGCCCAGGAAGGCGTCGCCGTCGATGCCGCCGTTGGCCTCGGCCGAGCCGCCGGTGACGTTGCAGTTGGCCGACTCGCCGCCGCGGTGGTCCGAGTCGTGGCCGGACTCGGAGGCGGAGGCGAACGGCGCGGCGGCCATCAGCCCGGCGGTGACGCCGACGGTGACGAGACCCATCTTCTTCAGCACGTGGACTCCTGTGGTGTGTTCGGGGGAGCGGGGGGTCGTCCCCGGAACGAGGGATCGACCCCGGACACACGACGGTCCGGTCGCCCACGGGTGACCGGACCGTCGCGGAAGGACTAGGAGAGCGCGGTCTCGGGGAGTCCGGGCAGCTCGGGGCTCAGCACGCTGACCTCGACGTCGTTCCCGCTGAGGTTGTCGTTGAGGATGTCGTTGCAGACGATGTTGCCGACGTTGGCCCCACCGACCGGCGCCTGGATCAGGGCGTTGCCCAGGAGGGCGTCGCCGTCGATGCCGCCGTTGGCCTCGGCCGAGCCGCCGGTGACGTTGCAGTCGGACGACGAGCCGTGGCGGTCGCCGTGGTCGGAGTCGTGGCTCGACTCGTGGGCGGAGGCGAACGGCGCGGCGACCATGAGGCCGGCGGTGACGCCGAC
>JAQSWW010000268.1 GCA_029266415.1 Actinomycetospora sp. | reverse complement strand
TCGCGTGCTCGACGTCCGCGCGCGCCACGACCGTGCCGTCACCGTCGACGAGGACGCCCTTGGACGACGACGTCCCGATGTCGATCCCGAGGACGAGCGGCACGCTCACGCCGGCATGGCCTCGAGGGGTCGAGGAGCACCCCCCGCGCCTCGGGGTGGGCGGCGAGCACCGCGGCGAGGACGGCCCCGGTCCCCCCGGCGACGTCGGCCACGACGCCGTAGCGCCCGAAGTCGTGGGCCGCGAGCAGGCCGGCGCGATCGGCCCTCGAGAACGTGCGCATCGCGGCATCGAAGGTCTCGCCGTGCTCCGGGTGCCGCCTGCGGTACTCCCAGACGTCCATCCCGAGGGCGTGGAGCGCGGCGTTCTCGCCGGTCTCCACGCTGTGGCGGAGCTCGCCCCAGGACCGCCACTGGTAGTCGGCGCCGAACATCCGGGCCGCGGGATCGACCGACAGCGGATGGTCGCGGCGCAGGTACTCGCCCGTGGGGGTGAGGGCGAACCAACCGTCGGCGTCCTCGGCGAAGATGCCGATCGAGGCCAGGGCCCGCAGGAGCCGGTAGAGCGCCGAGGCGTCGGTCGCCGTCGCGGTCGCGAGCTGTGCGGCGTCCCTCGGCCCGTCCCGCAGCAGGTCCGCGATGCCGAGCTCCGCGACGACCGTGACCGCGCGCGAGCCCTGGTAGCCGCGCACGACCCGCATCAGCTCGAGGTACTCCGCCGGTGCACCGCTCATCGCCGCCCCCAGGCGTCCGTCCGACCGGCCCCGGGTCGGGGGCCCAGCATCGCGGAGGCTCCCCTCGGGCGGCAAACGTCCCGCGAGCTCGTGGCCGATCACGGACGGCCCGTCACCACGCCAGCGGCAGGCGGTGCAGCCCGTAGATCAGCGTGCGGTGGCGGAACTCCGGTTCGCCGGCGAGGCGCAGCGTCGGGAAGCGCCGCAGCAGGGCCGGGAAGGCGACGCGCATCTCGATGCGGGCGAGCGGGGCGCCGAGGCAGTGGTGGATGCCGTGGCCGAAGGCGAGGTGCGGCGACGGGGCACGCGTGACGTCGAGGGTCTCGCCGCCCTCGACCGCGGCCGGGTCCCGGTTCGCCGCGGCCAGCGACGAGATCACCAGCTCGCCGGCGGCCACGGGGTGCCGGCCGATCGTCGTGTCCTGCGTCGCCGCCCGCGGGAAGCCGCCGTGCACGACGGTGAGCCAGCGCAGCAGCTCCTCGACCGCCCCGTCGACCGCGGACGGGTCGTCACGGACGCGGGCGAGCTGGTCGGGGTGCTCGAGCAGGGCGAGCGTGCCCAGCGACAGCATGTTCGACGTCGTCTCGTGCCCGGCGACGAGCAGCAGGTTGCCGATGCCGACGAGCTCGTCGTCGGTGACGTCGTCGGAGTGCTCACGGATGAGCATGCCGAGCAGGTCGTCGCCCGGGTCACGGCGGTGGCGGTCGACGAGGTCGCGCATGTACTCCCGCGACGCGTCGGCGAGACGCATCCGCTCCTGCGGCTCGATGGTGCTGTTGAGCTGGCGGGCGCTGCGCTCGGTGAACCCGCCGCGGTCGGCATAGGGCACGCCGAGCAGCTCGCAGATCACCATCGACGGCACGGGCAGGGCGAAGTCGGCGACCAGCTCAGTCATCGGCCTTCGGCGCGGCAGCTCCGCTCCGCTTCGTGCCGCCTCGGGTCCGGCCTCGGCCATCGCGTCCAGGTGCTCGGCCACGATCTCCTCGACCCGCGGGACCAGGCGCCTCATCCGCTTCACCGTGAACTCGCCGGTGAGCATCCGCCGCAGCCGCGTGTGGTCCGGCGGGTCCTGACCCAGGAGGTTGCCGGCCTGGCGCCGGCGGAACTCCTCGGTGTCGCGCCCGGCCGCGACCATCGCGGGCGGCGCGGGCACGGCGTCGAGGCGGAAGCGCTGCGGGTCGCCGTGCAGCTCGCGCACGTCGTCCCACCGGCTGACCATCGTCGCCTCGTGCCCGAACGGCGTCCGCACGCGCGCCGTCTCCCCTGCGTCGCGCAGCGCCCCCACCTCGTCGAGCACCGCGAACCCGTCGCGCTGGGCGGCGAGCTCCCCGGACCACGCGTGCGTCACCTGGTCGGTCATGACGGTCCTCCCGTCCTCGTCACCCTGGTCGCGATGCCGTCGAGGTAGGCGCCGACCGCCCGGTCGAGGATTCCCTCCTCGGCGATGACGTCGTCGCCCTCGAAGCCGCCCTCGTACCAGAGGCGGGTCATCGACGGGTAGTGCTCCTGCTCGAAGTAGCGGTCCCAGAACACGGCGTTGATCGACGACCAGTACTCGTACAGCCCCACCCCGGTGCGGCGGGACTGGTCCTGCTCGCTGGTCGAGTCGCGCGCGAGGCCCGTGACCAGCGATCGCAGCGCGATCGCGGCGTTGGCGGACTCGACGGCGGTGAGCCCGATGTCGAGGAACGGGGCGTAGAAGGCGTCCTCCATCGCCAGCACGTGCGGGCCCATCGGCAGGCGGCTGCCCTGGCCGAGGATCCACGGGTGGCGGGCGTAGAACCCCCACAGCGTCCGGGCCTGGCGGGCGGCGGCGGCGCGCCACGGCTCGCCCGCCCGGGGGTAGAGACCGTCCGTCACCTCGGCGAACGCCTGGTCGATCATCAGCGCGACGAGCCCGTCGCGGCTCTCGACGTGCGTGTAGAGCGACATGACGCCGACACCGAGGTCCGCAGCCAGCGCGCGCATCGACAGCTCCTCGAGCCCGCCCGCGTCGGCCCGGGCGAGGCCGGCGGCCACCACCTGCTCGCGGGTCGTGCGCGCCGGCCGTCCCCGTCCCGTCGCGCTGCCGCGCCCCCACAGCAGGTCGAGGTGGTGCTCGAGCGGCTCGTCGCCCATCACGCCCTCCTTGCTTTTCCGTACGGCGTCAGCTTAGTCTCCTCCTGATTTTCCAGACGGTGTACCGAAAGGATCACGATGATCCGTACGGAGGACCTGCGTCGCACGTTCCGGCGGCGTCGCGAGGTGGTCGAGGCGGTCCGCGGCATCTCGCTGCACGTCGAGCCGGGCGAGCTCGTCGCCGTGCTCGGCCCGAACGGGGCGGGCAAGTCGACGCTGCTGCGGATGCTCACCACGCTGCTCACGCCGACGTCCGGACGCGCCGAGGTCGCGGGCGTCGACGTCGTCGCCGACCCGACCGGGGTGCGCCGGCGCATCGGCTACGTCGGCCAGGGCAACGCCGGCGGCCACAGCCACCGCGTCCTCGACGAGCTGGTCACCCAGGGCGCGCTCTACGGGCAGACGCGGGCCGACGCGCGTCGCCGGGGCGGCGAGCTGATGGAGCTCCTCGAACTGCGCGGCCTCGAGCGCCGCACCGTCGCGTCGCTGTCGGGCGGCCAGAAGCGGCGCATGGACGTGGCGGTCGGGCTGATGCACCGGCCGGGCCTGCTCTTCCTCGACGAGCCCACCACCGGCATGGACCCGCAGGCCCGCGCCAACTTGTGGGAGCACATCACCCGCCTGCGCCACGAGCACGACACCACGGTCGTGCTCACCACCCACTACCTCGACGAGGCCGACGCCATCGCCGAGCGGATCGTCGTCGTCGACCACGGCGAGGTCATCGCCGACGCCGGCAGCGCCGAGCTGCGCGCCCGGCACGCGGAGGACCGCCTCGAGCTGGAGGTCGACGACGTGCCGGCGGCGGCCGGGCTCCTCGACGGGGCCGCGGCGGCCGGGACCGGGCGGGTCGAGCTGCGCCTCGGGCACGGCGCCCGCCGCCTGCCCGGCCTGCTCGCCCGCCTCGACCACGCCGGCGTCACCGTCCACGCCGCGCACCTGCACGAGGCGAGCCTCGACGACGTGTT
>JAQSWW010000105.1:1048-16773 GCA_029266415.1 Actinomycetospora sp. | reverse complement strand
CCGACGCCGACGGCAGCTTCGAGACCACCGCCACCGACCCCGACGGCTTCTGACCCCTGTGAGCACTTTCCGCCCCCAGAGGGGCGGAAAGTGCTCACAGGCGCGTCAGGGGCGGTCGACCGAGAAGATCTGCAGGTCGTCGGGGGTGCCCTTGAGCTTCGTGTGCCAGCGCTTGCGGCGCACGCGCAGCGAGGACTCGTCGAGGCGGGCCAGGAGCTCGCCGCTCACGAGGATCTCGTCCTGCGCGGCCCGCTCCCCCAGGCGCGCGGCGGTGTTCACCGCGACGCCCAGGTAGTCGCCGCCGACCCGGCGCGGGCGTCCGAGGTGCAGGCCCGCGCGCATCCGCGGGGTCCAGTCGCCGACCGCCACGTCGGCGAGCCCCCGCCGCGCCTCGAACACGGCCTCGAGCGCCGCGGTCGGGTCGGCGAGGGCCGCCATCATGCCGTCGCCCAGGCGCTTGACCACCGTCCCGGCGCGGTCGGTGACCGGCTTCTCCCACGCCTCGCTGACCGCCCGCATCGCGCGCTGGACCTCGTCGTCGCCGGCGTGGAGGGCCCAGCGCGAGAAGTCGACGAGGTCGGTGAACACCAGGACGACCTCGCGCTCGCCGACCCCGCCGCCGAAGCGCTCGAGCACCGACTGCCAGAGCTGCAACCCGCCGAGACCCACCTCGCGCGTCACGCCCGGCCGGTCGCCGGTGAGCCCGACGACCGCACGGCCCGCGAACTCCGCGTGCCGCGCCCCGCCGAGCGAGAGCGGGTCGCCGAAGTGCGCGTCGCCCGGCAGCGCCCGGCGCACCCGCTGCACCGCGGTGCGCAGGCCCTCCGAACGGTCGAGCTCACGGGCCTGCCGGCCCGCACGGCCCAGGGCCGCGCGGAACCGCGCCGCCCGCCCGGCCTGCCCGTCGGCGCGCTCGTCGACCATGGGGGTGATCCTCACGCACCCGGGCGGGCCCCGCGTCGCGGGGTCGTGCACGCCACGTCCGGGTCTAGATCTCCGCGCGCCGATGCGCCAGCGTCTCGGCGACGTCGCGCAGCTTGACGTTGAGGTCCTGCGAGGCCCGGCGCAGCACGTCGAAGGCCTCGTCGGCGGGCAGGCCGCGGCGCTCCATGAGGATGCCCTTCGCCTGGCCGATGACGTCGCGGGAGTCCAGCGCGCTCTGGAACTGGGTCTCGCGCAGCTGCGCGGCCTCGGTGACGGTGATGTACGCCAGCGCGGTCGAGACGTGCGCGGCCAGCAGCACGGTGGCCTCGCGGTCGACCACGTCGAAGCCTCCGGGCGCGAGCGAGTAGAGGTTCAGGGCGCCGCGCAGCGGACGCTTGTCGCCGACCGGGAACAGGCCGACGGAGAACACGCTGCCGGCGCCCAGCTCGGCGGCGGCCGGCCCGAAGCGCGTCCAGGTGTCGTCGTGGGCGAGGTCGTCGCTGCGGGCGATACCGAGGCCGCCGGCCTCCAGGGCGCGCACGCACGGGCCCTCGTCGTGCTCGTACTGCACCTCGTCGAGCTTGACGGCCAGCTCGTCGGAGTACACCGGCGTGGAGTAGCCCTCGCGCTCCCCGCGGCGCAGGGTCACGCTGACGACGTCCGCGCCGCGGATCACCTGGCTGCCAACGGCGACGACGCGCTCGAGCACCTCGTTGACCCCGCCGGTGGCGGGCGGATCGAGCAGGGCACGGGAGATCTCGCCGACCGCCCGGGCGAGCAGCGTGATGCGGGGGCCGCCACTCGGCGACCCGGTGCCCGGGTAGCCGTCGTTGCCCTTGGCGCGCTCGGTGGCGTCCTCGGCCACGAAGGCCGAGCGCTCGGCCTCCCAGTCGACCTCGTCGCCCTGCTCGCTCACCGCGGACTCCTTCCGGGTCGTGTGCGTCCCGCGCGTCGAGGTGCGTACCCGGTGTCGTCGCCGGGCACGCTTCCGGGGGCCTGCGCCGGGACGGCGAGCGCGCGGGCCACGCGCGCGGCGAGGGCCACGTTGCCGCGGTAGACCGCGACGTTGACCTCCAGGCTCCGGCCCTCCGTCGCCTCCCGCACGCGTTCGAGCAGGAACGGCGTCGTGTCGTGGCCGACGACGCACCGGTCGGCGGCCTCGGCGAGCGCGGCGTCGAGCACCGCACGGTGCTCCGCGACGTCGAGCTGGGCCTCGGCGGCCACCGGGTTGGCGAGCAGCACCGCACCGCGCAGCCCCAGCGCGTCGCGAGCACGCACGACGGCGGCGGCCTCCTCCGGCTCGTCGACGCGGGCGGGCACCGGCACGCCCGCGTCGCGCACGTAGAAGCCGGGGAAGGTGTCGGTGCGGTAGCCCAGCACCGTCACGTTGAGCGTCTCGAGGCGCTCGAGGGTGGCGGGTACGTCGAGGATCGACTTCACGCCCGCCGAGACCACGAGGATCGGCACGCCGGAGAGCGCGACGAGGTCAGCCGACTCGTCGAACGTCGTCGACGCGCCGCGGTGCACCCCGCCGAGCCCGCCGGTGGCGAACACCGGGACGCCGGCGCGGTGCGCGAGCAGCGCCGTCGCGGCCACGGTGGTGCCGCCGCTGGTGCCGCGGGCGAGCGCCACCGGCAGGTCGCGGACGCTGAGCTTCTCGACGCCCGGGTCCGCGGCCAGCCCGGCGAGCTCGTCGGCGCCGAGCCCCACGACGACGCGCCCGTCGACGACCCCGACGGTGGCCGGGACGACGCCGGCCTCCCGCACCTGGTCCTCGGCCTCGACGGCCACCGCGAGGTTCCGCGGCCGGGGCAGGCCGTGGGTGACGATCGTCGACTCGAGCGCCACCACGGGCCGACCCTCGGCGACCGCCGCGCGGACCTCCTCGGCCACGTGCACGGCTCCACCCACGATGTGCTCCTCTCCTGGCGACCGGCGTGCCACTCTCGCACCGTGACCGCACACACCGTCGCCGACCACCTCGTCGACCGGCTGGCGGAGCTGGGCGTCGACCGCGTCTTCGGCGTCCCCGGCGACTACAGCCTCGCCATGCTCGACCACGTCACCCACCACCCGACGGTGCGCTGGACGGGGTGCACCAACGAGCTCAACGCCGGCTACGCCGCGGACGGCTACGGGCGCCTGCGCGGGATCGCCGCGCTGTGCACGACGTTCGGCGTCGGCGAGCTCAGCGCGATCAACGCGATCGCGGGCAGCTACGCCGAGCACGTGCCCGTCGTGCACGTCGTCGGCGCGCCGGCGCTCAGCTCGCAGGCCCTGCGCCGGCCCGTGCACCACACCCTCGGCGACGGGAAGTTCGGGCAGTTCACGGCCATGCACGCCGACATCACCTGCGCGCGGGCGTCGCTGACCCCCGAGGACGCCGTCGGCGAGATCGACCGGGTGCTGCGCACGGTGCGCGACCAGCGCCTGCCCGGGTACCTCGTGATCCCCGCCGACGTCGCCGCGCTGCCGGCGGAGCGCGCCACCGCTCCCCTGCCGCCGCCCGACGACACCACCGACCCCGAGGCCCTGGCCGGCTTCGTCGACGCCGCGCGCCGCCTGCTCGAGGCCGCGTCCTCGCCCGACGACGTCACCGTGCTGGCCGGCCTGATCGTGCACCGGCTCGGCGCGGCCGAGACCCTCGACCGCCTGCTCGCCGCCGGCCCGCTGCCGCACGCGACGACGCCGTGGGCGAAGAGCCTGGTCGACGAGAGCGCGCCCCGGTTCGCGGGCACCTACACCGGTGCCACGAGTCCGCCGGCCACGCGCGCCGCGGTCGAGGACGCCGCGGTGCTCGTCGTGGCGGGCGTGCAGTTCACCGACCTCAACAGCGGCATGTTCACCCAGACCATCACCCGCAGCCGCACCATCGACCTCGGCCCGCGGGCGGTCGCCGTCGGCGCGGCGACGTTCGCGCCGGTGGAGCTGCCGACGGCGCTGGCGGCGCTGGAGCCCCTCGTCACGGAGGTCGCCGCGCGCCGCGCCGGCCCGGCCCCCACGGAGCCGCTCACCGCGCCCGCATCGGCCGTCGAGGCCGCCCCGGACGACGAGCCGCTCGGGCAGACGACGCTCTGGCGCGAGGTCGGCGCGTTCCTGCGCAGCGGCGACATCGTGCTCGCCGACCAGGGCACGAGCTTCTACGGGATGGCCCCGCACCGCCTGCCCGCCGGCGTCACGTTCGTCGGGCAGCCGCTGTGGGCGTCGATCGGCTACACGATGCCGGCCCTGCTCGGGACGTGCACCGCGTGCCCGGGCCACCGCGGCGTGCTGCTGATCGGCGACGGCGCCGCGCAGATGACGGCCACCGAGCTCGCGACGGTGCTGCGCGAGCGGATCCCGGCGGTGATCGTCGTGGTCGACAACGACGGCTACACCGTCGAGCGCGCGATCCACGGGCCCGACGAGCCCTACAACGACATCACCCCGTGGGACTGGCCGCTGCTGGTCAAGGCCCTCGGCGGCGGCGACCACGTCGCCGCCGCGCGCGTCACCACCGTCGGCGCGCTGCGGGCGGCGCTGGCCGACGCCGACGCCCACCCGCAGCGGGTGACGCTCGTGCAGGCCGTCGTGCCGCGCGGTGATGTCCCCGAGCTGCTCGCGTCGCTCACCCGCGTGCTGGGCGAGCGGCCGGCACCGTCGCCGTCCTGACCGCGCGCCGGCGCTCCCGCGCCAGCGCGCGGCCGGTGCGCGCGTACCAGGTGGCCATGAGCACGACGGCCACCGCGACCTCGACGACCGTGCCGCCGTAGTACATGACCTGGGCGCCGAGGCGGATCTCGTCGGGGCTGCCGGCGTGCGCGGGCAGGAGCCGCGCGTACATGACCTTCGCGAGCACGTCGTGCCCGGCCGCGGCGACCAGCAGCACCAGGAGCGACCCGACCAGCCCGGGCCGGTGCGGCAGCGGGTCGCGCCCGACGAGCACGACGCTGAGCAGCAGCCCGGCCAGCACCATGTGCAGGTCGACCAGCGCCATCAGCGCGGGGTGCGCGTGGGCCAGGGCGAACAGGTCGGTGAGGTAGAAGGCGTACATGCCGCCGAGCTCGAGGGCGAGCACCACCGGGGGCCGGGTCAGCACACGCACCGGCCCGCTGCGCAGGACCCCGAGCAGGCGCCGGCGCCCCGCCGTGGGCAGCGCGCGCAGGGCCAGCGTCACGGGCGCGGCCAGGGCCAGGAGCAGCGGCGCGGCCATCGCGAGCAGGAGGTGGCCGGCGACGTGGGCGACGAAGCCGGTGCGCGGGACCACCAGCGCCGCGGCCAGCAGCGCGAGGCCCGCGCCCCCGGCGAGCGAGCGAGCGACCGGCCAGCGGACCCCGCGCCGGTGCAGGCGCACGACGCCGGCGAGGTGGAGCAGCGCGACCGCCGCGACCGGGATCGCGGGCCAGAGCGCGGGGCCGGCGACGACGTCGTGGTGCCCGTGCACGGTCAGGGCCGGGCCGCGATGGGGCGGGCCGGGCCGAAGAGCAGCACGGCGCCGATCACCGCGCCGACCGCCCCGGAGAGGTTCCACGCGAGGTCGTAGGGCAGCAGCTCGACGCCGTAGCGGATCTGGTGCAGCCCCAGCACCTTGTGCTGGAACAGCCCGTCGTAGACCTGGAAGAGGCCCCACCCGAGCAGCCCACCGGCCCACACCCGCTTGGGCACGGTGGTCCCGCGCCGGTGCAGGTCGGCGAACAGGAACAGGCCGACGACGATCGCGAGCCAGCCCCCGGCGTGGAAGACGCCGTCGGAGACCAGGCCGGCCTCGAGCGTCGAGCCGTCGTAGAAGTGGTGCCAGTGCAGGAGCTGGTGGAAGACGGTCTCGTCGATGAAGGCCGCGACACCGACCCCGATCAGCACCCCGGCGAGGATCGAGCGGCCCGTCGCCGCCGGGCGCTCCGTCGTCGTGTCCATGCGGCGTGGTGCCCCGGGCGGCCGGGCCGCACACGCCCTCAGCCGGTGAGGAAGTCGAGCAGGAGGTGGTCGTACAGCGCGGTCCTCTCCGCCGGCCCGCCGTGTTCCGCGTCGGGTTGGCGGGCTCGGCGCGGTGCATCGGGTCCATCGCAGCGCGCTCGCGGCACCGGCGCCCGCCAGGAACCCGGCCCACCGCGCCACGTGTCCTCCTCCGTCGACCCCGCCGACCTGATCATCGTCGCGGCGGCCCGGTCGGTTCGGCGTGATCAGGCCCCGGGCCGGTGCTCCCGCGGCGCGAACGCGCCCCGGACCGCGGCGGCGAGGGCCGTCCGGCGGCGCTCGTGCTCGGCGGGCTCGTCCCCCGGGTCGGCCGCGATCGTGACGCTGGCCGGCGACCAGGCCATCGACAGCCCGATGACCAGCGAGTACACGTCGGCGGGCGTCATCTCCGCGGTGACGAGCCCCCGCTCCTGCGCCCGCGCGATCGCCGCGTGCTTGGTCGCGACGTCGTCGGCGGCGGGCGTGAGCAGGTCGCCGGCGGGCACCCGCTCGAGGCGCGCCCACGTCGCGAGCAGCACGACCTCGGGCCGCTCGAGGTAGGAGTCGTAGAGCCGCACCGCGTAGCCGGGGAGGTCGGTGGCGTCGAGGGGGACGAGGTCGACGATCAGGGCCAGGTGCTCGGCGAACACCGCGTCGAACAGGCCGTCCTTCGACGTGAACCAGGCGTAGATCTGCGCCTTGTTCGCCGGCGCGGCCGCCGCGATCCGGTCGACGCGCGCGCCCGCGATGCCGTACCGCGCGAACTCGGACGCGGCGGCGTCGAGCAGTCGCCGCCGCGTCGCCCGCCCGTCACCCACGGCCCGAGACTAACTGGTTGGTTTGCGCCGGGCGACGATGCGGCCTAGCGTGGCGACGAGTAACCAACCGGTTTGTTTCGACAGGAGGCACCCGTGCACCAGGTGACGGGATGGGCGGCGAACGCGCCGGGGGCGGCGCCGGCGCCGTGGACGTTCGCCCGCCGCGACCCGGGCGACCGCGACGTCGTGGTGCGCGTGACCTACTGCGGCCTGTGCGCGAGCGACCTGCAGTCGCTGCGGCACGGGGACCCGGCGGCGTTCCCGCTGGTCGCCGGGCACGAGATGGTCGGCGAGGTCACCGCCGTCGGCGCGGACGTGGTCGGCGTCGCGGTCGGCGACGCGGTCGCCGTCGGCAACATCGTCGGGTCCTGCGGCGTGTGTCCGGAGTGCCGGGCCGGGCGGGAGAACGACTGCCGGGAGTTCCCGACGCTGACCTACGGCGGCCCCGACCGGGTCTCCGGCGGCATCACCCAGGGCGGGTTCTCCGACGAGATCGTCGTGGACGAGCACTTCGTCCACGCCTCCCCCGCCGGCCTCGACCCGGCCGGCGTCGCGCCGCTGCTGTGCGCGGGTGTCACGACGTGGTCGCCGCTGCGCCGGTTCGGCGCCGGTCCGGGCACCACGGTCGGCGTCGTCGGGGTCGGCGGGCTGGGCCACCTCGCGATCCGCTTCGCCCACGCGCTCGGCGCCGAGACCGTCGCCTTCACCTCGTCGCCGGCCAAGGGTGACGCCGCCCGGGCCCTCGGCGCCGACGACGTCGTCCTGTCCTCGGACGCCACGGCGATGGACGCCCAGCACCGGCGCTGCGACATCGTGCTCGACACCACGGGCGCCGACCTCGACCTCGCGCCCTACCTCGCCGCGCTGGCGGTGGACGGCACCTACGTCCTCGCCGGCATCCCCGGCCGGCCGCTGCGCGTCGACCCGATGAGCCTCGTGGTCGGCGAGAAGCGGATCGCCGGCACCGGGAGTGCCGGCGTACCCGCGACGCGGGAGATGCTCGCGTTCTGCGGCGCGCACGGGATCACCGCCGACGTCGAGATCGTGCCCGCCGAGCGGCTCGGCGAGGCGATGGACCGCCTCGCCCGGGGCGACGTCCGTTTCCGCTTCTCGGTGGCCATGGGCTGAGCCCTGTCCGATCCGTCCACGACCCGCGGCCCGGCCGGGGCCAGGATCGTCGGCGTGACGCAGACACGGTTCGTGGCCACGTCCGTCCGGCGCGACTGGCGGGAGGTCTACGCGTACGCGGCCGACCCGCGCCACCTCGTGGCCTGGGCCGCGGGGCTGGCCGAGGCCGAGCTGTCCGAGGACCCCGACCGTCCGGGCACGTGGCTCGTGGACTCGCCGATGGGCCGAGTGGAGGTGGTGTTCGCGCCGCCCAACGACCTCGGGGTGCTCGACCACACCGTGCGCCTGCCCGACGGCCACGAGGTGCTCAACCCGCTGCGCGTGGTCCCGCTCGGCGACGGCGCCGAGGTCGTGTTCCACGTCCGGCACCGCGACGGCATGAGCGACGAGGAGTTCGCGGCCGACGCCGACCAGGTGGCCCGCGACCTGGACACGCTGCGCCGGCTCCTCGAGAGCGTCTGAGTCCTCGCTGCACGGACCCACACACGTCACTCGCGGTACTACGGTCCCGTCACATGACCGACCGCGAGGTGGAGTCCGTCGCCTACCCCGGTCCCGGATCGCGCCCGTTCCGGCGCGACCTCGACCCTATCGCCCCGCACGTGATCGTCCTGTTCGGCTGCACCGGGGACCTCGCCAAGCGCAAGCTCCTGCCCGGGCTGGCCTACCTCGCGGAGTCGGAGCTCGCGCCGGCGACCCGCATCGTCGGGACCGCGATGGAGGACATCGACACCGAACAGTTCCGCGCGCTGGCCCGCGACGCGGTCCAGAACTTCGGCATGCACCGGCTCTCGGAGGACGCCTGGGACGACTTCGCCGCCCGGCTGACCTACGTGCCCCAGAGTGCCGGCCCCGAGGGCCTGACCTCGGCGGTGAAGGAGGCCCAGGCGCAGCTCGGGGACGACGCGCGGTTGCTGCACTACCTCTCGGTGCCCCCGAAGGCCGCGCAGGCCGTGGTGGAGATGCTGCGCGACGCCGACCTCACGGCCGGCGCCCGGGTGATCATGGAGAAGCCGTTCGGCCACGACTTCGAGAGCGCGGTGCGCCTCAACGACTTCGTCCACAAGGTGTTCGACGAGTCGCAGGTCTTCCGGATCGACCACTTCCTGGGCAAGGAGGCGGCGCAGAACATCCTCGCGTTCCGCTTCGCCAACGGGCTGTTCGAGCCGATCTGGAACCGCAACTTCATCGACCACGTCCAGATCGACATCCCCGAGGAGCTGGGACTCGACACGCGGGCGAACTTCTACGAGGCCACCGGCGCGTACAAGGACATGGTCGTCACCCACCTCATGCAGGTGATGGCGTTCGTGGCCATGGAGCCGCCGACGGCGCTCGAGCCGCGGTCGATCAGCGAGGAGAAGAACAAGGTCTTCCGCTCGCTGCTGCCGATCTACCCCCAGGACGTGGTGCGGGGCCAGTTCGGCGGCTACCGGGACCACCCCGACGTCGCCAACGACTCCGACACCGAGACGTTCATCGCGCTCAGGGTCGGGCTCGACAACTGGCGCTGGGCGGGCGTCCCGTTCTACCTGCGCACCGGCAAGCAGCTCGCCGAGGGCCAGCGGATCATCTCGATCGCGTTCAAGGAGGCGCCGCGCACGATGTTCCCCCCGGGCTCGGGCGTCGGCACGATGGGCCCGGACCACCTGACCTTCGACCTCGCGGACTCCTCGCGCGTGTCGCTGTCGTTCTACGGCAAGCGCCCGGGGCCGGGGATGCGGCTGCAGAAGCTCTCGATGCAGTTCTCCACCCAGGAGACGGGCGAGGCGGCCGACGTGCTCGAGGCCTACGAACGCCTGATCCTCGACGCGATGCGCGGCGACCACACGCTGTTCACCACGTCCGAGGGCATCGAGTCGCTGTGGGAGCGCTCCATCCCCCTGCTCGTCGATCCCCCGCCGGTCAAGCCCTACCCCGTCGGCTCGTGGGGACCGAACGCCATCCACCAGCTGATCGCGCCGAACGCCTGGCGCCTGCCGTTCGAGCGCGCCTGGCGGGAGAAGAAGAGCTGAGGAGCGGCCCTCACTCGGGCAGCATCGGCATCTCGAGGCCCTGGTCGCGGCCGAGGAGGGTCGCGCGGGTGAGGGCGGAGAGGCCGTAGCGCTCGCGGACGTCGTCGACCGCGACGTCGAGCGCGTGCGGGTGGGCGTCCCCGGCGAACGGCAGCTCGAGCTGGGCGCCGCCGGCGTCGTCGAGGTTGCCGACCGCCACGCCGAGCATGGTCAGCCCGCGCTCGGCGATCAGCGGCCCGGCCGCCGCGGCGAGCAGGCGGACCGCGGCGAGGACCGCGTCCGTCTCGTCGGTCGCCGCGGCGAGGGTGTGCGAGCGGGTGGCGCGGCCGAAGTCGGCGAAGCGCAGCCGCAGCGTCACGGTGCGCCCGGTGCGCCCGGCCCGGCGCATCCGGCGCGTGACCCGCTCGACCAGGCCGATCAGCACCGCGTCGGTGCGCTCCGGCGAGATCGGGTCGCGCCCGAGCGCCCGCTGCGCGCCGACCGAGAGGCGGCGGCGCCCGACCTGCACACGGCGCGGGTCGCGCCCGTGGGCCAGCGCGTCGAGGTGCCGGCCGGCGGCGCGGCCGAGCAGCGACTCGAGGGTCGGCCCACCGATGGCCGCCAGGTCGCCGACCGTGGTGACGCCGTGGCCGTGCAGCTTGCGCGAGGTCACCTCGCCGACGCCCCACAGCACCTCGACGGGCAGCGGGTGCAGGAAGTCGAGCTCGCCGCCGACGGGCACGACGAGCAGGCCGTCGGGCTTGGCGACGCGGCTGGCGACCTTGGCGAGGAACTTGGTGCCCGCGACGCCCACGGTGATCGGCAGCCCCACGTCGTCGGCGACGGCCCGCCGCAGCCGCGCCGCGATCTCCGGCGGCGACCCGGCGATGCGTCGCAGCCCCGCGACGTCGAGGAACGCCTCGTCGATCGAGATCGGCTCCACCAGCGGCGTCACCGACGAGAACACCGAGAACACGGCCCGGCTCGCCCCGCTGTAGGCCTCCATGCGCGGCGGGACCACGACCGCGTCCGGGCACAGGGCCCGGGCCATCCGCCCGCCCATCGCCGTGCGCACGCCCCGCGCCTTGGCCTCGTAGCTGCAGGCGAGCACCACCCCGCCGCCGACGATCACCGGGCGTCCGCGCAGCGACGGGTCGTCGCGCTGCTCGACCGAGGCGTAGAACGCGTCGAGATCCGCGTGCAGGATCGTCGGCTCGCTCGACACGAACACACGTTCGCATGCCCGGCCGACACCCGGCACCCGGGAGAGACTTCCTTCCGCTCCTGCTTGACAGAAACCTCTAGATGGAGCTACAACTATGGACGTCGGAACCACCAGAGATGCAGTGCGGTGACGGAAGGAGATGACCGATCGTGCTGCTGAACTACGACCCCTTCGACACCTTCCGCGCGCTCGAGCGCCTCACCGGCGCCGCCCGTCACCAGGCCTCCAGCGGGATGCCGATGGACGTCTACCGCGCCGGTGACCACTTCGTCGCCTCGTTCGACCTGCCCGGCGTCGACCCCGGCTCGATCGACGTGTCGGTGGAGGGCAACTCGCTCACCGTCAGCGCCGCGCGCACCGCCCCGAGCAGCGACGGCGACTACCTCGTCGCCGAGCGCCCGCGCGGACGCTACAGCCGCCAGCTGATGCTCGGCCGTGACCTCGACCTCGAGCGGTTGCACGCGTCGTACACCGACGGCGTGCTGACGTTGACGATCCCGGTGGCCGACAAGGCCAAGCCGCGCCGCATCGAGATCGAGCACGCCGGCGGCACCACCAGCATCGAGGGCACCCCGCAGGGCAGCGAGGAGGCACCAACGTCCTGACCGATCACCTGCGAGCAACACCGACCGTCACCCCTGCGAGCACCCGTCGGGCGCACCCGGCGGGTGCTCGCGCACGTCGGGCACCGAGGAGGGCCACATGGGCGTCGAACGCCTCGACGACGCCGACTACCCGGCCCTGACGATCGGGCAGGCGGCCGACCTCATCGGCGTCGCGCCGGCGTTCCTGCGCAGCCTGGACGCCGCCGACCTGCTCCACCCGCACCGCTCCGAGGGCGGGCAGCGGCGGTACTCCCGGCGCCAGGTGGAGTTCGCCGCGCGGGTGCGCGAGCTGGCCGACGAGGGCCACACCATCGCGGGCGCCGCGTCGATCCTGGTGCTGCGCGGCGACCTCGCCGACGCGCAGCGCGACCTGGAGGCGGCGCGGGCCGAGCGCGACGAGGCCCGCGCCGAGCGCGACGAGGCGCGCGCGGACCTCGCCCGCCGGGACGCGGGCGGCTGAGCCTCAGCTGCGCAGCCGCAGGATCACCTGGTCGCGCGAGCCGCGCCCGAGCAGCCGAGCCACGCGCCCGACGAGGCCGATCAGCCGGTACTCCCAGCCGTACTTCGCCGCGATCGCCCGCAGCGGCCCGACCTGCGCGTCCGGGTCCTCGACGATGTCCGCGCGGCCCTCGACGATCGGCGCGCCCGGGGCGACGGTGCCGCGCCGGTCGCACGGGCGCAGGACCACCCGCGGGTCGCGCCGCAGCCGCTTGACCTTCCCGCTCGACGCCGGGGTGGTGACGACGAGCGTGCCGTCCCCGTCCTCGTCGCGGGCCACCCACACGGGCGTCGCGACCCCCTCGCCGGTGCGGCGGAAGGTCGTCAGCGAGACGAAGGACTCGTCGCCGAGGGCGGACAGGTCGGGGGGCGCGCTGATGGCTCTACCTTCCCTTCGCACGGTGGAACCCGGCAGGGAGCGCTTGGTGCGCTTGTCCCTTGAGGACTGAGGTGAGACGGCGCCCCTGCCGGGCCCCGGCGAAGGCCTGACGTCCAGGAGGGTGTGGTCCCGCGAGGACTGGTTCATCAGCACGACGCAGCGCCTTCCCCGTCCGCCGAGCATGCTGTCGGCGGCGGAAGGAGAACGGACCGTGCTGGGAATCGGCATCGACTGGGCCGAAGAGTTCCACGATGTTGCCTTCGGAACGGTGGAGAAAGGAGTGATCGAACAGTTCCGGATCGAGCACGGCCCGAGCGGCGTCGCCACGCTGATCGAGCGGGCGCTGCGTCTGGAACCGGACCCGGCCGAGATCCGGGTGGTGCTCGAGACCCGACACGGGTTGCTGGTCGAGGCGCTGATCGACGCCGGCTTCGCGGTGGTCCCGGTCAACCCCGACCTGGTCGCCCGCCGTCGCGGCCCGGCACGCAAGAAGGACGACGCCGAGGACGCCCGCATCTGTTGTCTGCTGGCGCTGGACCGCCACGCCATGCTCAAGACGCTGATCCCCCATGGCGAGATCGGCGGCGAGCTGCGCGCGATCGGCCGTGACGACGAACGCGCCGCCCGCGACCAACGCCGACTGCTCAACCGGCTGCGCGCGGACCTGCAGACCACCTACCCGGCCGCGCTGACCCTGGCCGGTAGTGATCTCGGGGCGCCCACGGTGCTGCGGCTGCTCGAGCGCTGGCCCAGCCAACCCGAGCTCGCCGAAGCCTCCCGCGAGGACCTCGTCGCGTTCGCCCGCGCTGGCCGCCACGGCTGGCCCGACCGGTTCGCCGACCAGGTCGAACACGCCCTCGCTGTTCCGGGTCTGCCCACCCGCGACTACCTCGTGCGCGCCAAAGCCGCCGGCATCCGCCTGGCCGCGGTGCAGCTGCTCGCGCTGCACGACGCCCGCCGCGGCTGGGAGAAGCGCATGGCCGAACTGCTGCTCGGCGGGCCACGCAGCGGACGTGACCACACCGTGAAAGAACCCGACCCGGGGAAGGCCTTCCCAGGCGGGGACATCTACCTGAGCTTCCCCGGCCTGGGAGACCGCCTCGCAGCTCGGGTCGCCGGTGAGATCGGTGAACACATCGCACAGTTCGACACACCCAACGCCCTGCAGTGCTACGCCGGCCGCGCACCGGTCACCCGCCGCTCGGGCAAGAACGATTTCGTGGTCGCCCGCCGCCTGGCCCACAACCGCTACCTCGGCGACGCGGTGCACCAGTGGGCGTTCTGCAGCCTCACCCGCAGCGGCTGGGCCCGCGAGTTCTACGACACCAAGATCGCAACAGGGAAAAGCCACCACGCCGCGATCCGCGCGTTGGGCAACCGCTGGCTGGAGATCCTCTGGCACTGCCTGACCAAGGGCGTCGCCTACGACGAGAACCCAAGGGCGTCGCCTACGACGAGAACACCCACGCCACCAACCGCAACCGCGCCCTCGGACGCGCCGCCTGACCCGGTGGTTGACAGAGGGTGTCTCACCGACCCACCCCACCACCCCGGTGCCGAGCCCGCCCGACGAGGGGAAGAGTGGTGCCATGGCCAGGATCACCACACGGCCGGCCGACCTCGTGCTCGAGGGCGGCGGGGTCAAGGGCATCGGGCTCGCCGGTGCGGTCGCGGCGATGACCGACCAGGGCTGGACGCCGCACCGCGTCTCCGGCACGTCGGCCGGCGCGCTCGTCGCGGCGGTGGCCGCCGCGGGCGCCACCGGAGAGCAGCTGGGCGAGATCACGGCACGGCTCGACTTCCGCCAGGTCGCGGACCGTGGCGGCGTCGGGCGCCTGCCCCTGGTGGGCCCGGCGCTGGCGTTCGTCGGCGGGCAGGGGCTCTACCAGGGCGAGTGGCTGCACAGCTGGGTCGCCGACGAGCTGGCGTCGCTGGGCGTGCGCACCTTCGGCGACCTGCGCATCGACGACCCGTCCCTGCCACCCCAGCAGCGCTACCGGCTGGTGGTGACCTGCTCGGACCTGACGCTCGGCCAGCTGGTCCGCCTGCCGTGGGACTACCGCTCGGTGTACGGGCTCGACCCCGACGAGCAGCCGGTCGCCGACGCGGTGCGCGCCTCGATGGCGATCCCGTTCCTCTTCAAGCCCACGACGCTGACCAACCCGTACACCGGCCTCGTGTCCACGCTGGTCGACGGCGGGATCCTCTCGAACTTCCCCATCGACTCGCTCGACCGCACCGACGGGCGCGAGCCCGCGTGGCCGACGTTCGGGGTCACGATCACCACCGCCCCCAAGCCCGGCATCGGTGACCGCGTCGCCCTGTTCCACTCCCGCTGGTTCGACATCCCGCAGCCCGCCCCGCTGCGCCTGCTCGAACAGCTGGTCACGACGATGATCCTCGGCCGCGACCAGGCAGTGCTCAACCAGCCCTGGGTCGCCGCGCGCACCATCCACGTCGACGCGGGCGCGGTCGGCCTGCTCGACTTCGGCGTCACTCCGGCGCGCGCCCGCGCGCTGTACGACGCCGGCTACCGGGCGGCGTCGGAGTTCCTCGCGCAGTTCGACTGGGAGGCCTACAAGCGCCGCTTCCGCCGGGACGTGCGCGCTCCGGCGGTCAGCGCCGCCCGGTGAGCGACGCCCTCACCCCGCGCGCCCGCGCCGAGCTCGCCGCGCGGGAGCGCCTGATCACCTCGCTGCTGCGCGAGCTGGATCCGCCGGTCGCCCGCGACGGGGACGTGCTCCGGGTGACGCTGCCCGTCGGCACCCTCGGCGTCGTGCTCCGGACCTGGTCGCCGACCGGGCACCACCGCCTCGCTCCGGAGATGACGCTGGACACCGGCGCGGGGGCGCGGCCGACCGCGCACGAGGAGGTCGTCACCGCGGTGCTCGAGGCCGTCCTCGACGCCGGCGGGGCGGGCGAGCCGGTCGACCGGCTCGCCGCGCTGGTCGCCGGCAGCGTGGCCCGTACCGCCCGCTACCTCGCCGCTGCGCCGCGCGACACCGGCGACCCCACGCGCGACGCCGAGCAGTCGCTGCGGATGGGCCACCCGTTCCACCCGACCCCGAAGAGCGCCGAGGGGCTGGACGACGACGACCTCACCGTCTGGGCGCCCGAGCTCGGCGCCGCGTACGTCCTGCACCACCTGGCCCTGCACCCGCGCGTCGTCGTCACCGGCGGCGAGCCCACCACCCCGCCGCCGGCCGTTGCCGCGCACCTGCC
>JAQSWW010000105.1:0-1032 GCA_029266415.1 Actinomycetospora sp. | reverse complement strand
ACCTGCCCGCGGGCTGGACCGCGGTACCGGTGCACCCGTTCCAGGCGCGCGTGCTCGCCGGTGACCCCGCGCTGGCGCGGCTCGGGGCCGAGGGCGTCGTGCGGTGGCTCGGGCCGCTGGGCCCGCCGGTGTGGCCGACGTCGTCGGTGCGCACCGTCGTCGATCCCACGTCCGGCCTGCAGTGGAAGCTGCCGCTGCACGCCCGCCTGACGCACTTCCTGCGCACCATCCCGCCCGAGCAGGCGTGGCGAGCGGTGGACGCGGCCGCCGTCGTCGCCGGCCTGGGTCCGCTGCCCGCCGGCTTCGGGGTGCTCGCCGACACGGGCTTCCGCACCCTCGACCCCGCGGTCGGGGGCGAGGACCTGGCCGCGGACCTCACCGTGATCACCCGCGAGCCCTTCCCGCCGGGTGCGTGGCGCGTGCTGGGCGCGGTGCTCGAGGACGGTCCGGACGGGCAGGAGCCGCCGGTGCTCGCCGACGTGCGCGCCACCGGCGACGTCCACGGCTGGCTGCGCCGCTGGCTCGGGGTGTCGCTGGTCCCGCTGCTGCAGCTCTTCGGTGCGGCCGGGATCGGGTTCGAGGCCCACCCGCAGAACACCCTGCTGCAGACCGGTCCCGACGGGTGGCCGACCGGGTGCCGGGTGCGCGACCTCGAGGGCGCGCACCTCCGCGACGACCACGTCCCGCCCGGCCTCGACCCCGCGTCCCCGCTGGTCTACCGCCCCGAGGAGGCGTGGCGGCGGCTGCGCTACCACGCGGTGGTCAACCACCTGGCCCTGCTCGTCGCCGTGCTCGGGCGGCACACGGTCGGCGAGGAGGCGCTGTGGCGCACGGTCGCCGCGACCCTGGCGGTGATCGACGACCGGGCCGCCGCGCCCTGGGCGCACGACCTGCTGACCAGCGCGACCCTGCCCGCCAAGGCCCACCTGCGCAGCTGGGCGACCGGGCGTGGCGAGGACCCGATCTACCTCGGGATCCCCAACCCGATCGCCGCCGCGGCGGGCGCGGGAGGATGGCGCGCATGAGCTTCAC
>JAQSWW010000104.1 GCA_029266415.1 Actinomycetospora sp. | reverse complement strand
TCTGGACCTGGGCTCGACGGGCGTCACGTGCTCCGCGACGCCCCGCCCGCCCGGGCCGGTCGCTCTCGCCCGCGGCGTCGGCTCGCGGCGCCGGCCGTGGTCCGTCGGCCGTGGCCGGTGGCGGCGGCAGCGATCCCCGACGCGGTCCCGGTGCCCGAGGAGGTGGCGGAGGTGCCGGTGACGACCGTGCTGCCCGGCGCGGCCGCCGCGGTGACCGACGTGACGCGGCGCCCGCCGCCGCTGATCGTGATGCGGCCGGTGCGCCCGCCGGCGCCGCCCGTGCGGGTGGCTGCCCCCGTGGCGGCCGGTGCACCGCTGGCGGCCGTCCCCACCGCGCCCGCACCGGGGGCGAGCGTGCCGCTCCCGCCGCGCCGTGCCCCGATCCGCCGGGCCCACGTCCCCGGGACGCCGGTGCGGGTGAGCCGTCCGGTCTGGGGCCCGCCGCAGCCGGTCGTCTGACCCGCCGGTCGCGGAGCCGCGCTGGCAGAGTCGGCGGGGTGGGCGGGGCGGAGATGGCGGCGCTGGTGGCCGGCACCGTCCCCGCGATGCGCCGCCGGGGCCGCTACCGCCCGCCGCACGGCGCCGAGGTGCGGGACCTCGAGGAGCTCGCCGACGCGCTCGCCCGCGCCGACGTCGATGCCGCCGTTCCGGTGGGCGGACGGCTCGGCCTCGCCGCCCACGAGGCCGGCGGGGCGCTCGTGCTGCACTCGGACCCGGCCACCGAACGGGCGTGGCTCGTGACGGTGGTGCGCGTCGGTGTCGTGCCGGGCGTGGTGGTCGAGGTCCCGCACCCGAACGCGGACCTCGACACCGAGGCCGTCGGGCTCGGCGTGTGGCGGCGGTGCCCCGAGGCGCTCTACCTGCAGGCGGGCGCGCACCGCGCCGCCGGCTCACCGCTCGACGCGTGCGAGCGGGCCGACTACCCCGCCGACGTCGCCGCCCGCGCCGACACCCCGTTCGCGCGGGTCGCGGCGCGGCTCGTCGTGCGGGGGCTCCCGCAGCTGCAGCTGCACGGGTTCGCCGACCGCGACGGCGTCGACGTCGTCCTCTCGCCCGGGGCGAGCGCCGGCGGGCCGTTGCTCGGCGCCGTCGCCGACCGGCTCGCCGCGACGGGGGAGCGCGTCGGCGCGGTCGACGACCCGCGGTGGACCGACCTGCTCGGGCGGCGCAACGTCCAGGGCCTCGCCGCCGCGGACCGGTCGACCGCGTTCGTGCACCTCGAGCTGTCGCGGTCGCTGCGCCGCGACGCCGGGCGGCGCGACGCCGTGGCCGACGCCCTCGTCGCCGCGCTGGCGGACGTGGCGGCCGGGGGGATTTCCTGGCATTGAATGCTGCGTGCTGCAGCGTGGCCCTCACGCTGGCACGCCGGACACGACACAGGGCCGGCCGGGAAGGCCGGCCGGCCCCGTGCGTGTCGTGCGGTGCGTCAGCGACGGATGCGGAAGATGCCCCAGGACAGCTGGCCGCTGCGGCCGCCGTTGACCCAGTTCTGCAGGCCCGTCTTCATGTTCGCGATGTACTCGTCCGAGATCGTGCCCTTGAACCGCGGCTCCGCGGCCTCGAGCTCGGCCAGCACGCGCCCGTAGTGGGTCGTGAGCTGGTCGGTGTGGTCCTCGAACGTGATGTCGGCGAAGCCGAGCTTCGTGAACTCGTCGCGGTAGAACCCCGGCGACCCGAGGGTGTCGAGGTGCAGCCGCGCGAGGATCGGCGCCAGCGCCGAGGTGTCGGCGCGGTCGTCGGCCATCGGGTCGGTGAACACCACCTGCCCGCCGGGCCGGAGCACGCGCTCGATCTCGGCGACGACCTGGCGGCGCTCGCCGGAGTGCAGGAACGCGTCCTGCGACCAGACGAGGTCGTAGAAGTTGTCCTGCACCGGCATGCTCTCGAACGACCCGTCGACGACGTCGACGAGGTGGTCGAGGCCCTGCGCGCGGTTCTTCTCCCGGTTGCGCTCGTTCTCGACCTCGCTGAGGTTCAGGCAGGTCACGCGGCAGCCGTACTGCTTGGCCAGCCAGCGGGCCGAGCCGCCGTAGCCCGCGCCCATGTCGAGGATGCGGGTCTCCGCGGTGATGTCCATGCCCTCGGCCATGCGCTCCACCGTGCGCTGCGAGGCGGGCGCGATGGGCTCGTCGGGCGTCGCGTAGAGCCCGACGTGGATGTCCTCGCCGCCCCAGACCTCGTGGTAGAAGGTGTCGGCGTCGGTCGAGTTGTAGTAGTCGCGCGCGGTGTGCACCGCGGTCGAGTAGCTCTCGGTCAATTCGTCATCCGGTCGGTAGGTCTTCTCCGCGACGTGGATCCAGAAGTCCGGGCTCTCGGTGCCGTAGGTCTCCTGGAAGTCGCCGTACGAGTCGATCTTCTGGAAGCCGACTTCCCGCATCAGCCGGCGCACGTAGTCCTTGCGCAGCGGGAACATGTTCAGGTGGTACACCGAACCATCGTCGTGGAACGTGTACCGGAAGCGGGCCAGGCCGTCGTCGATGTACTCCGGTTCCGCGGTGACGGTGTCGCCGCAGTAGAAGTACTTGTGCTTCGACGAGAATCCGTGGTCGAGGATTTCGTCGTAGTTGCGCTGGTCGAGGATCAGCACACCGTCGTGCTTGAGCATCGCGTAGAACTCGGCCAGCGCCTTGCGCCGGTCGCGCTCGTTGAACAGGTGCGTGAACGAGTTGCCGAGGCAGATGATCGCGTCGTACTCGCCGTGCACGTCACGGTTGAGCCAGCGCCAGTCGGCCTGGACCACGCGCAGCACGTGGCCGTGCTGACGGCCGTTCTCGAAGGCCTTGGCGAGCATCTCGGCGCTGCCGTCGGCGGAGACCGTCTCGAACCCGGCCTTCAGGAGCTGCACGGAATTGAACCCGGTGCCCGTGGCGACGTCGAGGACCTTCTCGACCCCACGAGCGGAGAGCTGGTCGATGAAGAACGAGCCCTCACTGGCGGCCCGGCCCTCCCAGCCGATGTAGTCGTCCCACTTGTCCACGAACCCCTTCACGTATTCCTCGTGATAGTGGTTCGTGTCGCGGACCTCGTTGGGGTTCTCGCCGAACTCCTGGTGGACTGACGGGTCGAAATCAGGGGCCTCGGTGTCGAGGCCAGCCGCGGTGTCGGGGCTCCGGTCTGCGGCTGCGGTCATGTGTCCTCCGGACGTCGGTGACGCTTCCGGGGAGCCGACGCTAGGCAGCCGGGGAGCGACCGGGAAGCACCCGCAACGCCGTACGGTCGACAAAATCGATACAGTCGGGACCGGCCGAGTCGGGCGGACGGGCCCATCGGCGCTGCTCCGACCGGGTGCGCGCGCCTGCGGATCTCCGTGACCACTTCGGTATGTGATGGCAGCCACGTTTCTACGGGAACACGCGTCCCGGGCTGTGTCGTCACGGTCCGTCAGCGTCGGGGTGCCCGATCACCGCCGCGAGCGAACTACTCCGACGGCTCCACGATGACCGTCCGGTTGGCGCTCGCCGGACCCGGCAACTGGCGGCCGCCGGGCCCCACGTCGTTGACGTAACCGGGGAACTGGCTGCCCACGCCGCGTGTGCTGATGCGGTCCGCCGGCGCCCCCAGCTCGACGAGCAGGGCCTTCACGGCCTCCGCGCGCCGGGTGGAGAGGTCGACCTGCCCCTGCGGCGTCCCGGCGCGGGCACTGGTGCCGGTGAGCGCGATGCGGCGGTTCGGTGACTCGGTCAGGAACTGCGCGAACGGAGCCAGGACACCGCGCGCGGCATTGCGGTCGCGGAATTCGGCGGTGTCGGGCTGGAAACCGACGGAATTGTCGTCGGGCAGGGCGGTCGCGCGTCCCGGCGTGATCGTGGGCGGCGGCGGCAGGTCGACCACGCTCACCGCCGGGGCGTCGGTGGGGGCGTCCCCGCCGCGCGGCTCGGGCACGACGGCCACACAGCTCGCCCCGCCCGCGGTGGCGATCGCGGTCCACAGCGCCACCAGCGACTGGCGCTGCGCCGGGCTGAGCGCGGGCTGGGGCTCGGCGACGTCCCCGAGGCCCGCGAGGACCACCGTGGTGCCCTGCAGGCCCGGCAGCGCGTTGCTCGCCCGCAGCGCGTCGACGGTCTCCTCGGGCGGGGCCTCGAGCAGGCCGCGCTGGCGGAAGTCGAGCGGGGCGACCGTGGAGAGCCCGGAGTCGACGAGCAGCACGGTGCCCGGGCGGTTGCCGCCCTGCCCACCCCCTCCGGCGGAGCGCCCGGCGAGGTCGAGCGCGCCGAGCACGTCGACCTCGGGCGTCTGGGCCCGGAGCTCGGTCACCGCGGAGCCGAAGCCGTCGAGGAAGGCGTTGCGGTCGTCCTCGGCGGCGATCGCGTTGCCGGCGTCGGTGCGGAACGTGTCGTTGCCGGCGGAGGTCGGCCGCCCGTCGACGTTGATCAGCGTGATCCGGGGCTCGTAGCCCTCGTCGACCGATCGGGACAGCACGGACACCGTCGCGTCCTGCACCGGCTGCGGCAGGCCCGGCTCGGGGCTGTTCGACCGCCCCGACACCGCGAAGGCCATCGGGCCCACGGGCGTCGGGCAGGACAGCGCGCCCCCGCCGCCGCCGGAGAAGCCGCCGCCCGCGGCGTCCTCACCGCTCGAGCAGCCGGCGACGAGCGCACCGGTGAGGACCAGGGACAGCAGGCCAGCAACACGTGCTGCGGTCCGCCTCCGGCGCGGCAGCTCCGCTGCTCTGCGTGCCGCAGCGCCCCGCCTCCGGCGCGGCAGCTCCGCTGCGCTGCGTGCCGCAAGACTCAACGGTGGTCTCCGTTCGTGCTGGGCGCGGGCGCGGCGGGGGTGAACGGGCGGAACTCCGGCGGGGCCTCCTCGCCGGGCACGACCTCGTTGGCCGGGGTGAACAGCGGGTAGAACGACGAGCCGGTGAGCCCGTCGGTCACCGACGGGTTGCCCTTCTTCGACGCCATGAGCGTGCGGGCGTAGTTCTGCAGCTCGAGCATCTCGGCGACGACCTGCTGGCGGGCGGCCCGCCAGCGCTGGTCCTCGCGCTCGCGCTCGTTCTCCTGCTGACGCAGCGCCTCACGGGCGCGCTCGAGCTCGGCGCGGCTGTGGCGCTCCTGCTCGGTGGCGTCGTGCATCCGGCGCTCGGCGCGGCGCAGCGCCCCCGCGACCGGGTTGAACGACACGAACGTCGCCACCATCGCCGCCATGCCGCTGGCGAGGAACAGCGCGCCGAAGAGTGCCGCGGGCAGGACCGCGGAGAGCTCGATGCCCGACGAGGACCCGCCGAAGCCGCCCCCGCCGGAACCGAAGCCCCCGCCACCGGAACCGAACCCGCCGCTCCCGGAGCCGAAGCCGCCCCCGCCCGAGCCGAAGCCGCCCGACGAGGAGCCGCCCGGGGTGAGCAGACGGGAGAAGAACGCGGCGACGCCCAGCACCAGCCAGGTCACGGCGGCGAGGACGGTGAGCGTGGTCGAGGCGCGGGGGTCGCCGCAGCGCCGGCGGGCCAGGCCCTGGCCCACGAGGTGCGCGAGGCCCACGGCGGCGGCCGCGAAGCCGACGGTGCCCAGCACGATGAGCAACGGCGAGCCGCGGAAGACGCGCGCGAGCACGACGTAGAACGCGGCGATGTCGCCGCCGATGGCCAGCACGATGATCCCCAGCGCGAGGTAGTCCTCGCGCGAGCGGTTGATCATCAGCGTGGCGTCGCGGTACGAGCGCGGGCGGGCGTCGGGGGCGGGCTCGCCCGGGCCGGCCGTCCGCCGCGGGCCGCCGCCCCCGAACCGGGCGCGCAGGCCGCCACCCCGCGGCGCGCTCATTGGCCCGTCTCGCGCGGGTCGTGGCTCATCGGGTCTCCACGGTGGGGGAAGGGCTCGGGGGATCGCGAGGCGTGCCCCGTCACCGGGCGCGGCATCGGGCCGGTCGGGGGGTCGGCCGGGGGGCCGTCCGGACGGTACGGGGCCTCCTGCCGGTCGTACGCGTCGGGACGCCCGCCACGGTCCTCGCGGGGCCCCGACGACGACGCGGAGGACACGGCCGACCCGGCCGCCGCCCCCACCGGTTCGGTGAGGCGCTCGCGGGCCTCCTCGTAGTCGCGGCGCGCGATCGCCAGCGCGCGCCGGTCGCGCTCGTGGGCGGCCTCGGCCTCGGCGAGCTGCTGGCGCGCGCCCCCGACGAGGCGGTCGATGACGGCCTGGTGGTCGGCGTGCTGCGAGTCGATCCGCGACATCCAGCCCGAGGCCCAGGACGCGATCAGCGGGTCGAGCGCTCCGCCGGTGCCCTCGTCGACGCCGTCGAGCAGCTCGGCGACGAGCGTGCGCACGCGGCCGCGGGCGGTGCCGACGTCCGGGGTGGCCTGGTTGGGGTAGGGCATGGGCCCGACGCGGTCCGCCGCGTAGACCTGGGCGAACCGCCGCTCCTCGGGCGTGCCCGCCGCGGTCGCGACGCCCGGCAGCGTCGATAGCGGGGGGCCCGAGGCACCCTGCGGCGCGGTCGGGTTCGAGGGCGATGTCGGGGCCGGGGGGCGGGCGCCGCCCGCGCGGCGCCGGGGCCAGCGGGGCATGGCTACTCCTGCGGGGTCGGGGCCCCGAGGTCCCGGAAGGTCGGGGTGCTCGGGCCGGTCGTGCCGGGGGCGGGGTCCGGGCCGGTGGGCGGTCCCGTCGGGACGGCGGTGGGCCCGGTCGTGGGCCCGGTCGTGGGTACGGTCCCGGGATCGCCGGGGTCGCCCGTCTCGGCGGCCGCGACCCAGCCCGGCACCACCGGGTGCTGCGCCGCCAGCGCCGGGCCGATGCGGTCGCCCGCCGGGTGGCGGCGCACGAGGTGGCGCTCGTACGCGCTGACCCGCCGCATGACCTGCGCGTGGAGCCGGCGGACGCGGGTGGCGCCGACGAGCTCGCTCGCACGGATCGAGCTGCGCAGCCGGGCGTACTCCACGCGCATCTGCGTGAGCTGCGCGTGCAGCCGTGCCGCCTCGTCCACGAGTGGTCGGCGCGTGGCCTCGTGCTCGCGGGCGCGGCGGGCGGCGACGACGTCGTCGGGGGTGTCGGTCTCGCCGCCGCGGCGTACGGCGAGCTGGTCGGCGTCGAGCAGCACCGGGATGGCGTCGAGCTGCGCGCGCACCCGCTCGAGGGCCTGCTCGGTCTCCGGGATGCGGGCGCCCAGGGCGGCGCGCGACTGGTGCATCGGGGCGATCTCGAGGTCCAGGCGCAGCCGCTCGCGGTGGACACGCGCCAGGAAGTCCTGGTGGTACTCCTCGAGCGTCGGCGTCCCGGCCGGACGCCCCGGCTCGGTGCTCGGGAGCGCCGCACGGCCGTCGGCGCGCGCCTGCCACCAGTCACCCAGGCGTGCGATCCACCCGTAGGGGGGCATCGGTGACCCCGTGGCGCCGGGTGCGGGCCCGGGCCGGCCCTCTGGCTGGCTCATCGGGGCCTCATCGGGCGTGCCGTTCCACCTGCTGGGTTCCTCCTGCGTCGTCCACCCCGACGGGCGGTCGTCGGCCGAGTCTAGGCCGACCGCCTGCAGCGCCATGCGGTCGACCGGGGGCACGGGGGCGGGCGGCCGCCGACACCGCCACGGGAACTCGCGGGGCTCGGCGGGCGACCAGCACGGCGATGGTCACCACCACGCCCACGCCGCCGCCCGCCCCGGAGCACCCGACCGACGTCCTGCCGGTCGCGGGGAAGCGCGCCGGACGCGGCACCGGCGCGGTGCTGCTCGTCGGCGGGCTGGTGGGCGCGCTGGTGTCGGTGGTGCTGTTGCTCGACGAGCTCGCGCTGCTCGCCGACCCCGCCTACGTCCCGTCCTGCAGCATCGACCCGGTGCTGTCCTGCGGCACGATCATGCGCACCGAGCAGGCCGCGGTGCTCGGCTTCCCGAACCCGGTGCTGGGCCTGCTGACCTACCCCGTCGCCGCAGCGCTGGGCGCGCTCGTGCTGGGCGGCGTCGCTCTGCCGCGCTGGGCCTGGTGGGGCCTGCAGGCGGGCACGACGGCCGGGATGCTCTTCGTGCACTGGCTGATCGCCCAGAGCCTCGGCGTCATCGGCGCGCTGTGCCCGTGGTGCACGGTCGCCTGGGTGGCGACGATCGCGATGTTCTGGGGCGTCACCGTCGTGATCCTGCGCGCGGGCCGGTTCGGCGGGGCGCCGGCACCGCTGCGCCACCACAGCTGGGGCCTCGCGGCCTGGTACCTGGCGATCGTGGTCGCGATCGTCGCGACGTTCCCCGCCTGGGCCGCGGGGCTGGTGGGCCTGGCGTGATCAGGCCACCGAGGCCGTGGCCGCGCGAATCGTGCAGGCCCAGCTCAGCGGCCGCGTCGACCACGGCGTACGCGCGGACGCGACCGGTACGCCCTCGATGGAGGTGCGGACGCGCGCGTCGAGCACCCGGCGCACGGCCCCAGAGGCCGGGGCGGGAGCGCACGCGTCGCTCGCCGGCACCGCGAACCGCAGGACCTCGGGCGGCTCGTCCCACATCCGCCACCACCAGGCCGCGCCGATCCTGCGGATCCACCGTCTCGCCCCCGTGATCGCCCCGGGTGCTCCGTCGAGCCCGCTCGGCGGGACATCCGGAGCACCCGGAGCGATCATGCGCGCTCAGCCCGCCAGCACCGCGTCCAGCTCCGACGCGCCGGGCTCCCGCAGCCGCCCGTCGAGCACGACCGCCGGCGACCCGAAGCTCCCGTCCCGCTGCAGCGCCGGGTCCGCGACCGCCTGCTGGTGGTTCTGTGCGATCTGCGCGTTGTACCGCCCGCTCTGCACGCACTCGGCGTACCCGGCGCCGGCGCCGGCGCGCCGGCCGAGGTCGACGAGTCGGCCGGTGTCGTAGCCGGGCCCGCCCTCGCGCGGCTGGGCGGCGTACAGACTCGCTGCACGGCGGGGAAGGCGCCGGATTCCGCCGCGCAGATCATCGCGTTGGCGGCGCCCGTGGAGTAGCCGGCCGGGTCGGAACGCTGCTCGAGCAGGTTCACGAGGTGGTAGCGCACCTGGACGCGGCCGGTCGCGACGGCCGGGGCGATCGCGGTGCCCGCCCGCTGCTCGAAGGCCCGGCACGCCGGGCAGAGCGCGTCCTCGTAGAGGTCGAGGGTGTGCGGCGCGGGCCCGCCGGCGACGACCACCCCGTTCTCGACGCCCGTCGGGTAGGTCGCGGGCGCCGGGGTCAGGGGGATCGCCCGGCCCGGGTCCTGCGACCCGCCGGAGAGCAGCACGCCACCGAGGACGACGGCCGCGACCAGCACCACGACGGCGACCGCGACGACGGGCCTCGAACGCGTGGCCATCCGGGGGGACCTCCTCGTGTCGGCGCGCGGCACCGGGCGGCGCCGTCCTCCAGGTCGGTGCGCAGAGCCCGCTGGTTCCCCGGGTCACGCCACGTCGGACTCCCACACCCGTCCGCGCCGGGCGGCGGTCGCGGCGGTGTCCGGGGCGGGCCGCTCGTCGCGGCGCCACCAGCGCGCGCCCGGTGTCGGTCCGCGTCCGGGGCGGGGCACGGTGCGCACCACGGCCACACCGAGCGCGAAGCCCACGACCAGCAGCAGGTGCGACGCGACGCGCCCGGGGTCGACGCGCCCGGCGACGAGGTCGAGCCCGCTGACCACGGCGAGCAGCGCGATGAACGCCCCGAGCGCGGGCAGCAGCCCCGCGAGGTGCCGGCTCCACAGCGCGCCGGCGAGGAACGCCACCCCGAGCGCGATGTTCCAGGCCGCGCTCTCGTGCGTCGTGTGCGCCGTCCCGGTGTGGGTGTGGGTGGCCGCGCCGAGCAGCGCGACCAGCCCGATCGCCGCCTGCGCGATCCCCACCGCCGCGAGCCCGGCACGGGCGGCCGTGCCGCGCCAGCGCACCAGCGGCCCGGGGGCGTGGTCGACGACGCGGGCGACGAGGTCGGGGCCCCTGCCGGCGACTCCGGTGCGGGCGCGGCGGGTGACGGCCGTGAGGTCGGCGAGGGAGTGCTGCCACGCGCGGCAGTCCGGGCAGCCGGCCAGGTGCGCCTCGACCGCCGCCCGCTCCGCGGCGTCGGCCTCGCCGTCGAGCGCGGCCGACATCGCCTCGCGGCACCGGTCGCAGTCCATGCCCTGCTGGTCGCCGCCGGCGGGTCCCCGGTTCCCGGTCACCCCGAGCGGTGCGGACGCTCGGCCGACGGCGGCTCGCCGAGCGCCGCCACGAGGTCGGCGCGCGCCCGGGCGACCCGCGAGCGGATGGTGCCGATCGGGCAACCCACGACCGCGGCCGCCTCGTCGTAGGCCAGGCCGAGCACCTGGGTGAGCACGAACGCCTCGCGGCGGTCGGCGGCGAGCGCGTCGAGGGCGTGCCGCACGGCCACCGACTCCGCCGGGTCGGACCCGGGCGGCTGGCCGAACGGGCGGTCGTCGTCGGCCAGGGACGCCGGGCTCACGGGACGGCGGGCGCGCCGGCGCAGGTGGTCGGCGGCGACGCGGCGCGCGATCGAGAGCAGCCAGCTGCGGGCCGGCGCGTCGCCCCGGTAGCGGCGCAGCGAGCCCAGCGCGCGCTCGTAGGTCTCCTGCGCCAGCTCCTCGGCCACCGAGGGGTCGGCCAGGTGCACGAGCAGACGCCACACCTGGTGCTGGGTGACCGCGACGAACTCACCGGCGGCGGCGCGGTCCCTCCCGGGCGCGCAGCGCCAGCGCCGTGATCCTCGCGTCGTCCACCCGTGCGCTCCTCGCCGCGTCCCGCCCGACCTCACCTGCGTCGTCACTGCGTCGTCGCAGGGGCCCGCGGAGTTCCCGGCCGTGACCGTCCCGACAAAGCGGGCCCACGAGCGCGCCGGCGGTCCCTACCGTGCGCCGACGGTAGCCCCGCGCCGACCCGCACCACCCGGCGACCGCTCCCTGAGAAGGAGCGGGGCGGCCGCTGAGAACGCTCCGCCGACCGGGCACTCGTACCCCGGGCGGCGGGGCGAACGGTGGGCGCCGGGCCGGCACGGTCGTACGGTCCCGCCGACACCCGGCCCACGGAGGAACGCCATGACGGAGAACGCGCCGACAGCGATGGGCGGTCTGCAGCACGTCGCCACGTTCTGCGGGCAGTGCTCGTGCGGCTGCCCCGAGCTCTGGGTCGACCCCGCCGCCGACGACGACCGCCGCGTGGTCATCACCGACGACTTCGGCCAGTCGATCCGCATGAGCCTCGCGCAGCTCGCCGTCATCGTCGACGACGCCCGCGCCGGGGTGCTCGACGGCCTCCTCGCGGCGCCCGGCAGCTCCGCTCCGCTCCGTGCCGCGGACGCCCGGTGACCCTGCCCGCACCGCTCGCCGGGGCGTTCGCCGCGCTCTTCCTGGCCGCCGCCCTCCTGTGCACCGTGAGCCTCTGGCGACGCCGTGCCCGGCACGAGGGCCCGGCCGCCGCGGCGGAGGCCAACCACGTCGTCATGGCCCTCGCGATGGCGGCGATGATCCTGCCCGCCACCGCGACGGTGCTGCCCCCGCTCGCCGGCGTCGCGCTCTTCGCGGTGATCGGGGCCTCGTGGGCGGTGCGGCTCGTGGCGCTGCGGGCGCGCGGCCGGGCGCTCGGCTCGCCGATCGGCGGTGACCGGTGCGCCGCCCACCCGACGCACCTGCTGCTGAGCAACGCCGCGATGGTCGCCATGTACGCGGTGGTGATCCCGGCCGGCGGGGCGACGGCCGGGCACGGCGCCCACGCCGGGCACGGCGCCGGCTCGCCGCTCGCCCTGTCGGCCGTCGGGGTGGCGCTGGCGGTGTACCTGCTGGTGCACGCCGGGGCGACCGTCGCGGTGCTCGCGCGCTCGACGTCCCTCGTGGTGGCGGGCGGCGGTGGTGGCGGCGTCGTCGGCCGCGTCGTCGACGCCCCCGCCGTGCAGCTCGGGTGCCAGGCCGTCACCGGGGCCGGGATGGCCCTCATGCTGCTCGTCCACTGACCCCGAGAGGTCCGCGTGTCCGTCGACCACCGGCCCGCCCCGCCCCGGGCCCCCGCGGGCCGGGGCAGCGCGGCGCTGCTGCGGCCCCTGGTGCTGCGCGTGCACTTCTGGGGAGGCGTGCTCGTCGGGCCGTTCCTGCTGCTCGCGGCGCTGACCGGGTTCGCCTACACGCTCATGCCGTCGCTGGAGCCGGTGGTCTACCGCGACGAGCTGACGGTGTCGGCCTCGGACGCGCAGGTGCCGCTCGCCGACCAGGTGCGGGCCGGCACGGACGCGATGCCGGGCACCCGGCTGCGTTCCGTGCGCCCCGGCCCGACACCGGCCGACACCACCCAGGTGATCGCGGACGACCCCGCCCTGCCCGACTCGTACCACCGCACCGCCTTCGTCGACCCGCACACCGGCGACCTGCGCGGGGTGCTCGAGACCTACGGCTCCGGGGAGGCGATGCCGCTGCGCGCCTGGGTCGACCAGCTGCACCGCACCCTGCACCTCGGTGAGCCCGGCCGGCTCTACACCGAGCTGGCGGCGTCCTGGCTGTGGGTGCTGGTGCTCGCGGGCCTCACCCTCTGGGTCGGGCTGGTCCGGCGGCGCCGCCGGGAACGCGCGTCGGCCCTCCTCGTCCCGCGCACCCGTGGCGGGCGCCGGGCCCGCCTGCTGTCGTGGCACGCCGTCGTCGGCCTGTGGGCCGCGGCCGGCCTGCTGTTCCTCTCGGCCACCGGGCTGACGTGGTCGACCTACGCCGGCGAGAACATCGGCGCCCTGCGCGCGCAGCTCTCGTGGGAGACCCCCGAGCCGGGCACGGCCCTCCCCGGGACGGGAGCGCACGCCGGCCACGACGGCCACGGCGGGGCGCCGATGCCGCCCGTGGCGACGTCACCGGCGTCGTTCGACGTCGCCGCCCGCACGGCCGCCGACCTCGGCCTCGACGGGCTGATCGAGATCACGCCCGGGGAGGAGCCCAGCGCGGCGACCACCGTCCGCCAGATCGACCGGACCTGGCCCGAGGAGCACGACGCGATCGCCGTCGACCCCGACACCGGCCAGGTCGTCGACGTCGTGCGGTTCGCCGACTGGCCGCTCGCCGCGAAGCTCGCGACCTACGGGATCGACGCGCACATGGGCTACCTGTTCGGGGTCGCCAACCAGGTCGTCCTCGCGGTGCTCGCCCTCGGGCTCGCGTGCGTCGTCGTCTGGGGCTACGTCCTGTGGTGGCGCCGCGGCCCCGGCCGGCGGCCGGGGCACGTGCCCGCCGACGGTGTCCTGCGGTCGCTGCCGCGCGGGCTGCTCGCGGCCGTGGTCGTCGTGACGATCGCGGTCGGCGTCGCCGTGCCGTTGCTGGGCGCCAGCCTGCTGGCGTTCCTGCTGCTGGAGACGCTGCTCGACCGGCGTCGCGTGCGGGAGACCGCGGAGGCCGATCAGAACGCGTAGCGGCCGTCGGGGTGCTCGTCGAGCGACCGGGTCCCGTCGTCGAGGCGCAGCGAACCGCTCACCCGCTCGGCCATCCCGGCCTCCTCGTCACGCCCGGCGGGGACCGGGCCCCGGGTCCGGAGCGTGATCTGGCAGCGTGGGGTGCGGACTTCATCCGCGGAGGACCTTGAGGGGGAGCCGTGTTCACGCGTCGGGTGGCCGTGGTGGGGACGGGATACGTCGGGCTGACCACGGGGGCGTGTCTGGCGTCGCTGGGGCACCAGGTGGTGTGCGCCGACATCGACACCGCGAAGGTGGAGCGGCTGCGTCGGGGTGTGGTGGACATCCTGGAGCCGGGTCTGTCCGATCTGGTGTCCGAGCAGGTGTCGGCGGGGCGGTTGTCGTTCGTGGTGGGGGCGCCGAGCGCGGTGACGGGGTTCCCGGCCGGTGGTGCGGATGCGGCCGAGGCGTACGCCGAGGTGGTGTTCCTGTGTCTGCCGACGCCGATGGGTGTGGGTGGGGTGGCCGACCTGCGCGCGGTGGAGACGGTGGTCGAGGAGACCCGTGAGCTGCTGGCGGCGGGGACGGTGGTGGTGAACAAGTCGACGGTGCCGGTGGGCACGGCGGGGCGGACCGCGGAGCTGCTGGACCGCCCGGACGTGGCGGTGGTGTCGAACCCGGAGTTCCTGCGCGAGGGCTCGGCGGTGCACGACTTCCTGAACCCGGACCGGATCGTGGTGGGGTGCGACACCGCGGAGGCCGCGGAGCGGGTGGCGGCGCTGTACGCGCGG